>JAYUBK010000223.1:0-14297 GCA_043740835.1 Chloroflexota bacterium
GGGCCGGCCAGCCCCCAGCGTCGGAAAGCAGGTACATGGCCTCGGTGAGCACCGGCCAGGTGGTGATCAGGGGAGTCGAAAGGCGAGCCAGAGTTGCCCGGCAACGCTGGTGGTCCGGCTCGCCGGCGTCGATGAGGGCGACAAGCGGCCCAGTGTCGGTCAGGGTCGCGACGCCGACTTCCTCCCGGTGCGCTTCCTGAGCAAGTCACCGAAGCGCTGATGCGCCGCAGCCGCACGACCCCCTTCCGACCTGATCGCGCCGACCAGGCCTGCCAGTTGGTCTTCCAAACTCCCACCCAAGGTCGCGGTGGCGCGCTCGTCGATCGCTTGACGGATGAACTCGGACTCGGAGATCCCGGCCAACTCGGCCGCACGCCGGAGGCGGGTCTCCAGCTCACCATCCAGCCTGACGCTCTTCATCTCGCGCCGTATCGTATCACGTAAGTGCACCGATTGTATGACGCGGGCGCCCGGTCGGGTTCGAGCACCTCACCTCAACAAACTCTCCCCGCGCCCCGTCTCAAGACACTGCGTCCTTGCGGGTTCCCGCCCACTGAGCGAGGACCCCGTTCACCAGCCACTGGCCGGCCCAACCCATTGACACTAACGAGCAGGCCAGGAAAATCCCAACCAGAATCGACACGGTGCCGAAATCGATGGCCAAGGCTGAGAAAACCGGCCAGCCCGCGATTTGGCTGCCCAAGATCCCCGGGGCGTAGACGACCAGGAAGATGACCTGGAATAGGGTCTTGGGCATCAGCAGGTCGAAATACGGGGGCCCGTGGTCAGCGAAGCCGGGGGCCGAACACTCCCCAGACGACCCCGGAGCTCGACACGGCCCCGGCCGAGTGAGTCGAGCATCAGGTCGGGCAGGCCGTCGGGGGCCTCGGTGGCGAGGCCACAGAGCTCGGTGACGCGGACGCCCGACCCGACGAGTATCCGCACCGCCATCTCCTCTTGGGGAACGGCCTGGTTGCAGGCGGCGAGGATCTGGCGCAGCTGGGCGATGTGATAGACGTCGGGCTCCTTGTCGGGGACACGCGGGCGCTTCAGCTCGAGGATCCGGGCATCGACCGGGTACCCCTCGGCGCGCGCCCAGCGAAAGAAGGTCGCGAGGGCGCGATGGGAGTCGAGGATGGTTGCCGGTTGGAGCCGGCCACCGTTGCGGCTCGGGCGCTCGGCCAGGTGGGCTCGGTAGTGGCGCAGAACCCCGACGTCAACCTGCTCGAAGGCCAGCGCATCGGGCGTGGTCTCGCGGAGCCAGGCCAGGAAGGGCCCGAGCATGTAGTCGTAGTACTCGAGCGTCCCGGGGCGTCACCAGGTTGCCCTGGCGGTCCAGCCGGAAATGGGCGTAGGCCGCCTCCAGCTGTGAACTGGGGCGGGAGTCGTGGGTTCCCCGGATGACCGTCAGCGCCGCGTTGATATGCGCCATTCTGCGCACCTCCTGGTGGCAGGACCGTCCCCGGGAGCACTTAATTCGGCCTTTTCCGGGGAGGTTCCAAGGGGGTGCCTACGTGGCTCCCAGAGGGCTCCAACGGGGTTCCGCCGAATACGAAACGGGTGCTTTTGGAGGCTTGTGGTCGGGGAGGCGGGACTCGAACCCGCGACCCCTTGACCCCCAGTCAAGTGCGCTACCGGGCTGCGCTACTCCCCGAACCGGCTTATGGTACCCGTCCGACCGGGATCAGGCGGCCGGTACGAAGGCCATGATCCGGTTGCCCGCCGGGACATAGAGACGACCCGCGGCGGCGGACGGCGTACTGAAGTGATTGGTTGCCCCGATGACCGTCCGGGACTTCACGGCGCCCGTCGCCGGGTCCAGTTGGAGGAGCGTGGCCGAGGCCGATCCGGCGAGCGTCCACACCGAACCGTAGGCAACGATCGGGGGCCAGCCGCCGGCCGCCCGCCAGGCTATATCGAAGCGGTCAGCACCGAGAGTGAGGGCGACGATGCCCCCACCGCACGGCACGTAGATGACGCCGCCGCGAAAGGCCGAGGCCGCGAAGGCGCCCCCGTCACAGATCGGTGCCGAGAAGACCTGTCCGCCGATGCCGCCGAGCGCGGAGGCTCGGAGCAGGTAGCCGACGCCGGCCTTACCGGCCTGGAAGAGCTGGCCGCCGGGCAGCTGGATGGGCGCGATAGAGCCGATGTCGGCGTCGGCGCGGCTCAGGGCAGCCCAGTCCGCCGGTGCCCAATAGTCGGCGACCTTGAGGTCGGGCGTCAGGCGCAGCACCGAATTGCCGTAGTCGAAAGTCGTCGTGGAGGCCGCGTTGCCGACCGCGGCGTAGAGGTTCCCGGCCTTGTCTTCCGACATCCCTGCGGTCGCCCAGATTCCACCCTCGCGGCTGGTCGGAACCTGGTAGCTGAAAAGAGGGCCGGCGCCGTCCGCCGCGACTCCCATGACCCAGCCCTTGTACTTGTCGCAGTCGCCGTTAAGGCCGCCGAACGGCACGTAGACGCGACCGTTGACCAGGCTCAGCGCCCCGCGCTGCTGAAGAACCCGCGGAGCCGTGCCCGGGGGATCGATCGGAAGGTGCCACCGCACCGCACCGGTCGCCAGTTCGAGCGCGTAGAGCTCGTGGTGGAAGGGCGCCAGATAGGCGACCGCGTAAATGGTCTCCGAAGCAGTATCGGTGACTGGCGTGCTGGTGATCCCACTGGGGTCGATGGAACCGCAGGGCAACGCCGAGCCGCGGATGGGGTCCCCGAAATGCGCCAACCACCGGACGGCCCCGGAGGTTGCGTCGAGCGAATACACGCTGTTGTTCTCCGTCGCGACGACGACCTGCCCGCGGACATGGAGCGGCTGCGCGTAGACCTGCTGATCAAGCGTCGCCGCCCAGGCCAGGGTCACCCCGTTGAAGGCCGGCGTGGCGGGCCCCGCTCCGCTGCGGCCGCCATCGTGGGCGAACATCGGCCAGTCGTCGGCGGGGGCGGGCGAAGGCGCTGGAGACGGAGCCGGCGCCGCTGACGGTGAGGTGCTCGACGTGGCGTTCGGCGCGGGTGTCGAGCGCGTGCCCACGGCCCCGCCGGAGCACCCCGCGACAAGCAGGACAAGCGCCAACAGCCCGGGGCTTCGCCTCATCGACCAACCGTAGCCGAGCGAATCGGGAATGGTTTCGGGCGCGCGAGCCGTTTACAGGCGAGATGACTACAGGCCAGATGACCAACGAAACGACCACCGGTCGCTCCATCCACGACATCGAGCTCAAGACAATCAACGGAGAGCCCGCTCGCCTCAGCGACTACGAGGGCCAGGTCGTGCTGGCCGTCAACGTCGCCTCCAAGTGCGGCTTCACGCCTCAGTACGCGGGCCTGCAGCGGCTTTACGAAACCTACCGCGATCGGGGCTTCACGATCCTCGGCTTTCCGTGCAACCAATTCTTCGGGCAGGAACCGGGCAGCGGGGAACAGATCCAGGAGTTCTGCAGCCTCAACTACGGCGTCAGCTTCCCGCTCTTCCAAAAGCTCGACGTCAAGGGCTCTCATCAGCACGCTCTCTACAAAGTCCTGAGCGAGTCGCCCGACGACTCCCGCAAAGCCGGCAATGTCGCGTGGAATTTCGAGAAATTCCTTATCGGCAGGGACGGCAGGGTCGTTCGCCGCTTCCGGCACAAGACCGAGCCGGAGGCCCCGGTGATCGTCGAGGCCGTGGAGCAGCTGATCGGCGTCTGAGCAGGGAGCCGTCCGGAGGGCGTGCCTCAGGCAGGGGCCGCCACGAACTTGCGCATGCGGCTCGTGAAGAGGTGGAGGATGACGCCTCCGTCGGTCACATGGCGGCGGACGCGGTCGAGAGCGATCGGAGGCAAGAGGTCATAGTCCTCATCCGTCACGATCGTCTCGCGAGGTCCAATTTCCTTCCAGACCTCGCCCACGATCTCGCGTCTCAGGTTCCCCGGCAGGTACACGTAGCGGCGGTCGGGTGTCGACCTGCGCGCCATCGACTCGGCCCTCGCGAAGGCGTCCTGGGCGCTGTAGTCCTTGAGGTAAGGGTCGGCGACCTCGCGAAACTCCGCCGCGCCGGCTGGACGCCGGTGTCCCTGGTAGATGAAGACGATGCGTCCACCGGACGCCGCCGACATCGCGTCGCCGATCACGGAAACGGCCCGATCGGTGTCATGCGGAAGGATCGCCATGACCTCCGCGGGCCTGCCCCTGAGGGCCTCCGCGATCGAGGCGGCAGCCTGGTCCGGCTGGTAGGGCACCGGGAAGACGGCTGGCCGGTGAGACCTCGCGCGCCTATAGGTGAAGTAGCCCACGATGAGGCCGAGCACGGTCAGCCCGCCTCCGAATGCGGTTGCGAGGGGCTTGGCGATGAGGTTCACCGACCAGGCTACGAGGACGAGCACCGTGGTCAGCACGCCCAGTGCGTAGCCTGCCCGCTGGAGGAGGCTTCGCCGCCCCACCGTCTCCCTCCGGCGGACAACGTCGAGGGCCAGGCAGGTGAGTACAAACGCCCCCAGGAGACCGAAGGCGTAGAGGTCGCCGAGGAGGTTCACGTTGCCGCTGGTCAGCCCCACGATGACGATCGGCAGCACGACGGCGGCAAGGATGGCCCAGTGCGGAGTGCCCCGGAGGCGGTTGCGCTTTTCGAGGACCCGGGGCAGGAAGCCCATCCGCGTCAAGGCGACAAATACGTGGTAGGCACCGATGATGGCCGTATTGGAGGCGAATACGAGCAGGAGGGCGCCGCTGATCGCGACGAAGTCGCCCAGCATCCAGCCCGCGATGTGTGCGCCGAGGAGGGAGACGAACTGGTTGGGGTCGGAGTTCTTCCCGTCGAGGAGAGTCGTTGACCAGAGCGTGAGCAGCGGGCTCGTAGCGGCGATGGTGATGATCACGAGGCCCATCGCGCGATAGGCCACGACGCGGCGGACCTCCTTCATGGCGGGAGCGATCTGGGCGATGCTTTCGAGCCCCGAGAACGCGAGAAAGGCCGCCGAATAGCCTGTCACAAGGGTCACCGGCGTGAGGGCCGCACCCCGCCCCAGTTGGCGGAAGCTCTCCACGATCCCCGCCGGCCCGAGGTGAAGGGCGACCGCCCCAACGACGATCAGCTGTCCGGCCGCAGCAGCGGTTGCAAAGACGGCGCTCACGCCCGCGCTCTCCTTGATTCCAAACGCATTGAGAAACCCGAGGAGAACCAGGGCAGTCATGGTCACGGGCACGGCGACGGCGGTCAGCTGTGGCGCGACGACGGCCAGGTAGAAGACGCCGGAGAGGGCGCTCAGAGCAGCGGTGAGGTAGTAGTCGACAAGGATGAAGAGGCCGCCCAGCAGCCCGACGAAGGGATGCAGGGCACGCGACGCGACGGTCACCACCCCTCCCCCCTCCGGGTAGCGCCAGGCGACCTCCGCGTACTTGATGCAGAGGAGCACGAAGACCCCCATAGTCATCGTCACGAAGAGCGCGGAGCGAGTCCCGTACTGCCCGTATAGGATGCCGGGCACGTAATAGACGGAGGTGCCGATGTCGGCAAAGACGAGGGCCCAAACGAGGATTGGACCGAGATGCCCCCCGCGGACCTTGATGGTGCGCCGGCTCTGCACACTCGCCATCAGCGCTGTCGGTGGTCGGCGATGTCGGCGTGGGCAGCGGGTGGGCCGCTGCGGCGGGGGGTCCCCAGCACTGCCGGATTTTTCATCGTGTTGAAGGTACCGGACGACCACGGGGCGCTTGTGGGTTGGCGAACAGTTTGCGGTTGGCTCCCGTGGGGGAGGAGGGCCCTCAAACACGGGCCGTGCACTCCGGTCGCCGTTCCAGTACCGTGTGCAGGCCCAGATGCCCCGACGGCCCCTTCACCACGTTCCTGTAATGGCCGCCTCAATGGTGCTGACCCTGCTCGCCCTATCGGGCCCGGTCGACGCGTCGGCGCAGAATCTCCAGCGGCTGCCGCTCGCGGTTTCCCTGCGCGATTCGGCCACCGGACCGTTCTCAACCGGCGCCATCCCGCGGCCGCCCTTCGCCGATGGCGAGCGAATCGTCGAGGAGGTCATCCCGCCGCCACCCGAGCCTCCGCCGCCTCCCCCACCCGTACCTTTCAGCGAGCGCCCCTTCGACGCGGCCGTGGGCGTGTTCATCCCAATCGCGAGACTTGGCGCCTACGCGCCCTTCCCGAGCATCCAGGCCGGGCACAGCGACGCGCTGACGCTGACGTTCGACGATTGCGCAAGCCCCGACCAGATGGAAGCCATCGTCAACTCGCTCGCCGCGGTGAAGCGGCAGGGCATCTTTTTCATCACCGGCCAATGCCGTGACCACTATCCATGGCTGGTCGACACGCTCAAAGCGGCCGGGCACACGGTCTGCAACCACACCTACAGCCATCCCGACCTGCGCCGGTTGAGCGATGCCCAGGTGCGCTGGGAGATCGGCGCCGGGGTCTTCGCGGGCTGCCCATACTTCCGGCCGCCCTATGGCGCCTGGGACGGACCCCGAGGTCGCATTGCACGCATCGCCGCCGAGTTCGGGTTGACGACGATGCTGTGGGATGTCGATTCCCGGGACTGGGCGGGCGCCCAGGCCGATCGGATCGCGACGACGGCCAAGGCGCGGGGAGGCATCGTGCTCCTCCACCTTCATGGCTACAACACGGCCGAGGCTATCCGCCTGATCGGAGGCTAGACCCGCCCCGCGGCCTCAGCCGGCGATCTTCCTCGTCGGTTCCTCGAGCGGTTTGCCGTCCTCTTCCTCTCCGAGCCTCCTGCCGTGGATGTACCCGGCCACCAGGACGATCACGACGAGGATCGCAATCGGGATGCTGACGGGTCCGAGGTACTTTCCGATCGTGTCGTAGTGCTGTCCAAGCTTGTAGCCGGCGTAGGCGAGCGCAAGGTTCCAGGGCACCGCGCCGAGGATCGTCGCGACGCAGAACGGCACGAGCTTGATGTCGGCAAGCCCGGCCGGGAAGGAGATGTAGGTCCTGATGATCGGCAGAAGCCGTCCCACGAACACAGCCCAGAGCCCGTACTTGTCGAAAAAGCGGTTGGCCAGCCGCATATGGCCGCGGCTCAGGCCCAGTCGCTTTCCGGGACCGAGGATGAAGCGCTCGCCATAACGACGAACGAGCAGGTAGGCGACCAGGGAGCCGCCCAGGTTGCCTAGGCTGGACGCTGCCACGACGAGGACGAAGGACAGCTTGCCCTGCTGAGCGAAGTAGCCGCCGAGGGGAACGACGATCTCACTCGAGATGGGGAGCCCCGCGCTTTCGCCGGCCATGGTGACGAAGATGGCGAGCAGGCCCCCGGAGGCGACGAGGTTTATCAGCCAACCTGTTATGGACATTCAATCCACCATAACAGTGATTGTCTTGATATGCAAAAAGCTCCGCGGACGGGCCGGTTTGTCAGTGCCGCGCCGTCGGGCCGATAGCTCACACTTGGCTTCCAACATGAAGCTTCACCTGGACGAATGGGGGCGCGGCGATCGCACCGCCCTCCTCATTCACGGGCTCAGCAACAGCAATCTCACCTGGATCGCGACTGCCGAGGCCCTGGTCTCCCGGGGTTACCGGGTGCTCGCGCCCGACCTCCGCGGACATGGCAGGAGCCCGCGAGGCGCCTACTCGGTCGCCGAGTGGGCCGAGGATCTCGTCGACTCGTTGCCCCGCGGTGCCGACGTCGCCCTCGGCCATTCCCTGGGCGGCGTTGCACTCCTGCTTGCCGGCGAGCGGCTGCTGCCAAAGCGAGCTATCTACGAAGATCCCGCCTGGCTCCTCCCCGCTGCGATCCAGCCGGCGGTACGGGCCTCCTTCGCCTCGCGCAGGACGCAGACGCGGGAGGATGTCGCCGCCGCCAACCCGACCTGGGTGGAGGAGGACGTCGCGAACCGCCACGCCGGCTTCCAGCGCTGGGACGCAGCCACCGTCGACGGCTTCCTGACGGGCGCTGAAATCGACCACACGCCGACAACTCCCCCGACCCGGCCCTCACTCGTGCTGCTGGCCGACCCGAGTGACCTCGTCCCGCCGGCCAACGCCGAGCGGCTGCGGCAGCTGGGCTGGCAGGTCGAGGCAATCCCGGGAACTCGCCACATGGTTCACCTCGACGCCCCGAACGCCTTCATCGAAGCCGTGCTGAGGTTCGCGGAAGGCGCCGAATAGAGCGAGCGAGGGCGACTAGCAGGGAAGCCGGGCCAATCCCTGCGCCATGATTCCGCGGATCTGGCCGACGTGCGAGTCGTCATGGGAGAGCCCGGACAGGAATCGCCCCAGGGCATTCATCGGGGGCCGACCCTCGGACGTCGAGTAGTAGTTGTCGATGTGGGCCGGGTCGGGCCAGGCCTCGAGCATGGAGAGGCGCATCCGGCGCGAGTCCTCGAGACGGCGGCGCAGGAAGGCGACTGTCGTCGCCTCCTCCCAGGGAGTTTCGTAGCGCGATCGGCCTGTCACCTCGAGGCCGCGGGCGAGCGTCAGCGCGAGGGCCGCCGACTCTTCCGACGACGCCGTGGCATGGACGATCACGTGGCCGAGGGTCCAGGAGAGATCGACCAGGCTGGGGTCGCTCGCGAACGGGTCGTTGGCGCCGGGGTCGTATGGGACGAAGACCACGTCCTCATCGACAGCCTGCGCGATGGCCGCGAGCTGGGCGTCGACCATCTCGTTGGTGAGGTTGGCAAGGTCTTCGAGCTTGAGCCCCTCGGCCAGCTCCTGGATGGTCCGCTCGTGGGTACGGAGGGGCCGGAAATCGATCACTCTGCTGGAACCCGAACGCCCACCGAGCACATTCCGCCATTCGGCCGACGTCGCGGCTCCACCTGGGGTCGCCTTAAGGCAAAATCCGAAACCAGCGGAGACTGAGGAGCCCGCCGGCGAGGAGGCCGAGACTGGCCAGAATGAGCACCAGCCCAGTCAGGTCGATGCGAACGAACTGCCAGGCGAAGCTGGAGCCGAGAGAGGCGTAGATCCTGTCCAGCTGGCCCGCCGCATCGGCGTAGAAGTAACCGCCTCCCGTCACCGATGCCAGCGATTGGAGCGCCGTCTCGTCGACCCCCTCGACCTGCTGCCCACGAACGAAGGTCGGCTGGCCACGCCTGCCGACGCCGATGGTGTCGATCTTTATCGCCGCCTGCTGGGCTCGCTCGGCCGCCGCCGCGGTATTGAGTCCCGTATTGGATGCCCCGTCAGTCAGGAGGACTATGAGGCCGGGGATTCGTCGCGCCGAGGATGCCGCCGAGCTTGGCTCGAACTGAGCGACAGCGGCCGCGATGGCGTCGCCGATTGCGGTGCCGCCGCCGGGGCGCAGCGTGTTGAGCGCCCGTGACACCGAGCCATGGTCCTCAGTCAGCGGTACCACGACCGTCGCCCGGCTGTTGAAGCTGACGAGCCCGATGCGGTCGTTTCCGGGCAGCGAGTTGATGAGCGTCCGCGCCGCGCTGCGGGCCGCCCCAATCCGCGAGGGGAGCACGTCAGTGGCCTCCATCGAGCCGGACACGTCGATCACGAGCATCACGTCGGCCCGTTGGCGCGAGACCTCGAGGTTCAGCACCGGTCCGGCGGAGCCTATGACGAGGCCGGCCAGACCCAGCAGGAAAAGAAAGGACGGGATGTGACGGCGGAGGTTGGGACGCCGCCCCGCCACTGAGGCGAGGAGCGCGAGGTTTGTAAAGCGGATGGCGTAGGTCCGGCGGCGGCGCTGGGCCAGCACATAAAGAAGGACGAGGACGGGGGCCAGCAGGAGGAGGGTGAGGAGTGCCGGGTTGAGGAATGTCATGCCGTTCGCACCGCCACCGGGCGCCGGCGCGCGAGCGCCGAGGACTCCCTGAAAAAGCGCAGCAACTGGGGAAGCACCTCTTCGCTGGTGCTCATCTCGAGCACGCTTGCATGGGCGCCGCGGAGGGCTTTGCGCAGCGCCGCATCACGCTCGATGGCGGCTTCGCGAAACTTCCGCCGCAGCTTGGGGCTGTGGGTGTCGACATCCATCTGGATTCCCGTCTCGGGATCCTCGAACGTGACCAGCCCCACATCGGGAAGGTCGCTCTCGCGGGGATCGGAGACGATTGCCGTCACCACCTCGTGACGAAGTGCGAGCACTCGCAGCGCTGGCTGCCAGCCGTCGGCGGCCATGAAATCGCTGACGACGACGAGCAATGAGGGGTGGCGTACCAACCGGTTGACGAGGGCGAGGACGGCCGCCAGGTCGGTCACGCCGTCGCCGTCCTGGCCGTAGGGCTTCTTCAGCTCCGCCAGGAGCGACTCGCGGGCCCGCCGTCCGGACTTCGGCCGAATAACCCGCTGCACCGTCCTGTCGAACATGATCGCGCCGACCCGATTGCCATGGCGCGCCAGAAGGGTTGAGGAGGCCGCCACCAATTCGGCGGCGGTGTCCCTCTTCAACTGAAGCGCGGTGCCCCAGTCCAGGGAGCGACTGCCGTCGACCAGGATCCAGGCATCGAGTCCGCGATCAGGGTGCGCCTGGCGTATGTACGGGTGGTTGGAGCGGGCGGTGAGGTTCCAGTCGATGAGGCGCGGGTCGTCGCCGGGAACGTACTCCCGAGTCCCGGCAAACTCGAGGCCGGGCCCGAGTTGGCGCGAGCGTTCGTCACCCGACGCGTGGCGCCCGAGGCGGCCTCTGACGGGCCAGCGCAGCCGGCCGAGACGCTCCTCGATGGGGGGACGAGTGCGTTCCAGCACTCTTCTCAGGCGGTGCGATCGCGGAGGTCGATCCTCGGCGCGGGGTTGCGCTCGATGAGAGCGGTGACGATCTGCTCGGTGTCCACTCCGGCCGCGATCCCCTCGTAGCTGAGCAGGAGGCGATGGCGGATGACCTCGGGCGCGACATCGATGACGTCCTGCGGGAGAACGTATCCGCGACCACGGATGAAGGCAAGGGCACGTGCAGCGGAGATCAGGTGGATCGTCGCGCGGGGGCTTGCGCCATAGGCGATGGCACCGGCGAACTCCTTGAGGCCCGACTCCGCCGGCTGCCGGGTGGCCGTGGTCAGCTTGGCGGCGTAGGCGACGACCGCCGGGTCTATGTATGTCGCCAGCACCTTGGCCTGCATGTCGCGCAGCTGCTCGACGGTGAGGACCTGGCGAAGCTCGATGGCTGGGCCTGTCATGCGTTGGGCGACGATGACCTCCTCGCCGAGGGTCGGGTAGCCGACAAGGACCTTGAGCATGAAACGGTCGACCTGTGCCTCGGGCAGGGGGTACGTGCCGTCCGCCTCGATGGGGTTCTCGGTCGCCAGGACTGTGAAAGGTTCGGGAGTCTTGAAGCTCTCATGGCCGATGGTGACCTGGTGCTCCTGCATGACCTCGAGAAGAGCGGACTGGACCTTGGCAGGAGCGCGGTTGATCTCATCGGCGAGCAGGAGGTTGCAGAAGACCGGCCCCAGCTCGGTGGTGAAAGCGGCCTTCCCGGGATCATAGATGCGGGTTCCCAGGAGGTCGGCGGGCACGAGATCGGGCGTGAACTGGACGCGGCCGAACGAGCAGCCGATAACGGATGCGACCGCTTTGACAGTCGCGGTCTTGGCGATGCCCGGAACACCTTCGATGAGGACGTGGCCCTGGGCCAGGACCGCCACCAGGACGCGCTCGAGAAGCCGCTCCTGGCCCACGATCAGCCTTTTGACCTCGAAGAGGACCTCCTCCAGAGGCGACGCGCCCTGGGTATGCGCGACAGTCTGGAACTGGGGGGTGAGCGGCGGCTGAGAGAAGTCCTGCATGTTTCTCCTTCCTTTCAGGGGTTCGCCGGGCGCTCGCCGAGCGTAAGTGTGACCGTTTTTTTCGATCCATCGGCAAGGGTCACCGACACCTGCACCTTGTCGCCGGGCTTGTACCCGGCCAGGACCTGGCTCAGACCGGCGGTGTCGGGCACCGCGTGCCCACCGACAGCGGTGATGGTCCAGCCCGCCTGGATTCCGGCCTTTTCGGCCGGGCTGCCGGCCGCTACGCTGCCGATTCCGGCACCGCCGGTGGTGGATTTGGTGGTGACACCTATGTAGGCGACGCCGGTGTGCGTCACCGTGCCGCCGCTGATGAGCTGCCGGGCGATCGTCGTCACCTGGGTGCTGTTGATCGCGAATCCGATGCCCTGCGTGGTTTGGTTCGGCGACTTGCTGTCGGCGCCGGCGAGAGTCGGGATGCCGACGACCTTGCCCGTCAGGTCGACGAGGGCGCCGCCGGAGTTGCCCGGGTTGATCGGCGCCGAGGTCTGGAGTAGCCCGCTGAGCACGACGCCATTTCCTTCCGACTGAGTCCGGCCGATGGCGCTGATGATTCCCTCGGTGACCGTGTCGCCAAGCCCGAAGGGGCTGCCGACGGCGAGCACGACATCGCCGACCTTGACCAGTGAGGCGTCCGCGAAGGTCGCCGGCTTGAGGTCGCCGGCGGGGGCCACGCGGATCACGGCGAGATCGTTGTTGGCATAGGTGCCGACGATCGTCGCAGTCTCCTGCTTGCCGTCGGACGCGGTGATGGTCAGGCTCTTCGCCCCCTCAACGACGTGGTAGTTGGTGACGATGTCGCCGCTGGCGTCGAAGACGATCCCCGACCCGAGGCCGGTGTTCGTCGTTATCTCGACGATCGATGGGAGAAACGCATCAGAGACCGCCCGAAGCTGCTCCTGGAACTGGTTGAGTGCGCCCGACCCGGGGATCGGGGCGGTGGTCGATGGCGCCGGGACGACCCCGATTTGAACGGTCGTGGCGGCGGGAGTGGGCTTGACCTGCGCCTGGGCGATCTCCGTCGCCGTCGCAAGGCGAATCGAGGGACCGCTGCAGGCGACGACGCCAACCATCGAGGCGGCGGCAAGGAGGAGGACAAGGCGCGATCTGTTCATGAGACGCACTCTGGGCGCGCAACCTTAAAGTAGCGTTAGCCGGCCCACCCGCCTCGGCGACCACGTCATGGCGATGGCCTCCCCGGCTCGATCCGCTGATCAGAGTCCGGCGCGGGGAGGGCTTACCTGCGGGTCGCGGCTCGGACTGCCGGCAACACGTATTCGGCGACGACCTCGGCGTCGCGAACCGGGTCAGTGCGCCCCAGATACACGACCAACTCCGTGAACCCGGCTTCGGCGAACTTCGCCAGTTCCTCCACACATGCGGCTGGATCGCTGCCGTCGAAGTGGGGCTGCACCGACCGACGGATTTCGGCCGGGTCGCGTCCGATTGCCACGCAGGCGTCGTCCAACTGACGGGACGCTTCGAGCGCAGCCGCAACCGAGCCGCCCACCGGGCCCGGTGCATTCCACACGTCGGCGTGCCGGGCTGTGAGCTTCAGCGTGCTGGGGCCACTGGCTCCGATCCAGATCGGTGGGTGCGGGCTCTGGAGCGGCTTCGGGTTCGCAATTGCATCCCGAAGCGTGTAATAGCGACCCGAAAAGTCGGAGCGTTCCTGGGACCACAGCAGCTTCATCACCTGCAGTCCCTCGGAGAGCCGGCCGACTCGATGGTCGAGTCCTTCGATCCCGTACATCTCGTGCTCGTTCTGGGCCCAGGCGGCCCCGACGCCAAATTCAAGCCGGCCGCCCGAAAGATGGTCGACGGTGACAGCCAGCTTTGCCAGTAGTGCCGGACTGCGGTAGGTGATCCCGGTTACGAGCAGACCGATGCGGACGCGCGACGTCGCCATCGCCATCGCGCCGAGCAAGGTCCAACCGTCAAAAACGGGCCGATCGGGTCCGGCCGGCCCGATGCTGGCAAGGTGGTCGAACGCCCAGCAATGATCGAAGCCGGCCTGGTCGGCCGTCGACCAGACCCGCTGCAGCACGTCAGCCGAGGCGTCCTGCGACAGCTTGAGGCCGATCCGGATGGGATGAGTCACCAGCAGATCATCGCGCTTCGAGCGACGGGCCGCTCTTCTTTTGCGTTGATGGTCACCTCATCAGGCGAGGGGCCTTGCCTCCTCGACGACTGTTGAGCAGCGCAGGCGCGCAGACTGTCGAACATGCCAATCAAGCCCGTTTCCGATGACGTCGCCGACCCGGCGGTCACTCGCATCTTCGACGCGATGGTCGCCGGCGGTACGGCGGTTTCGCCATTCATGCGGATGCTTGCCCACAAGCCTGCAGTCCTCCGCGCCTACAACCAGCTCAGCGGCGCGGTCTGGGCGGCCGACTCGAAGCTGCCGGAGAAGCTCAAGGACCTCGCTTATCTCAGGGTCTCGATCCTCAACGGCTGCGAGTATTGAACTCGCTCACATACCGCCTCGGCGAGGCGGCGAGGCTGCACCGAAGAGCAGGTCGCAGCATTACGGGACCCGGGAGGTAGGCGGCACGCAAATGTCTTCGATCCCCTCGAGCGGGCGGTCCTGCGCTTCACAGACCTGCTGACGAGCAACCCCGGAAACATCG
>JAYUBK010000224.1:0-4586 GCA_043740835.1 Chloroflexota bacterium
CGCGTCGCGGCCACGGTACAGAGCCTCAGAAGCCCGAGGACGGCGACGCGGAGGGCCAAGAACATCGTCGTGGGCCGTGCCCTCGCGAGGATTGGATTCGGGCGGCGACTCTGGAAGTAGGCTTAGGGACCGGGGGTGTGGGGGGCAAAAGTCAATCTGCAGGGCTTGGCCGGACTTTTGCCCCCACCCCTACCAGGCCGCGAATTCTTTCCCGCCGACGCGCTCTTGGGTCAGAGCGTGAACGCCGCTGCCAATCGACGCTTCAGGCTCAGTTCCGAGTTTGGCGAGGCTGTATATCCAGTCGGACGCACGTCAAGCAGTACGTGAGCTATTACAACTGGACTTTCGGGGGCGAGTGTGGAATGGGCGTTTACGGTGGTTCGGCCCCTGCCCCTTACATGGCCGACCAATTCGGCACGCCCGTACTGGACATCTACGTCGATTCGACTCCCCCCGCTGTGCCGCAGCCGCGCACCGTCGCTGCGGACTCGTCCTCGGCGACCTTTTCATGGGATGCCGTGGCCGACGGAGGCGACGGATCGGGGCTCGACTACTTCGCCGTGGGCCTCGACCACTACACGTCCTGGATCACCGTCGACGGCGGTCCGCCGACACAGTCCGGCGAGAGCCCGGTGCCGCGGACGGTGATGGCAGCCGTGGGACCCGGTCAGTCCGCCTGTCTCCACGTCAATGCCGTCGACAAGCTTGGCAACGCCAGCGCGTTTGGCGTTTCCTGCGCCGGATCCGCGGGTCCTCCACCAGCGCCCCCGGCACCGCCAACAGCCGGCACGATCGCGTCGAATCCCTCGCCCCAGGGCCTGGTTGGTCTGGACAGCTGGTTCTGGATCCAACCGACGCCGGCTTCCAGCACGACGAAGGAGGTGTACAACGGCAACCAGTACCGCGTCCTCAGCACCCCCTCATCGGCCACGTGGTCGTTCGGCGACGGGTCCATACAGAGCGGCGATTTCGGCCTTCCGTACCCGCGACGCTCAACGGTTACACACCTTTACGAAGGCTGGTCATCCGACGGCTTCAGCGTGGCGGCCAGTGTTCACTACACGTTGAGCTGGTCGGTTTGGGCGGGCTCCCGATGGGATGGCCCCTACCCGATGCCCGGCCAGGACGTCGCCACGACCGGACTCAGGTACCGGGTACTGCAGGCGCAGCCGCAGCTTGAGGGGAGCTGACCAGCGGCGCCCGCAGACTGCCGCTCGGTTGTCCTACCATGGCTCGGTCGTGAAGATCGCGATCCTCGACGACTACTTCGACACCATCCGATCACTCCCGTGCTTCGGGAAGCTGGATGGCCACGAGGTCACGATCTGGACCGACCACGTCTAGGAGGTGGAGGTCCTTGCCGAGCGCCTGAAAGACACCGAGGCCCTGGTCCTGATCCGGGAGCGAACTGAAGTTCGCAAGGCCCTGATCGAGCGACTTTCAAAGCTGAGGCTCATCAGCCAACGGAGCGTCTATCCGCACATTGACATCGACTCATGCACCGAGCGGGGAGTCATCGTTTCGTCGAACCAGCATGCGGGCACGCCCTCCTTTGCCGCCGCGGAATTGACCTGGGGGTTGATCCTTGCGGTCGCTAGGCAAATTCCGCAGCAGATGGCTTCGCTCAAGGCCGGTAGCTGGCAGGTAGGCGTCGGCGATACGCTCCGAGGCAAGACCCTCGGGATCTGCGGCTACGGCCGGATCGGGGGTACGGTGGCGGGCTACGGTCGGGCCTTCGGAATGACGGTCGTCGTCTGGGCGCGGCCCGAATCGCTGGCTCGAGCGGAAGCCGACGGTCATGCCCGCGCCTCCAGCAGGCAGGCCTTCTTTCAAGAGTCCGACGTGCTCTCGCTTCACATGCGCCTTGTCCCGGCAACGCGTGGCATCGTCACTGCCGCCGACCTGGCATCGATGAAGCCAACCTCGATTTTCGTCAACACGAGCCGCGCGCCGTTGATCGAGCCAGGCGCGTTGGTCCAGGCCCTCAGAGCGGGACGTCCGGGCAGGGCCGCGGTGGATGTTTACGAGGACGAGCCCCTGCGAAACACGGACGACCCGCTGCTGATGCTCGACGCGGCGGTATGCACACCTCATATCGGCTACGTGACGCGGGATGAGTACGAGACCCAATTCTCCGACGTCTTCGATCAGATCCTTGCCTACTCCGCCGGGCGGCCGATCAACGTGGTGAACCCCGCGGTGCTTCAAGGTTAGTCAAGGCCGACGGGAAGGCAGGCGAGTAGGGCCGACGGACCTTCGAGCAGGCGGCGGTATGCTGCCGCGAGGTATGGGAGACCGGCCGCTCGTTCCGCTCGGGCCAACCCAGGTAGCCCTGAGCGCAGCCGCGCTGGTCTGCCTGGTGGTCCTCATCGCCCTCGGCAGCGCGTCAACCGACGGCGGACCCACCGGGGCCGCGCTGATAACCGAGTACGGGCCCGCGCTCATCCGGGCCGCCTTCATCCTCATCACGATCGCGGAGGCACTCGTCATCGCCCTTGTGGTGTGGGCACTCTGGCCGGACGGCGAGAAGCGGGGTGAGCCGCGCGCGAAGCGCAGCTGGCTGGCGATGACGATTGCGTCGCTGGTTCAGTTTGGGACGGCACTCGTGTTCCTCTGGTATCTCCGTCAGCGCCACCTCGGCGGGCCGCTCATCCAGCAGGGAACCGGCGTCGGAGGCCTCAATAAACTCAAGCCCCCTGGCCTTGGATCAGCTCTGCCGAGCGGGACGGAGTGGCTCACGGCGTTTGTCGTGCTCGGAGTCCTGGCCCTCGTGGGCTGGCGGCTCTGGCGCACCTTCGGCCTCCGGGCCCGCAGCCGGAGCGAGAGGCTCGTGGAGCAGTTGGCCGAGGCTGTCGAACAGTCGATCGACGATCTCGAATGGGACCCCGATTCGCGCCGGGCGGTGATCGCCGCCTACGGCAGGATGAACGGCGCGCTCGCCGGCGGTGGCCTTCCGCGCCGGCTCCAGGAAACCGCCCTCGAATACCTGGCACGGGTCCTCTCGAACCTGCAGGTGCACGAGCGTCCAGTCCGACGGCTGACCGAGCTTTTCCAATTTGCCAAGTTCAGTCAGCACGAGGTGGACCCGTCGATGAAGGCCGAGGCCATTCAGGCATTGCGCGATATCCGATCCGGCCTGCCGGGCCGGCAGCCGGCCGCCGTTCAGGACGGGAAGTTCGCAGGCAGCATCCGATGACGTCGCGGCTGCGGACGCGCCTTTGGAACCTCCGTTGGTCGGTTTTTGTGCTCAGCGTCGCACTCGTCGTAGCCGGCCTTCTGCATCCCATCCCCTTCGGCCTTGCACTCCGGCTCTGGCTGGTTGCACTTGGCGCTCTCACCGCCAACGTCCTCGTCCGCGAGGCCGTCGGCCTCTACGACCCGCTGCTCATCCCAGGTCCTCGGTGGCGACATGAGAAGGCGACACCGCCGGTGCGTCCGGCAGATCTCGCCGAAGTGGAAAGGGCGGTTCAGTTCTCGACCTGGAGTGCCTTCGACGTGCGCCTGCGCCTGACGCCGCTCCTTCGCGAGGTCGCCGGTCAGCGGTTGGCGGGTCGCCGCGGCATCGATCTCGAGATGCAGCCGGCCGCGGCGGAGGCGGCCCTGGGGCCGGCGCTCTGGAGACTGATCCAGCCCGACGGCGCGCTCCCGATTCGCGACACGCCGGGCCTCAGCGTCCGCGACATGCGGGCCGTGGTTGAAGCCCTGGAGGCACTCTAGCCACGATGGCCACCCCCCGCGACGTCCTGGTCAAGTCCGAGCGAATCATCAACGAGGTCGAAAAGGCCGTGGTCGGAAAGCGCGAGGCGCTCGAACTCGTCCTTCTCGCCATCCTGGCCGACGGCCATCTCCTTCTCGAGGACTTCCCCGGCCTTGCCAAGACGCTCATCGCCCGCTCTTTCGCGCAGGTCACGACTCTCGACTTCAAGCGCATCCAGTTCACGCCTGACCTGATGCCGTCGGACGTGACGGGGTCCGCGATCTACAACCAGGGCACCGGCAGCTTCGATTTCCGGCCCGGCCCGATCTTCGCCAACCTGCTCCTCGCGGACGAGATCAACCGCGCGCCCGCCAAGACGCAGGCCGCCCTCCTCGAGGCGATGCAGGAGCGCCAGGTCACCATCGACGGCATCACGCACATCCTGCCTCCGCCCTTCCTTGTCATGGCCACCCAGAACCCGATCGAGTACGAGGGCACGTTCCCGCTGCCCGAGGCCCAGCTCGACCGGTTCTTCATCCGCCTGCAGCTCGGCTACCCGAAGCCCAAGGAGGAGGTGGACATCCTCGACGCCCAGCGGGTCCATCACCCGCTCGACAGCATCACCCAGGTCATGGGCGCGGATGAGCTCCTCCGGGCCCAGGCCGACGCACGCGACGTGCACCTCGCGGAAGCAGTGAAGCAGTACGTCGTCGCCATCGTCGGCGCGACGCGCTCGCACCCCGACGTCTATCTCGGGGCGTCACCCCGCGGCACGCTCGCGCTCGCGCGCGCGGCGCAGGCGTATGCGGCGGTCCGCGGCCGTGACTACGTGGTCCCGGATGACGTGAAAGCGCTGGCCGGCCCGACGCTCGCACACCGCCTGATCCTT
>JAYUBK010000225.1:0-4505 GCA_043740835.1 Chloroflexota bacterium
CAGCTCGCGCTCGGCCGACCGAGTGCGCTTGAAGTCGAGGAACTCAGGGGTTTCATCCAATCGGACGACGCCAATGTGCGTGAGTTCGCCGCGGCCGCCCTCGGCAGGATGGCGCCCGACGTGCTGGCGAGGATGGCGCCCGAGCTCGTCAAGAGCGAGGATCCGCGCGTCCGCCGTCTCGCCATCCAGCAGGCGCCGCCGGGAACGCTGCCGCTGTCGGTGCTCGAGAGGGTGGAGCACGACCCCGATCCCTGGGTGAGGGCGGCCGCGGCCGTGGCCGGCCTGGGATCGAAACCGCGCTGGGCGCGCTCGCGCTCGATCCTCGATGATCTGCGCGGCGAAGACGACGAGAACGCCAAGTCCGCCTCGGTTTGGGCGGCTTCGTTCGTGCGGGACCAGAACCAGGTGGCAGAGGCTCTCGGCGATCCACGCCCGCGAGTGCGCCTCGAGGGCATCCGCAGCTTCGCGAAACTGAAGGCCGACGTGGCCGGGGCCGCCAATCCGCTCATCGCCTGCCTCCGGGATGAGAACGTCGAGGTACGCCGGGAGGCCATGCGTCAGGCAATCCGCTGGGCGCCTCCGGCGGGCAATGTGGAGGAGTTCGAGAGCTCGCTGCTGGCGGGGTTCTCGAGCACTGATCCAGTGACCCGCAGGCTGGCCGGTGAGGCCACCTCCATCCAGTGCCCGGCGGCGCTGGAACGTGCGATGGCCCTTCTTCAAGGCGGCACGGCAGTTGGCGTGGCCACGGTCGAGGCGCTCACGCGCAGCGGGCGCGCCGACCTAGTTGCGCGTGCCCAGTCGCACCTCGCGGAGATACTCGAGATCGGCCTCGAGGCGGCCGTGGTCGCGGCTCGCCTGCGTGCGTTCGCCCGCATCGCCGGGTCCGGAGGCGAGGACTTCCGCTTCGCAGCCCTTCGCTTCGCCCTCGAGGACTACCAGAACCACGTGATGGAGATGTCGTTTGGCGGCCTCCGCGCGCTCCACGAGAAGAGAGGTTTTGCAAGGGTGGAACGGGGGCTCCGCTCGAATGACGCCGGAGCGAGGGCGGAGGCGACCGAAACGCTGTTAAACTTCGGCCCCGGTCGAATCGTCGATCCGCTCGTGCGGCTTCTCGATCCGGAGAGTTTCGACGGGAGTGCCGCCAGGCCGCTCAGCGCGACCGAGCTCGGTCTTCTCGAAGGACATCCGGACAATTGGGTCAAACGGGCGGCGCAGGCCATCATCGAGAGAAGCGGCGAAAGCATGAAAGACCTCATCGCGCTCAAGAAAGTGCCGCTTTTCGCAACGCTGACCCTCGAGCAGCTGGCGAGCATCGACAAGCTCATGGTCACCCGCCACTACGTGAAGGGTGAGGCGATATTCAAGTGGGGCGACTTCTCCAGCGAGCTCTATGTCGTGCTGGAAGGCGAGGTCCGAATCCACCGCGACCACGGCGCCCGGGAGGTTACGCTGGCCAAGGTGGGGCCGAGCAGCGTGATGGGGGAGATGGCTCCGTTCACGGACCAGCCGCGCACGGCCAGCGCCCAGGCGCTCGCGCCAACCACTGTCCGAGTGCTCCGCAAGGACCGGCTCAACGTGATCCTCCAGGACCACCCCGAGGTACTGCTCGCCGTCATCAAGAACCTCAGCCAGCGACTTGTCGTCGCCAACGAGCAGCTGGAGGCAGCGGCCGCCCTCGCACTCAACTCGCTCAACGAGCCGAAGCCCGAGCCGGAGAGACCGGCTGTGAAGCCTCGGAGCTAGGCGGCGCGAAAGGCCTAGCTCGTTCCCCCGGCCACCGCCGAGGACTCCGAGTCTGTCAGCCCTCGAACGTTTCGAGCAGTTCGATGTCGGTCTCGGTGAGGTCGACGTGGACGTTCGGGCCGACCACCTCGATCACCTTCTCGATCGGGATCAACACGTGCTCACCGGCCAGGCCGGGCCGCGCCATCACGAGGTTTGTGGTCTGGCCGGAATCGTCCGTCAGCACCTCAACGATGTGACCGATTTCCTTCTGATCGACCCACACCGGGCTGCCCGCGGTGATCTCGGAGACACCCTCACCGGGAGTCAGGTCGGCATGCACAGGAGGCGCGTATGGCGCCTGGCCGAGGATCGCTGACGCGATCGTGAGGAAGTTGCGGAGCGTGTAGCCGTCGGGCGGCTCCCAGGAGGGCCCGGGCTCGCGATAGGGCTCCTCGTCGTGCGATGGGAAGCTCTCGAGCTCGGTTTCATCTAGCTCGGTCGCGAGGCCATCGGGGCCGGCGTCCTGGAACTTCAGGAGCGGGACGACACGATCGGCCACGACCAGGTGCGTGACCTCGTGGGCCCCCTCGTCGACGACGATCCTGTCGAGGTGGCCGAGGCGGATGCCGTCCCTGCCGAGTACGTCCTCGCCGATCTTGAGCTTCCTCACAGGAGCCTCCCCTCGGGGCTGCTTTGCGGGGCACCATCATCAGCTGCGTCGTCCGGCGCCTGGCTGGGCTCCGGCCGGACCTCGATCTTGTGCCGGGCTGTCTCAAGCTTGGCTTCGCAGATCTTGAGGTAGCGCCGGCCCTCCTCGACAGCACCGATGGCCTCTTCGAGGCTGAGGTTGCCCTCCTCGAGCGCGCGCAGGCGGGCGTCGAAGAGCTCGAGGGCCTGCTCGTAGCTCAGCTCTTCAGTGGCGGCGGGGGTTGGGTGAGCGTTCAACTCGTGTCCTCCTGGGTTGCATCGACGACTGCAGCGAGCTGGCCGCGGGAAAGGCGCACCTGCAGGCGGCGCCCGGGGGCGGTCGCTGCGGTGTCGGTCAGGACCCTACCCGTCTCGGCATCCTTGGTGATGCTGTAGCCGCGGGCCAGCACCCTGTACGGGCTGAGGGCGTCCAGACGGTTGTGGCGATGAGCGATCTCCCGCCGGGCTCGGTCGAGGCGGTCCCTGAAAAGGCGGAGCATGCCGGCCTCGCTGCGACGGCGGGCGAGGTCCGCGCCCCGCTGCTGCACAGATCGCCCGGCACTTGACTCGAGGCGGCGGCGACGATCGGCGAGGTCGGCCGTCCGCCGCACGACCTGCTGGACAGGGCTCAGTCGCTCGAGGTCCTTTTTGAGTCGCTCGATCCGCTGGGCACGTTGGGCGAGCAGGTTCGGCAGCACCGCAGCCAGCCGCGAACGCTTTTGCGTGAGGGCGTCGGCGCCCGTTTGGATGCGCCTTGTCCCTTCGCGCTCGAGACGTCGCGAGCGTTCGAGGAGGCCACGGACCAAGTCCGCTTTCATTGGTACGACGCGCGCCCCGGCCTCTGTCGGAGTCCGACACTCGGCATCGGCGGCCATGTCGGCGAGGGTCCTGTCGGAGGTGTGCCCGAGGGCAGTCACGACGGGGATCCTCGAAGCCAGCACGGCACGAACGACCACCTCCGAGTTGAAGGCGTAAAGCTCTTCGAAGCTGCCTCCGCCGCGGGCGACGATGACCACGTCGGCCGTCGCCTCACGGTTGCACCAGCGGAGTGCCCAGGCCACGCTCGAGGGGGCGTTGGCCCCCTGGACGGTCGCCGGGTAGACGAGGATCTCCATGTTCGGATAGCGGTCCCAGATCGTCTGCTGAAGGTCGTGGATGACGGCGCCCGTGGGAGAGGTGACGAGCGCCACGGCCCGGGGGAGAAAGGGCAGCCGGCGCTTGCGATCCGCGGCAAAGGCGCCTTCCAGCTCGAGACGCTGCTTCAGCATCTCGAGCTGCAACCGCAGTTTTCCAATGTCATCGAACTCGACGTAGTCGACGACAAGCCGGATCCGGCCACCCTGTGGCCAGAAGTCGACGCGGCCGCGGAAGATCATCTCCTGGCCGTCTTCGGGAAGCATGGCCAGCTTGCGGGCGTCGTTTCCCCAGATGAAGGCTTCGATGAGCGACATGCCGTCCTTGATGGAGAAGCTGAAGTGGCCCTTGGCGGACTGCTTCATTCCGCTGACCTCGCCCTTGACAAAGACACTGCGGAGCGGACTGAGCGCGGCCTGGATCTGCCGCGCCAACTCCGTGACGGTCCATGGCCTGTGCGCCTCGTCGGGCTTCAGCATCGCTGCAAGTTTAGGGACGCGATCGCGCGCGCCATAGACTGGTTGGAGCATGACCGCGGGTGCCGACCTCTCACTCTTCCACCTCGTGCGCAAGCCGACGATCGGCAGCCCGACAGTGCCCCTCCTGCTTCTGTTGCACGGGGTCGGCAGCAACGAGAAAGACCTCTTCGCGCTCGCACCGGAGCTTGACGGCCGCTTCCTGATCATCAGCGCCCGCGCACCCAACCAGATCGGTCCCGGCGCTCATGCCTGGTTCCATGTCGAGTTCACGCCGGAGGGGCCCCAGCACGACCCCCGGATGGCCGCCGCGAGTCGAGGTCTCCTGCTCACGTTCCTCGACGAGGTCGCCGAGGAGTACGGCGTGGATCCCGGCCGCAGCTACCTGATGGGCTTCAGCCAGGGCGCGATCATGAGCCTCTACGTGGCGCTGACGCAGCCGACGCGAGTCGCCGGCGTCGTCGCCATGAGCGGCCGGGTGCT
>JAYUBK010000226.1:0-4504 GCA_043740835.1 Chloroflexota bacterium
CGGCTGCTGGTCGGAGGCGGTGGGGACGCCGCCTTCATGCGGGTTGCCCGCCACGCCGACGGGTATGTCCACGGCGGAGGCCCGCCGCGGGCGTTCAAGGGCGCCGTCGACAAAGCGCTGGCGGCGTGGCACGACGCCGGCAGGACGGGCCGGCCCCGCCTCGTCGGCACCGCCTACTACGCCCTCGGTCCCGAGATGGAGTCCGCCGGTCGAGAGGACCTCCTCCAGTACTACGCATTCACTGGCCCGTTCGCCGAAAGGATCGCCGCCGGTCTGCTGACCTCGCGGGAGGCGGTAAGTGAGCTCGCCGCCGGCTATGCAGAAGCAGGCTGCGACGAGCTCGTGCTCTTTCCGACGGTCGCCTCGCTGGACCAGCTCGACCGGCTCGCCGCGGCCCTCGACTGAGGGCGCTAAACCCGCTTTAGGAAGTCGCTCACCGCCGCGTTGAAGGCCACCGGGCTCTCCTCGTTCGTCAGGTGTCCAGAGTCCGGGATCACGACCAGCCTCGAGCCGGGAATCAGCCGCACCAGTTCCTCCGACAGCTCGGGTGGAGTCACGGTGTCGTGCTCGCCGACGATGACCAGCGTCGGCAGTCTGACCGCAGCAGCCAGGGCGCGCAGGTCGGCTGTCCAGAGAACGGCGGAGGATTGCCGGTAGGCAGCCTTGTCCTTGGCCGCAAAGGTGGCGATGCCGCTCTGGACAAGTCCGGGTGCGGCATTCGGACCATAAACGGCGGGCATCCTATCGGCGGCAAGTTTCGGCATGTCGTCGACGTCGATCGCCGCCAACCTGCCGGCCTGCCCGGCGGCCGCCGACGGGTGCCATGCCCAGGTGTCGCAGAGGATCAGCGAGCGGACGACCTCGGGGTGGTTGCCGCAGGTGTGGAGGGCGATGACTCCCCCCATTGAGAGTCCACAGAGATGAGCGGGTCCGGCGCCCAGCGCCTTGATCAGCGCGGCCGTGTCCGACGCGAACGATTTCAGAGAGATCGTGTCAGCCGGCGCAACTGATTCACCATGTCCGCGAGCATCCAGCGCGACGGCCAGGTGACTCTTTCCGAACTCGTCCAGCTGCCCGACCCAGGTCTCCCGGACGGAACCGACCCCGTGCAGGAAAACGATCGGATCTCCGATGCCGACCGCGTCGTACGCAAGCCGCGCTCCGGGAACCTCGATAGTCGGCATGGAGCGACCAATGTATGGGTTGGCAGGCGGGAAGCTTGACCGCCCACCGAGGTGGGTCTAGTCTCGGCGTCACTTTCGTTATCGGACACGAGGAGAGAACTCACGGATGGGCGACAACATCGAGGAATTTCTCAGCGGAAAGCTCGGCGGCGACAGCGACCGCCGCGGCTTCCTGAAACTCGCCGGCACGGCGGCGGGAATAGCGGCCCTCGCGGCCTGCGGCGGCAGCACCACGAGCGGGCCGGGCGGCCCCACGGGTCCCGAGTTCAAACTCGGCGTCGTCCTGCCTTCCTCGGGTGTCTACGCCGAGCTGGGCAAGAGCATCACGAACGGCATGCAGCTCTATTTCGACTCGGTCGGCAACCAGGCCGGGAACCGGAAGATCACGGTCGTAACCGCCGATGAGCAGACTGCCCTGGCTGACGCGGTCGCGGCGACGAAGAAGGTCGTCGAGCAGGACGCCGTGGATATGGTCGCCGGCTACGTCTCAAGCCCCAACGCGGCCGGGAACCGCGACTACCTCGACGGCCAGAAGATGCCGACGCTGGTCGCGAACGCCGGGGTCAACTCTCTATCCCGCGCTGCGAAGTCGCCCTTCATCTATCGCACTTCCTTCTCCAACTGGCAGCCCAGTCACCCGATGGGCACCTACGTCGCCGAGAAGGCGGGCTTCAAGAAGATCCAGCTCGTCTACGCGAAATACGGCGCCGGCCTCGAGTCGGTGGGCTCCTTCAAGGAGACCTTCACCGCTTCGGGCGGGACCATCATCGGGCCGGACGTCGCCACGCCCTTTCCGAACAACGGCGACCAGACGCCCTTCGTCCAGGCGATCAAGACAGACCAGATCGACGGCATCTATTGCTTCATGTCCGGCACCGACGCCGTCACCTTCCTGAAGAAGGCGGACGAATTGGGCGCCCTCAAGAAGCTGAAGATCGTTGCCGGCTCGGGATTCTTCGTCGAGCAGGACGTGCTGGCCGCGATCGGCCCCGCCTCACCGCTGGGCGCGGTCACCGGGCTGCATTGGGCGCTGACGCTCCCGAACAAGGAAAACCAGGACCTCATCGCGAAGTACGGCAAGAAATACAACCGGCAGCTGGACGTGTTCGCCGTCCAGGGCTGGGACACGGGCCGCGTCATCGTCGACGCCCTCAACGCCGTCAAGGGCAAGACGGACAACAAGGACGCCTTCCTGAAGGCGATCGCCGCCGTCAGCTTCAAGAGCCCTCGCGGGGACTTCAAGTTCGATCCGGCGACGAACAACGTGGTCCAGACGGTCTACGTCCGCAAGCTCGTGAACGACCCCAAGCTGGGCTACACCAACTTGGTAATCGACCAGTATCCGGGCGTCGCCGACCCTGGCAAATAGGCTCGGTCCGGCGCCGCCGACGTAGAGTTCAGTCGCAATCGCGACTCTGCTTCAGCTCACAGTTAACGGGCTGGCCTTCGGCGGCCTTGTCTTCCTGCTGGCCGCCGGACTCTCGATCATCTTCGGGCTGATGGACGTGCTCAACTTGGCGCACGGGTCTTTCTACATGGTCGGCGCCTACATCGCCTTCACGGTCGTCACGCTGACCGGAAACTTCTGGCTGGCGCTTGTCATTGCGCCACTCGCCCTGGCGGCGATCGGCATCGCGATGGAGCTCGTGTTCTTTCGCCGGCTGTACCGGCGAGGGCACCTCATGCAGGTGCTGCTGACCTTCGGATTCACCCTCGTCTTCGTGGACCTCATCCGCGCCCGCTACGGCCCGACGACGCGCTCCATCCCCATCCCGGAAGGACTCGGCGGCGCGGTGCACGTCCTTGGCGCCACCTTCGCGACCTACAGCCTCTTCCTGCTGGCGGTGGCGGTTGTGGTCGGGGCGTCCCTGATTGCCGTCTCGCGACTGACGCGGATCGGCGCCGTTCTCCGTGCCGGGGTTGCCGACAAGGAGATGGTCGGCCTTCTCGGCATCAATCTCCCCCTCGTCTTCACGCTCACCTTCGGGTTCGGCGCCGCACTCGCCGGCCTGGCCGGCGTCATCGCGGCGCCGGAACTCGCGATCTTCCCGGGCATGGACGGCAGCGTACTGATACTCGCCCTCGTCGTCGTGGTCCTGGGCGGCCTCGGCTCGATCGAGGGAGCCCTGATCGGCGCGGCCCTGATCGGCCTCACGAACTCCTTCGGCATCAGCCTCTTCCCCCAGTTCGCCATCGCGCTGGTCTTCGCTGTAATGGCGCTGGTCCTCATCGTTCGCCCCTCCGGGCTGTTCGGCCGCCGGACCTAGTGCTCCGTCGCCTGCCTTCCGTGCTGTCTCACGCCTTGCCTCACGCCTTGCCTCCCGTCTTGCCTCCCGTCTTGCGTCCGCTGCTGCGACCGATCCTGCTTCTCGCACTTCTCGGCGCGCTGGCATCCCTGCCGCTCTGGGCGCCGCGGTTTTGGATCTACGTGGGCACGCAGGCGCTGATCTTCGCGATCTTCGCGATGTCGCTGGACCTCCTTCTCGGCTACGCCGGCATGGCCTCGTTCGGACACGCCGCCTTCTATGGGATCGGCGCCTATGCCTGCGCCGAGCTCACCCTCCATCACCAGGTGGACCTCGTCCCGCTGCTGATCGGCGGTGCGGTTGCGGCGGCGCTGGCCGCGATCCCGATCGGCGCTCTCGCCCTCCGCTCGACAGGCATCTATTTTCTGATGCTGACGCTCGCCTTCGCTCAGATGCTGTGGGGACTCGCCGTGAACTGGACGGCCGTCACACGGGGTACGGACGGTCTGATCGGGATCCCGAGGCCGGATCTCCCCGGCCTTGACCATTTCGACTTCACATTCGCCGAGAGGGGTCCCTTCTACTTACTCGTCCTCATCGTCGCTGCCATCTGCTTCCTCATCCTCGACGCACTCGTACGCTCGCCTTTCGGTCGGACGCTGGAGGGGATTCGTGAGAACGAGCCCCGAATGCGGGCGCTGGGCTACCCGACGTTTCGCTACCGCCTCGGCGCCTTTGTCGCGGCGGCAGCTGTGGCCGGCATCGCCGGCGCGCTGGCCGCGATGAACAACGGCTACGCGACGCCCGACCTCCTCTACTGGACCGTAAGCGGGCTGGTGCTCGTCGCTGTCGTAATCGGCGGCGCCCGCTCGCTCATTGGGCCGGCGCTGGGGGCGTTCTTCGTCCTCATCGTCCAGCTCATCATCAGCAGCTACACGGAGCGCTGGGAGCTGATCTTGGGTGCCGTCTTCATCGGCTTCGTCCTCTTCATTCCGGGGGGTCTCGCGGGCCTGGTCCGCAGGTCGTCGTCCTGAGGTCCTGTTGCTTGAGGTCCTGTTGCTTGGGGTCGTCTTG
>JAYUBK010000227.1:0-4492 GCA_043740835.1 Chloroflexota bacterium
CGTCGACCAGGCACCATTCGATGTCCTGGGGGTGGCCGAAGTGCGCTTCGATCCGCCGTCCCAGCTGCGCGAGTCGCACGACCTGCGCATCCGTCAGCACCGGCTGCCCCTGCCGCTCCGGGTCGATCGCCTCTTCCTGCGTCCCGCCTGCCGGCGCGGCGTGAATGGCAAGCTGCTTGGTGGCGACCGCCTTGGTGACGACCTCGCCGTCCCGCACCTTGTACATGTCCGCGTTCACCAGGCCGGAGACCAGGGCCTCGCCGAGTCCGAAGCTTGCCTCCACGGAGGCGACCTTCCGGTTTGACGTGACGGGGTCGGCCGTAAAAAGGATGCCGGCCGCCTGCGGAAAGACCATCTGCTGCACGACCACGGCCATGTGGACCTTCCGGATGTCGAAGCCGTTCCGCAGGCGGTAGGTCACGGCCCGCTCGGTGAACTGCGAGGCCCAGCACCGGCTGACGTGCTGGACGATCGTTGCCGGCCCCACGACGTTCAGGTACGTGTCGTGCTGTCCCGCGAATGAGGCCGTGGGCAAGTCCTCCGCCGTCGCGCTCGACCGGACGGCGTAGGCGGCTTCCCTGCCGAGACTGGCGAGTGCGCGGGTGATCGCCACCGCCAGATCGTCAGGGATGGCGATCCCTTCGAGAGTCCGGCGGATCTCCGCGCTGAGTGTGCGGATCACCTCCCGCTCATCGGGGTTAAGGCGCGACAGCCGATCGAGCTGATCGTCGATCGACGGCGCTTCCGCCTTGATCCGCCGGAAGGCGTCCGTCGTCACGCAGAATCCAGCCGGAACGCGAACGCCTTCGATCCGCGAAAGCTCCCCCAGGTGCGCGCCCTTGCCGCCAACGAGCGCGACCTGCGTCTTGTCGACCTCTTCGAGACCCAGCACGTAGCGCTCGATCATCGCGACCAATCGTCCCATCGCAGCCTGGCCCTGGCCACCCCGGTCTCAAGCAATCCGTCGGAGACTACGGGAACTTCCCTGAGAGGCCAGTGCCGCCCGACAGGGACCCATGGTCGAGATTTCGTTGATCCGTCGTTGACGGCGGCTGACCTAGCCTCGGAGACATGGCTGCCCTTCTCTCGGTTCTCGGGATCTTGCCGGCGCTTACCGGCGCCGGGGTGATGGGATCGCTCATCTACCTGCCATTACGGGGCATTACGGCTCTCGATCCGGAGATCGCCGGTAATTCCGCTCCTCGAGCGAATGATCACAGGCAGCCGTCCAACGGGAGTCACTCCCAACTCTCACCCGCCGAAAACCCAACGAGCCGGATTATCGGATGGCCTACGCTTCGCGCCTATGGCCGGAGTGTCAGCGATCCCGAGCCGGCACCTCGCTATCGTCACCTGCATGGATGCCCGGATCGATCCACAGCGAGCGATGGGACTCGAGCTGGGTGCGGCGCACGTCCTCCGCAATGCTGGGGCAGTCGTCAGCGACGACGTGTTGCGCTCCCTCGTGCTGTCCCAGCGGCTCCTTGGCACCCGTTCGGTCGCGGTGATGGCGCATACCGACTGCGGCCTGCGCAAGGTGCACGACGAGGACCTCGCCAGCGTCCTCGAGAGGGAGACGGGCCAGGCACCGCCGTTCGCGTTTGGAGCCTTTTTCGATCTCGATGAGCACGTCCGCGAGCAGATGGAGCGGGTTCGGGCCTGTCCGTGGCTTCCGCACGTCGACGATGTGCGCGGTTACGTCCTCGATATCTCCGACGGGACCGTTCGGCCTGTCGTCTAATTGACCTCGGCGCGTCGCGGACAGGAACCCGGGGGGCGTCAAGGACGCTTTCCGTACTCTCGGGCCATCGGCACGTCGGTCCGTCGACCAAGTCCGACGGGCAGGTCGCAGTAAGACTGGGAATTGCCTCGTCTGCCACTGCGTACCGTTGTCCTAATGGCTGACCCAATATTCGAGCACCCGCGCCTGGCCGCGATCTATGACGCCCTCGACCCCGATCGGAGAGACCTCGACGTATATGTCGCCATCGCGGAGGATCTCGGCGCGCGTCGCGTGCTGGATGTCGGTTGCGGCACGGGCACGTTCGCGCTGCTTCTTGCCGATCGCGGTCTTGACGTAACCGGCGTTGACCCGGCCGCCGGCTCGCTCGACGTCGCGCGAGCCAAACCGGGCAGCGAGCGTGTGCGATGGATCTGCGGTGACGCGAACGCCCTGCCCACTCTGCGGGTCGACCTTGCCACCATGACCGCGAACGTCGCCCAAGCGATCGTTGACCCGTCGGATTGGGAAGGAACGTTGCGTGGGGTCCATGCCGCGTTGCGGCCCGGCGGGCATTTCGTGTTTGAGACGCGCAATCCGGCAAGGCGTGCATGGCAGGAGTGGAACCGCACGGCGTCGGACAAGATCACGGAGATTGAGGGCGTTGGCGCGGTCGAGAGCTGGGTCGAGGTGGTCGACGTCAGCGGGCCGCTGGTGACGTTTCGTTGGACTTGGGTGTTCGCTTCGGACGGGCAGGTGTTGACGTCGGACTCGACGCTGCGTTTCCGGGAGCGTGACGAGGTCGAGGCAACACTCGTCGCGCACGGGTTCGCTTTGGAAGAGGTCCGCAGCGCGCCCGATCGGCCCGGACGAGAGTTCGTTTTCTTCGCGCTGCGCCCAGAGTGAGAAGGCGATTCCGGGCGGCCAGGCACTGAGGGCATTTGGTCGCCGAAGGTGAGGCATCGCGAGGGCCATGAGCGGTTCGCGGAGCGGAAGTCGTAGGCCGCTCCTGCCTCGCGAACTTCCCTGACCAGCGGCTTGCACTTTGCGGGCGAGGGAGTTGACTCGGTGCCCGGGCTCCTCGGGCGGTTCGGTCAGCTGTATCGGCGCCCAAATGCCAGAATTCTGCCAACACGATGCGCTCTAAACGCTTGCCACGTCGCGCTGGCGCACCAGCATCAGCGCCGCTGCGAAGCCGACCAGAAAGACCAGGGTCATCGACAGGGCCGGCGTCCAGGAGAACGCGCCCACCACAGGATTGCCGTAGAGGTGAAACACCGACAGGTTCGCCACCCAGTCGGGGAATTTGAAAAGCGGGGCCAGGTCGCCAAGGAAATACTCCACGGCCGCAAAGGTGGAGAGGAAGGGGACCGCGATCCGCGGCCAGCGACTCGCGACCGCGACGCCCAAGCCGCCAAAGGCGAGCGCGAACGGCCAGAGAAGAGCAGAGGCCGTCAAGAGATGGCCGGGATCGAGGTTCAGCCCAGAGGAGGGAGCCCTGGCGACGAGACCGATGTAGCCTCCGGCCACGATCAGGGCGCTGGCCACCGCGAACTCGAGTGCGCGTTCGACCACGATGCGCGCCCGGGAGATCGGGGCGCTCAGGAGAAGTTCGACGCGTCCCTCCTGGTCCTGCGTCGACCAGCGCGAAACCTGGACCACCGCGTAGCCGGCCAGCAGCAGCAGGGCGACGCCGAACCACATCAGGCCGAGGAGGCTCGCGTACACGTCTCCCGGCCGAGCCGACAGGAGGAGGGCGGCCAGTTTCGGGTCCGCGAACAGTGCGTCGGCGACCGACTTCGTTACCGAGAGCATCAGTGAACCGAGCACAAGGGTGCTCACGACCCAGACGGTGAGGCCGACCCTCTGCTCCCATAGTCCCTCGGTGAAGGGCAGGCGGAGCATGAAGTTCCGCGATGCGCTCCGCACGGGAAGCGCACTGCGCCGCGCCCCGGCAAACAGTCCGCTCCCGATGTCGCGCCGCCGGAAGAGGGGGACGGCGGCGCCAACCAGGGCAACCGCCACGACGGCCAGGCCAAGTGTCCCGCCCAGATCAAAGGTGCCTCCGGGGGCGGCAGAAGTGGTCCGCTCTATCCAGTGGAATGGCGAGATCACCCCGATCCAGGACGCCGAGTCGACCGTGTCTGCGAATCCGTTGATCACTGCCAACACCACCAGGGCGCCGACGCCGAGTGCGGTCGCGGTCTGGCGCTCGGCCGGAAGTTGCGAGATGACCAGGGCGATCGCGTAGCAGGTGAAGAGACCGGCCGTCATTGACAGGGCCTTGAGGATCTCGCCCGCGACGTTGGGGTCTTCGTGAATTGCCGGCGCGACGGCGACGATGCCGAGGACGGATGCGAGGCAGGCAGCCAGGAGCACCAGGCCAAAGGCTCCGCTGCGGGCAACCAGCAGTCGCGAGCGCGAGACGCCGCTGGCGAGCCATTCCTCGGTGAGCCCGCGATCCTCATCGCCGCGGCCGACGCCAACGCCGGCGATGGCCGCCCAGATCATCATCATGATGATCGCCCCCGCCAGCCACTTGTACTGTTCGTAACCGCCAAGCGTTTCCGGGTGGACGGGAAGCGGGATGATGAACTTGAACTGCGTTGCCGCCAGGCTCACCGCGTTGCCAAACGCCTCCTGCGACTCCGGGGTGGTCCCGGCGGCCGACCTGAAGGCGCCTCCGTAAAAGAGGGAGAGCAGGAAGCCGCCGATTCCGAACCCGATCAGGCCGCGCCGGTGCAGGCGCCAGGCCATCCAGCCGATCACGCC
>JAYUBK010000228.1:0-4476 GCA_043740835.1 Chloroflexota bacterium
GGCACCGTCTCCGGCCTCACGACCTACGGCGCCTTTGTCGACATCGGCGGCGCCGATGGGCTCATCCACATCTCCGAGCTGAGCTGGGACCGCGTTTCCAAGGTCAGCGACGTCCTTCAGGTGGGTGATGAGGTGGCCGTCAAGGTCATCAAGCTCGACGCCGACCAGAGCCGCATTTCGCTGTCGCTTCGCCAGCTCCAGCAGGATCCCTGGGAACAGGTCGTGGCCAGCCTGCCGGTCGGCTCCAACGTCGAGGGCACCGTCACCAAGACGAAGAAGTACGGGGCCTTCCTGCAGATCGTGCCCGGAATCGAAGGACTTCTTCACATCTCCGAACTGAGCTGGGACCATGTCGACAAGACCGAGGACGTCCTCAAGGTCGGCGAACTGATTCAGGTCAAGGTCATCGGCGTCGACACCGCCCGCCGGCGGATCTCTCTCTCCCTGAAGCAGCTCACCAACCCGCCCGCCGGCTACACGAGCAGCCGCGAGCGGACAAGCCCCATCTACGACACCGACGAGGACGAGGAGGAATAGATCTCCGCGGCCCCGTCCAAACGGCGCCCGCCTTCGGGTGGGCGCCGTTTTTTACTTCTCGTCGGTCTGCCTGAGGCGCTGACGGGCGGTTGCGTTGTAGGGGTCGAGTTCGATCGCCGTGGTGTAGGCAGCCCTTGCGGTAGCCGGGTCGCCGAGCCGGACATCGACGTCGCCAAGTTCGATGTAGACGGTCGCGTCGTACTCCCCCAATTCGGCCGCGAGGAGGAGCTGGGCACGGGCTTCCCTCAGCGTTGGCTGGTCACTCGAGTAAGACCCGCGCTCGCCGAGCAGCCGGTGGTAATGGGCCTGGATTGGGTCGAGAGTCGCAGCGGCGGTTGCATCGCCGCGCGACGCCCTTTCGTCGGCGAGGATGGGGAGGAGGCCAAAGGCAAGCGCGAGGGCGGCGAGCGCCGAGATCGCGGTTACACTGGTCCAGGCCGGCAGGCGCCGCGATGGTTTCCGCTCCACGATCGCGGCCCAGCCGACGCCTGCCAGTAGCCACAGTGGCCCCGTGGCGGGCACCCAGTCGAAGTTGAGCTGGACGACGACGAAATAGCCGGCCCAGGCGCCCAGCACCGCGACCACGACCGTCTCCACCGGCAGCGCTCTCGACCAGGCGCGGCGCCAGCACGCGAGGAGCCAAACGCCGAAGAGCCACGTGCAGGCTGCAAGTCCCAGGACTCCCTGGGTCGCGAGCAGGTCGAGTTCCTCCTGGTGAATGCGGTCGAAGGTGGCGCCCGGCTCCCAGTTGCCAGTCAGGTAGCGGCCGAAGACGAGGCCGAGGGCGTCCTCGCCGTAGCCGGTGAGCGGACGTGCCGCGATCAGCGGGATTGAGTCACGCCAGACGTGGAGGCGGGCACTGCCGCTGTCCCCGTTGAGAGATGAGAGCGGGCTGAACGCGATCGCGCCGAGGAGGAGGACCATCGTCCCGGCCGCGCCGGCGAGGAGGATCACCCTCCGGCGGGTCGAAGTCGCGAGCAGCGGGAGGACGAGCACCGTCCCCGCGATGGCGCCCAGCCACCCGCTTCTCGATGAGGAGACGACCGCGCCCGCCACCAGGGGAACGAGCGCGGCGATCCAGAGTGGAGCCCGCGGCACGCGACTGCACACGATCGGAATGGCCATGGCCAACAGGGCACCGAGAAGGTTGGACTGGCCGAGGTTGCCGTCGGGCCGCGGCGGATAGCCCGTGGCCGCCTCGTAGACGGCCTCGATCGAGGCGAGCACGCAGCCGAACACGAATCCGGTCAGCGTCCACTGGCGGGAAGCCGGCGTGCGCGCGAGCCAGGCCGTGCCGGCGAAGAGGGCGAGGTAGGAGAGCCTTGTGAGTAGCGATTCGTAGCGTGCGTATGAGCCCACGACGCTGAGGAGAGGCGAGACAGAGAAGACCGCCGCCAGGATGGCCGCCGCGGCGACTGCGAGGGCGGCCCGGCCAAGCGGACCAAGGCCCGGGCCCGTAGCGACCAGGCCCCAGCCGAACAGCAGGCATCCCCCGGCGATGGCGAGCGAGGCGCGGGGGAGGATATAAGCGTCGGTCAAAGTGGGTATGAACAGGATTGGAAAGAGAGCAGCCACGATTGCCGGGAGCGCCTCGCCGGCTCGTCCCGGCGCAGTTCGCACCTCCCTCCACCACTGAATAGAAGGCCGGGGTTCCAGAGTTATAGTTAGTCGAGAAGTCACTTCTCAGGCTTCGTATCTCATCTAAATGGAGGTGCTGCAGCCCGACCTGACGAGACAGGCGAACCAGCCACAAGGAGATAGAAGACTTTGTATCCGTTCGAGAGATTCACAGAACGCGCGAAAAAGGTCCTGACGCTCGCGCAGGAGGAGGCCGAAAGGTCTCACCACAGCTATATCGGGACGGAGCATCTTCTGCTGGGACTGCTGCGCGAGGGTGAGGGCCTCGCGGCCAAGGTTCTCGGTAACCTGGGCGTCGAGATCGGCAAGGTCCGCCAGACGATCGAGTCCGTTCTCGGCCGCAACGAACGGATCATCATCCAGCAGATCATCCCAACCTCGAGGGTCAAGAAGGTCATCGAGATCTCCTTCGAGGAGGCCCGCCGGATGGGCCATAACTACGTCGGCACCGAGCACCTGCTCCTCGGCCTCCTCATCGAGGGCGAGGGCATCGCGGCTCATGTGCTGGAGGACCTCGGGGCCAACCTCGAGAAGGTTCGCGCGGAGATCGAGCGCCTGCTCCACGACTCCGCCGTTGAGGAGTCCGAACCCGCGCCCAAGCGGCCCAGCAAGACGCCGCTTCTCGACCAATTCGGCCGCGACCTCACCGAGATGGCTCGCAAGAACAACCTCGACCCCGTCATCGGGCGCGAGACGGAGATCGAGCGCGTCATCCAGATCCTGAGCCGCAGGACCAAGAACAATCCAGCGCTCATCGGCGAGCCCGGTGTCGGCAAGACGGCCATCGCCGAGGGCCTTGCCCAGCAGATCACGCTCGGCAACGTACCCGAGTCGCTGTTGAACAAGCGCGTCCTGACGCTCGATATGGGCGCGCTGGTCGCCGGCACCAAGTACCGCGGAGAGTTCGAGGAGCGTCTCAAGAAAATCCTCGACGAGATCCGCAGCACCCGCGAGGTCGTGCTCTTCATCGACGAGCTGCATACGCTCGTCGGAGCCGGGGCGGCCGAGGGCGCCATCGACGCGGCGAACATCCTTAAGCCGGCCCTCGCCCGCGGCGAAATCCAGTGCATCGGTGCGACGACGCTCGATGAGTACCGCAAGTACATCGAGAAGGACGCGGCCCTCGAGCGGCGTTTTCAGCCGGTGTTCGTAGACCAGCCCACCCTAGAGGAGACGATCGACATTCTCCACGGCATCAAGTCGCTGTACGAGAAGCACCATCGCGTCCTGATCACGGACACGGCGATCAAGAGCGCGGCGGTTCTCAGCGACCGATACGTCGCCGACCGCGCTCTGCCGGACAAGGCCATCGACCTAATCGACGAGGCCTCCGCCCGGGTCCGGATGAAACTGACGACGACCCCTCCCGAGCTGAAGGAGATGCAAAAGGAGATCAAGCAGCTCCAGGCGCAGAAGGAGGACTCGATAGCCAAGCAGGACTACGAGACCGCGGCCAGCTTCCGGGACCAGGAGAAGAAGCTCAAGGACAAGTACGCCCAGGAGGAGAGCGACTGGCGAGACAAGCTGGGTGAGATCGTCCCCGAAGTCGGCGAGGAGGACATCGCGCACATCGTCGCCGCCTGGACGGGTGTCCCCGTCTCTCGCCTCGTCGAGGAAGAGACCGCAAGGCTGCTGCGCATGGAGGAGGAGCTTCACCTCCGGGTCATCGGCCAGGAGGAGGCGATCGTCGCCGTCTCCCAGGCGGTTCGGCGCGGGCGCGCCGGCCTCAAGGATCCCAGGCGGCCCATCGGCAGCTTCATCTTCCTCGGTCCGACCGGGGTCGGCAAGACCGAGCTCGCCAAGGCGCTCGCGGAGTTCCTATTCGATTCCGAGGACGCTCTCATCCGGCTCGACATGTCGGAGTTCATGGAGCGCCACACGACCGCCCGGCTGGTGGGCTCGCCCCCCGGCTATGTGGGCTACGACGAGGGCGGCCAGCTGACCGAAGCGGTTCGTCGCCGGCCCTACTCCGTAATCCTCCTCGACGAGATCGAGAAGGCTCACCCGGAGGTTTTCAACATGCTCCTCCAGATCCTCGAGGACGGACGCTTGAGCGACGCCAAGGGCAAGAAGGTCAACTTTGCCAACTGCATCATCGTGATGACGTCGAACCTGGGCGTCCGGGACCTCAGCCAGGCCCAGACCACGCTCGGCTTCCAGGCCGCGCTGGCGACCGAGGACAAGGAGGCTGACCGCCGCCACAAGGCGATGAAGGACAAGATCGATGAGGAGCTGAAGCGGATGTTCCGCCCCGAGTTCCTGAACCGCATCGACGCGGTGGTCACCTTCAAGAGCCTGACG
>JAYUBK010000229.1:0-13704 GCA_043740835.1 Chloroflexota bacterium
TTGGGATCCCGCCTGGGTCCCCTCTCTCATCGACGAACTGCCCGTGCTCGCCGTGGCAGCCACGCAGCGCGAAGGCACCACCACGATCACCGGTGCGGCGGAGCTCCGGGTCAAGGAATCGGATCGCATCGCCGCGATGGCCTCCGGCCTTCGTGCGCTCGGCGCCGACATCACGGAACTGGCCGACGGTTGGGCGATAAATGGCCCCACACGGCTCCGTGGGTGCCGGGTCGAATCCTTTGCCGACCACCGCATCGCGATGGCCCTGGCGGTAGCCGGTCTCATCGCGGATGGCACAACCGAGATCGAGGGCTCCGAGTGCGTCGCCATCTCCTATCCGGGCTTTTGGGGGGACCTCCAATCGCTGGGGTAGGTGATCTGCCGGTGATCGTGCGCGACGAGGCGGGCCTCGGCTTCACGGCTTTTGAGGTCCGCGAGCTCGAGGTCGTGCCGCCGCGCGCGACGTTCGACGCCGAGGTACGAGCGGCCGAAGAGGCCGTCAGAGAGGGCCGGACCGGCGATGTGGGGCCGGCCCGCGCGCTCTATCGCAGCTTCGGAACGGACCCGACCCGACACCGGCCCTCGAGCGAGGCTCTCCTGCGCAGGGTAAGAAGAGGAGAAGGCCTCCCGCGAATAAACTCGCTGGTGGACGTGGCCAACCTGCTCTCGCTCCAATTCCAGGTTCCGGTGGGGCTTTACGACCTCGCCAAGGTGGACGGTGAGGAGCTGGTCATCCGATTGGGGCGCGAAGGAGAGGGTTACGCCGGGATCGGCAAGGAGCGCGTCAACGTCGAGGGGCGGCTCTGCGTTGCGGACGCGGCCGGGGCCTGCGGAAATCCTTCCTCCGACTCGGCCCGCACCATGATCACGACCGCGACGGCAGCGGCGGCATGGATTTACTTCCTGCCCGTCGACGATCTGGCGTTGCGCCGGACCGCCGAGCTCGTCGCCACCCACGGACGAGGCATCGCCCGATTCGAGCGGCCGCCGGCGATCGCCCTCCTGTGATCTGCTTCCGGTGATCGCTATTTTGGGAGGCGGTGCCGCCGGCGCTTCGGTCGCCCGCGCCCTGGCTTTGACAGGCCGCAGAGACGTTGTCGTCTTCGACCCCCGTCAGCCTGGCGAGGGGTCGACCGGGCGGGCCATGGGCGGCTTTCGCACCCAGCACGGCAGCGCCCTCAACATCGAGCTGGCGCGCCGTTCCCGGCCCTATTTCGCCGAGCGAGCTGACCGCGTGCGCTTTCGCCCCAACGGGTACCTCTACCTGGCCGAGACGGAGGCGATTGCGGCCGAACTGGCCGGGAGGGCTCAGTTCCAGGAGTCCTGCGGCGTCCCCGTCGATCACCCCGACCCAAAGCGCCTCGTCCCCGGGATCGAGGTGGACGACATTCGCGCGGTTAACTACTGCGCCCATGACGGCCTTTACATGCCGACCCTGGTGCTCCAGTGCTTCATCGAGGAGGGCCGCGCGGCCGGTGTCGATTTTCGGTATGGCGTCAAGGCCAGCGCCGCCGATCTCGCCGGCGCGGAGGCGATAGTCGTCGCCGCGGGGATTTGGTCCGGCGAGGTGGGGCGAAGCCTCGGCGTCCTTATCAACGTCGAGCCGCTGGAGCGCGCCCTGTGGTTCGCCGGACCCTTTGACTGGCTGCCCGACACCATCCCCATGACTCTCGATGCCGGCAGCGGCTACCACTTCCGGGAGCGTGACGGCCGTCTCCTCGTGATGGGCCCCGGTGACCAGCACGACTGGAGCCACTACCGCGAGTGGCTGTCGCGGCGTTTGCCGCGGGCCGCCGCAGCGGAGCCCGAGAGCCAATGGACCGGCAGCTATGAGGTCACCTTCGACCACCACGCCCTCGTCGGCGCCACCGAACGCCCCGGGGTCTGGGCCTGCTGCGGGTTCAGCGGCCATGGTGTGATGCAGTCGCCGATCGTGGGCGAATGCCTGGCCGCGATGATCACCGGGCGTCCGGCACCTCTTGACATCTCGGCCCTGGACCCGCGTCGGACCGAACCGCTCGTCGACCTGACTCAGCTATGAGCCCGGGACCTTTCACCGAGCACGTCCTCTGCGTCCGCCGCGAGGACCTCTTTCCAGATGGCGCCTGGCACGGTTTCGTGGGCGAAGGGCTGGAGCGGATCCAGGAGGTCATCCGGGGTGGATCCTTTTTCATGCCGAGGGCTGACGTCGAGGAGGATCCGACCTACCAGCAGGTGATTCCCTATGTCGTCTTTCGCCACGGCGGTCGCTATTTCCTGACGAAGCGACTCAAGGCGTCGAGCGAGAAGCGCCTGCGCCAGCTCTACTCGCTCGGCGTCGGTGGCCACATCAACCCCGGCGACCTCCAGGCGGGGGACCCGGTGTTGGATGGTCTCAAGCGCGAGTGGGAGGAGGAGGTCGAATACGGAGGCGCCTTCAGCGCCGCTCTCCTGGGTCTCATCAACGATGACTCCTCGCCAGTTTCCCGGGTGCACATCGGGGTTGTCTTTTTAGTCGAAGGCTCGTCAGCCGAGATTGCGATACGGGAGACGGACAAGCTCTCCGGTGAGTTGCTCAGCCTCGAGGAGATGAGGATGTACTACCTCGAGATGGAGTCCTGGTCGCAGATCGTCTACGACCGACTCCTGGCGGAGTCGGGCTAGGGCTCGCGCTGCCGCCGGATGGTGGCCATCCGGCGCCGGAGCTCGACTATGAACTGGTCCTCATTGGCCGGGCTGATTCCGTAAAAACCACGCTCCGTCTCAAGCAGCACGACGTCGCGCATGGTCCGCGTCGAGCACATCCTCACCTTCCCCAGGCCGTTGTAGGCAACCGAGAAAAGAGCTATCCCCGGCATCCTCGTACTCGCGCGAAAGGACGGCGTGAGAGTTTCCTTCTGGACCGTCCGAATCGCTGTGATGGGGAGCTTCCAGCTGATGAAAGGGCCGAAAAAGATCCCCAGCTCCTCGTCCCCAAGGTCGTAGCGCATGGTCGGGAAGTAGGCGGCGAGCACCAGCAGCCAGACAGCAAGCAGGAAGGCTATGAAGTTCAGGAGGATGGTCGCCGCCGGGTTGTCGTGCTGGCCGAGCACTGCGAAGCGCACCAGCGGGACCAGCACCATCAGGATCGCCATCACCGTCAGCCAGAGCTGGCCGCGGGAGCGTGACGCCGGGTAGCTGATCGTGAGGCTAACCTGCGAAGAACTCCTCGGTCAACTCGTCGGAGGTTTCCTCCTCGACCTCCACGCGAGACTGGGTCCGCGCTCGCTCGAGCACTCGCATCCGCCGCTGGAACTGCGTCATCGCAAACGCGGTGAGCTCGTCGGGGGGAACGATGTACTCGACGGTGCTGCCGTCTCCGGGCGGGGGATTCTCCTCGCTGCCGAGCATCCCCAGGACGTAGGGCAGAAGCTCATTCATGCGGGCCTGCACGACGTCCCACATTCCCGGGTGCTCCTGGATCAGGAGCTGGAGCATGTAGACGCCGAAGCGGATGTGCCGGGTCTCGTCACGGGAGATCAGCCGCAGCGCCTGGGCAAGGCCGGGGAAGAGACGGCCCTTCTCGAGCTGCCGCGAGTAGCTGTAGTACCCGGTCTCGGCGAGGACGCCCTCGATCATCATGTTGTAGGTGGTCAGGGCTCGGGCAAGCGCCTCGGGTGAGTCGTCGGTGGCCAACCTTCCCATCGCCGTGGGCAGTTCGACGAAGAAGAGGTGACTGTAGTTCGGGCCCATCTGGTCATGGAGGTCGCCGGTCGCGTCGGCCACGTCGTTGAGCCAGCGCCGGAAGAACTCGCAGTGCTTGGCCTCCTCCCAGAGAAACGAGGTTAGGTAGATCTCCTCCTCGAGACGGCCGGCACGAGCCATCGCTCCAACCAGCGGCAGCAGGTCGAGCGTGACGGCCTCCTCGCCGGCCTGAAACAGCGCCGTCGTCCCGATGAGGCCTTCGCGGCTTCCGATCGAGGCCGCGGCCCAGTCCTTTTTGTCCTGCTCGAGGTCGATCAGCATGCCGTCCCATACTCCGAGCTTTTTCGACTTCTGGAAGAGACGCATCGGAACGCTGTCGAAGTCGATGCCGCGCTTGGAGATGCTGAGGTACCTTGTCCGGACTGGAGTTTGCATGGCGGCCTGAATGATATGCCCCGTTTGGGACGAAGACTGGTGCTTGAAATGATCATCGTCCGCACGGCCACGCTGGAAGACCTGGAGCAGGCGGCGGCGAGCCTCGCCGAAGCCTTCGACCGAGATCCCATGGCACGGTGGATCGAGCCCGAGCCGGCCGCCCGAGTTGCCGGGATGCGGGGACTGTTTGAGCACCGGCTGCGGGTCGCAATGGAGCAGGGTGCAACGGTTCTCGTCACAGACGACCTCGGGGCCGCGGCGGTCTGGCTACCGCCGGGAATGAGCGCCGAGGCGGGGCCTCCGCCGGAAGCTCGATCGGACGTCGTTGAGGCGCTCGCCGCCATGAACGCCGCGCACCCGATCCGTCCTCACTGGTACCTCGAGTGGCTGGGCTCCCGAGAGGGCGGGGCCGGCCGCGGGTCGGCACTGATGAATCACATGCTCTCGATCACCGACGCGGCAGGGATGCCGACTGCGCTCTGGAGCGGCGGCGAAGGGAATCTCGACTTCTACGGCAGGCAGGGCTACGCCGTTCTCGAACGAATCGACTTCGAAGGTGCCTCCGGCTGGTGGCTGTGGCGCGACGCCGGGTGACGTCGGGGTGGATCGCCCACCAGCAGGCCGGCGGGGCTGAGCCGAGTTCGCCGGATCGAATCCGCGGGACCTCCGTGGCGCTCCCCGATACAAGCGAGAGACCAAGTCCTAGAGACCAAGTCCTAGAGATCAGGTCACGGGTCGCCGACCTTCTTCGTGCACGGAGAGGTTTTCGTCATGTACCTGAGCGACCATCACGGCGACGGCCGCCTCGCGATCTGGTGCGCCGCTCCCGAGGGAGCCGAGGACATGCTGCTGAGGGCCGAGCCGGAACACTACTTCAAGCCCCCGTATGTCGGCCATCGAGGCTGGCTGGGAGTCAATCTCGACGCCGGCCTCCAATGGGAAGAGATCGCCGGCATCTGCGAGGGCGCCTGCCTGGTCGTGGCGCCCCGAAGCTTGTCGCCTCCACGGGGCTTGGCCGCAGGCGCGGCGTTATAGACGGCGTCCCTGCCGATCAGTCAGGCCAACCCGGCGTTCCGTCCTCGAGCTGAACCTGGACTGAGTTCAGCACACCGGCCAGCATCCGGTAGAACCCCGCCAGCATGATCACCTCGATCGCCTGCGGATGGTCGTAGAGGCCCATCAGCGCAGTCCAGGTCGAGTCGCTCAGAACCGCCTGCGAGGCGATCTCGTCTGCGACGCTGACCAGGACTGCAGCATGACCTCCGAGTCCTGGCTCATCCACCGTCAGAGCGCGGATCTCGCCTTCGCTCAACCCGGCGAGGCGCCCGATCCGAGTGTGCTGGCCGAACTCATACTCACTGCGCGAGCGCCAGGCGGTCCGGAGGATGACGATCTCCCTGTCGCGCTCCGGGAGCAGTCCCCTGCCCAGGAAAAACCCGCCCAGGACAAGGAACCTCTTCAGCAATCGCGGATGGTGCGCGAAGGTCGCGAAGATGTTCAGCGGCTTCCCATCGTGGAGGCCTGCCTTCGCGAGGATCTCGGCTGTCTCCGGGTCCGGGTCTGCTAGCGGATGGATCCTGGGCATGACCGCCATTGTCAGCCCGCGCCGATCGGGATGGGGATTGAAAGCAAAGCCGAGATCCGCTCTCCCGGGAAGCCGTTCACGTGGATGGGATGGTCCGCGGCAGGCAAGCTGCCGGCGCCGACCGACACCGTCCAGTTGCCGGCGGGCAACCGAATGGAGTAATGGCCGCTGGAGTCGGACCGCGTGGCAAGTGTCGGCTGGCCGCTGTCATCGGACCGGAATGTGAGGGACTGGATGCCGATTGACTGCTGACACGTGGTTGTGCCGCATGCATAGGCGCCCACCACGGTGCCGGTGACGCTCGCCAGGCTGGGACCCCCGCACGCCGCGCTCAGCGCCGTCGCGGCGGCCAAACTCATGAGAACCCGTCGCAGCCGTCTCATCGAGGCGCCATCGTAGCCGGGCGGTGCCACAAAAGGCGACCTCGTGGTTTCCTTCCCTAAACTTGAGCCCGAATGCCTCCCAGCGCTGCGTCCGCGCGCATCCTGGTGGCGGTCGCCTGGCCCTACGCCAGCGGGCCCCGCCACCTGGGCCACGTTGCCGGCTTCGGCGTGCCTGCCGACGTGTTCGCGCGCTATCACCGGCTCAGGGGCGACGACGTTCTGATGGTCAGCGGCACCGACGAGCACGGCACGCCAATCCTCGTCGCGGCCGATAGGGAGGGCGCGACCCCGCGCGAGATCGCCGACCGCTACAACGCCGTGATCGGCGACGACCTCCGTAACCTCGGGCTCAGCTATGACCTGTTCACGCGGACCACGACCGAGAACCATTACGCGGTCACGCAGGATGTCTTCCGCAGGCTCTTCGAGAAGGGCTACCTCCGGATTGAGACGACGATGGGCGCCTTCTCGGCGGCGACAGGCCGGACGCTTCCCGACCGCTACATCGAGGGCACCTGTCCGATCTGCGGATTCGACGACGCACGGGGCGACCAGTGCGACAACTGTGGCAACCAACTCGATCCGAGCGATCTCAAGAATCCCCGCTCGCGCACGGACGGCCAGCCGCCGGTCTTCAAGGAGACAGACCACTTCTTCTTCGACCTGCCGGCGTTCAAGGAGGCCCTGACCGAGTGGCTGGCGAAGGGCTCGCACTGGCGGCCCAACGTGATCGCCTTCTCACGGAACTTCATCAGCGAGTTGAAGCCGCGCGCCATCACGCGAGACCTCGACTGGGGGGTGCCGATCCCTGTGCCCGGCTGGCAGGAACGCGAGGACAAGCGCATCTACGTGTGGTTCGACGCCGTCATCGGCTACCTCAGCGCAGCCATCGAGTGGTCGCACGAGATGGGCCGCGGCGAGGACTGGGAGCTTTGGTGGAAGCACGAGTCCACCCGCCACTACTACTTCATGGGCAAGGACAACATCACGTTCCACACCGTCATCTGGCCGGCCATCCTCCTCGGCCATGGTGACCTCAATCTGCCCTACGAGGTGGTCGCGTCGGAGTTCCTGACGATGGAGGGACGGAAGTTCTCGAGCTCGCGGAATGTGGCCATCTACGTCAACGATTTCCTGAGCCGCTACGACCCCGATCCACTTCGCTACTACCTGACGGTGGCGGGCCCGGAGAGCCAGGACACCGATTTCACGTGGTCGGAATTCGTGCGCCGGAACAACGACGAGCTGGTCGCGAACTGGGGCAACCTGGTCAACCGGGTGCTGGTCAACGCCCACCGCAATTTTGGCGAGGTTCCGCCCGAAGGGACCCTCACCGCAAGGGACCGCGAGGTGCTGCGGGACGTCGAGGCCGGCTTCGACTCGGTCGGAACCTTCCTTGAAGGCGCCCGTTTCAAGGCTGCGCTCCAGGAGGCCATGCGGATCAGCTCATTGGCAAACTTCTACCTTGCCGAACAGGAGCCCTGGAAGACGATCAAGGTCGACCGCGAGCGAGCGGCGACGGTTCTCCACGTGGGCCTCCGGCTCGTCGACTCGATCAAGGTGATGATGACGCCCTTCCTGCCCTTCACAAGCCAACGCGTCCACGAGATGCTTGGTCACGAAGGCTACCTGGCGGGCCCGCTGGAGTTCCGCGAAGTCGTCGAGGCGGGCGGCTCGAAGCATCGCGTTCTCACCGGCGACTACAAGTCGTGGGTTGGAGGCTGGGCGCCGCCGCAACTGCCGGCCGGCCAGAGGCTGCAGGAGCCGAAGCCCCTTTTCCGCAAACTCGATGATGACGTGGTCGGAGAGGAGCTGAGCCGGATGGGGCTCCAACAATGAGCACCACGCGAGTGCTGGGTCTCCGCTGCCGGGAGTGTGGTTCCGACTATGAACTGCAGGCCACGCACGTCTGTGAGATGTGCTTCGGACCGCTCGACGTCGTTTACGACACGGAGGTCCTGAGGAGCCGCCTGTCGCGCGAATCGATCGCCGCCGGGCCGCCGAACATGTGGCGCTACCGTGATCTCCTGCCTGTGGAGGACGGGGTGCCCGTGGTTTCCTTGGGCGAGGGTTTCACGCCGCTGGTCAAAGCCGAGCGCCTCGGTGCTGAGCTGGGCCTCAGGAATCTCTGGCTCAAGAACGACACCATGAACCCGACGAACTCCTTCAAGGACCGGGTCGTCTCCGTCGCCGTCTCCTGGGCGCGGGCCCACGGCTTCGAGACCATCGCGTGCGCGTCGACCGGTAACCTCGCCAATTCGGTGGCGGCCTACTCGGCGCGGGCCGGACTCGAGGCATTCGTCTTCATCCCTTCCGACCTCGAGCCGCAGAAGGTGATCACGACGTCGGTCTTCGGGCCGAATGTCGTCGCCGTGCGCGGAAACTACGACCAGGTCAACCGGCTCTGCTCTCAGCTCGTGGAAACGTATCCCTGGGCCTTCTGCAACATCAACGTCAGGCCCTTCTATGCCGAAGGCTCCAAGACGCTCACCTATGAGACGGTCGAGCAGCTGGGGTGGCAGATGCCCGACGAGATCGTCATCCCGATCGCCTCGGGATGCCAGTTCGTGAAGCACCGCCGCGCTGCCGGCGAGCTGCTCGAGTACGGGCTTGTCGAAGGCCGGCTGCCGGCGCTGACGGGCGCCCAGGCGCTGGGCTGCTCCCCGGTCTACAACGCCTGGGAGGCGGGCACCGAGACCGTTATGCCCGTCAGGCCGAACACGATCGCCAAGTCGATCGCCATCGGCAACCCCTCCGACGGCTCCTACGTGGTGAGGATTGCCAAGGAGACCGGAGGGACGATCGGCGCGGTGACGGAAGAGGAGATCGTCGACGCCATCCGGCTCCTCGCGCGGACCGAAGGCATCTTCACCGAGACCGCGGGCGGTGTGACTGTGGGAGTCCTCGCCAAGCTGGCCCGGGCCGGCCGCTGGAAGGGCGACGAAGTCGTCGTCGCCTATCTCACCGGCCATGGCCTGAAGACGGCCGATGTGATCGCCGGGGCCGACGGAGTATCTCCTGGAACAAAGCGATTCGAAATAGACCCGTCGATGAAGTCGTTTCGAGAAGTGGTGACAATTTGATTCAAGGAGTTCTGAAGTGCCTCTAGTCCGCATACCGGGCCCCCTGCGCAGCCTCTCGGGCGGCGAGTCGGCGGTGACCCTCGAAGCCGGCGACCTCAAGTCGGCGATCGACCAGCTCGAAGCGCGCTTCCCGGGCTTCCGCGAGAGGCTCCTCGATCCGCAGTCGGGCGAGCTCCGCCAGTTCGTCAACGTCTATCTCAACGACGAGGACGTCCGCTTCGGCGATGGTCTCGGGACGAGGCTCTCCGAGACGGACGAGGTTTCGATCATTCCTGCGGTGGCCGGGGGTTAGGCTGCGGAGATGGCGCGCAGACGAGTGCGGCTGATCTTCGGTCGCGACCTGGTTACGGAGCCAGTCATCTACGAGCTCGCCATCAAGTTCAACATCGTCACGAACATCCGCCGCGCGGATGTCACCCGCGACGACGGCTGGGTTCTCCTCGAGATGATGGCCGACTCGGAAGTGCTCGACAACGGCGTCGCCTACCTGGAGTCAAGGGGCGTTCGGGTGGAGCCGGCCGAGGGCGACCTCGTCGAGTAGGCCGGCCTAAACTCGGCGCACATGCGCATCGCCGTGGCCCTCTCCGGGGGCGTTGACTCGAGTGTGGCTGCCGCCCTCCTCCGGGAGCAGGGCCACGACGTCGTCGGCGTCACCCTGCAGCAGTGGCCCCGCGACGACGAAAACGAGGCCGCCAAGCACGGCGGGTGTTGCTCGATGTCGGCGGTCGAGGACGCGCGCCGGGTGGCCAACCTCCTCGACATCCCGTACTTCGTGTGGAACCTCGAGCGTGAGTTTGCCGAACGGGTCATCAGGCCGTTCCACAACGCCTACGTCGAGGGCCGCACGCCCAACCCCTGCCTGCGCTGCAATCAATTCGTCCGCTTTGACCTGATGCTTAACCGGGTACTCCAGCTCGGCTTCGAGGCGATGGCCACGGGCCACTACGCGCGGGTCCTCGCCGGTCCGGAGCTGCACATGGCGACCGACCCCCTCAAGGACCAGTCTTACGTTCTCTACCACCTGGACCGTCAACGCCTGGCGAGGATCGTGCTGCCACTCGGTGAGATGACAAAGGTCGAAGTGCGCGCAAGGGCCGGGCGTATGGGCCTCCCGGTCGCAGACAAGCCCGATTCGCAGGAGATCTGCTTCGTGCCGCCGGGAAAGACCGCCGACTACCTCGCGGCGCGCGTTCCGGTGGCCACCGGGCCGGTGGTCGACAGGGGCGGGCGAGAGATCGGATCTCATCGTGGAACCGCTCTTTACACCGTGGGTCAGCGGACCGGATTCGCCGTGCTCACAGAGCCGGGACCGTGGTATGTGCTGCGGGTCGAGCCGGCAACGAACCGGCTCGTGGTGGGGCGCAGGGAGGACCTCGGCGCAAGCCGGGTCACGCTCGAGGATGTCAGCTTCATCGATGGCGAGCCCCTGGCTGCGGTTGCCTGCGAGGCGCGTCTTCGCTACCGGGCGCGGCCCGTCCCGGCAACCTACGCCGATGGCGTCCTCCATCTGGGCGAGCCCTTCCCGGGTGTTGCTCCCGGTCAGGCCGCCGTTCTGTATAGCGGCACTCGCGTTCTGGGCGGCGGGACGATAGCCTCCGCCTCCTAGGCAAGGAAAGCCGAGCTGCGGCCCCGCGACCTTCGACGGCCGGGACAGGGCCCGGGGCGCGGGCACGCCGAGCGATCGTGGTGCACGGGGGCCGGCAGCGGTCAAATTGTCGGCGCGGCGCTGCCATACTCGGTCCCGACATGCTTCGCCTACTCGATGAGCTGGCGGCGGTCGACGTTTCGCGCCTCGTGGCGGGGGTCGGCTCGCTGGTCGTGCTGCTTGTGCTTGGGGGCTGGTTCATGGGAGCGGTCAACGGGTCCGCCCTCGCAGGCCAGGTCGCGGCCGCGGCAGGGGCCTTCCTGATCTCGACTGCGGCTCTCCTGTATGCTTTCCGACTCGCAGCCTCACCCGCCTCCGACTAGGCAGGAGCACTCTGTTTGGACACCCTCCACTCGGTCCTCTTCTACGCGCTTGCCACGGTGACCGTGGGCGGGGCCCTCGCCATCGCGCTTGCGCCGGCCCGTCTGCGCGCCCTGTCGATGGCGCTCGTCGCGATCGGTCTCGCAAGCCTTTACACGATCCTTTCGGCGGGTTTCGCGGGCGTCATCGCCCTGCTGGCGTACCTCGGCGTAGCGGTGCTCGTCCACGGTCATTGGCGCTGGGAGGCCGCGTCCTCCGTGGTCGTCGACGAGCCTCGCGGGATTCTCCAGCAGCTGGCGGGCCCTCTCGCGGGCGTCGCCTTCCTGGTCCTCGCCTACCTCGCCTGGCGAACGGGTTTCCACTCCGGATACCGCTTCAATGGCGAGTTCAACGCCACTGCCCTGGGCCGCCTCCTCGTGAACCGCGACGCTCTTGCCATGGAGGCACTCGCCCTCGCGCTCTTCGCCGCCGCCGCCGGTGCCGGTCTCGCGGCCAGGGTCCGCAGGTAGGGTGGCGATGGTCGGTCTCACCCACGTCCTCTTCACAGGCGCCGCGCTATTCGCGGTCGGCGCCTTCATCGTCGGCTTCCGGCGCAACCTCGGCGCAGCCCTCGGCGGAGTTCCGCTCATGCTCGCCGGCGCCGGTCTCGACCTCGTCGGCGTCAGTCGCTTCGCAGGCTCCGTGAAAGACCCCGTTGCGGGCCAGGAGATGGCCGTCATCGCCGCGGGCATCGCGCTCGCCATGGCCGCCCTCGGCGCCGGACTGGCTCGAAGGGAGGCGCAGCCCTGAGCGCCGGGCACCTCTTTCTGCTCGCCGCTTCGGCGGCGTCCGCGGCGCGGAGGTCGGGACCCGGCTTTGACCCCTCGAGCACCCTCGGGTGGGCCGTTCCCCTGATCCTGATGGCGCCGCTGACGATCTTCCTGATGCTCGCCATCGGTGTGCGCGGGCGCCGAGCCACGGCCAACGTCGCCATCTTCGGGCCCTTGATCGCACTCGTGGGGGTCTTCTTCGCGGGATGGGCTCTCCTTGCCAAGGCCGCCCCACGGGACGTGACGTATCCCTGGCTCGACATCCCGCTCTCGATCTCCGGCGCTCCGCAGTTCCAGAACTTCAGCGCCTCGCTCGGCATCCGCATCAGCCACGCCTCTCTGCTGCTTGCGGCGGTCGCCCTCCTCATCGGCCTGCTGACGCTGATTTGGAGCCGGATCGGCGCCCGTGGCGAACCGGGACCGGCGCGCTACTACGGTGCCTTCGCACTTCTCGTATTCGGAGCCGTCGGCGTCCTGGTGGCGACCGATTACCTGGAGTTGCTGACGTTCTGGGGGATCGCGGGCGTCTCGACCTACCTGCTCATGACCCACTACTGGGCCGACGACACCGCGACGCGTGCAGGCCGATGGGGTCTCGCTTTGCCGGCGCTGACCGACCTCTCGCTGCTGGCAGGGGTATCGATCCTTTACTCACGCTACGGCCAGACCAACATCGACGGCCTGATTCCGATTCTTCATCTGACGCCCGGCGCGGGAAACCGTGCGCTGGTCGTCGCAACTCTCCTGATCTTCGCCGGGGCCGCCGGGCGGGCCGCGCTGTTTCCCTTCCAGGGATGGCTCACGGCGGCGGCCGACGCGCCGCCTGCCGCCTTCGCCGCGATCCAGGGCCTCTGGCCGCTGATGGTCACCTCGCTCCTTTACAAGTCGCTGCCCATCTTTGTCAGCGCCGGCCCCTGGCCGCTGCGCATCGTGGCGGCGACAGCAGCCGTCTCCGCGATCGTGGTGCCGCTGAGCGGTTTCGCCGGGCTCGACATTCGGCGGGTGGTGACAACGGCGGGCATCGGCATCACGAGCCTCGCGGTGCTCGCCTTCGCTCGGCCGCAGATCGTTGGTCTGGCGATCGTCGCCGGGGCAGGGTCGGGTCTCGCTCGGGCGGCGCTCGTTCTGGCTGCCGCGTCGCTCGTGGTGGGCATGCGCTCGACGAGCCTGGCCCAGATGGGGGAGGGGCACCGGCGCATGCCCCTGACAGTCATCGGTCTCCTCCTCGGTGGTGTGGGCCTCGCCTTTCTCACAGTCGAAATGGCAGCGCAGTCCCTGAGGGCCGAGTGGTATGTCGCCTACGCGGCCGGGGTGTTCCTCGCCCTCCTGCTCGTCTTTCGCGCCTACTTCCTCGCGGCGGTAGGCGCCCTTATCCGCCGCCGTGGCTTTGAACCGGGCCGGATCCGAGAGACGTCGCTGGCGCTGACAGTACCCTCGATGATCCTCGGCAGCCTCGCCTTCGGCCTGGCCATGGGGGCGTTCTCAACCCGCTTCCTGAGCTATGTCGACGGCAAGGCGCATGCGCATCCCCTGGTCGGGAACTCGATCCTCTGGGTGGTGATCCCGCTGATCGGAATTGCGGCTGCCTACGTCCTCTATTCCCAGCGCCGCGACCTCGGCGATCGGATCACGGGGCTTGCGACCGACTACTGGGCCGGCCTCGTGGCCGGAGCCATCATCGTCGGACGCCTCGTCTACGAACCGGTGCTGCTCCTCGCTGCACGCACCGACGAGGTCGTCGAGAGCTCTGGCGAAGGAAGGATCGGCTCAGCCCTGCGCG
>JAYUBK010000230.1:0-4331 GCA_043740835.1 Chloroflexota bacterium
CGCGGGTCACCGCGGGTTTGCGCCAGGCGACGCACGTCAGGTGCTCGGCGGCCGGTTGACCATGGCCGTGGAGGCGGCGTCGAAGTACTCGAGTAGCGCATCCCGCACGTCGGGATCGAAGTTCATGGTCGTCACCGCCGCCGTCATGTGGCCCAACCATGCCTCCCGCTCGGCGAGGCCGATCGCGAACGGTGCGTGGCGCATGCGCAGGCGTGGATGGCCGCGTTTTTCGCTGTACTTGGCGGGTCCGCCCCAGTACTGGACCAGGAAGAGAGAAAGCCGGTCCGCGGCCGCTGCGAGCTCCTCATCCGGGTACAGGGGGCGAAGCAGGGGATCCTCCGCGACGCGTTCATAGAAATCGCCGACCAGACGGCGGAATGCCGCCTCGCCTCCCGCCGCCTCGTAAACGGTATGCATCCGCACCCGTCAAGGGTGCCGGAAATCGCCACTGCGGCGAAGGACCAGGCGCTCGCGCGGGCGCGCCCGGTCCTTTCTATCGCAACTGCACGCACGCCGCCGCAGGCCTACATCTCGAAGCTCGGGCGAACCTCGACGGTGCCGGAACCATGGGCCGCGGGAATCTTGGCGGCCCAGGCCGCAGCCTCCTCGCGGTCCTTGCAATCGAACACCCAGTAACCGTTGAGCCACGGAGACTGCTTGAACATCGGCCCGTCAGTAACGTTGGTCTCGCCGTTGCGGACCTGGACGCTGAATGCCGTGGCCGACGGCTGGCAGGGATCTCCCCCCCGCAGGACCCCTGCAGCGGACGCGTCCTGGAATAGCTTCCCGTAAGCCTCCACTTCCGCGTTCATCTCGGACGAGCCCGCGCGCGGCGCTGACGATTCGTCGACGTATTGGAGAAACATGAACTTCGGCATCTTCTTCTTCCTCGCTCCCAACCCGGCCACCGTTATGGCGACCCCCAGAGGTTGACAGGTGAGTAAATGCTCACATATTTTGATGCGGCGTGGATGAGATTTTTCGTGCGCTGGCCGATCCGTCGCGACGACGCCTCCTGGACCTGCTCCACGCCCGCGACGGAAGGAGGCTGCGGGAGCTCCAGGTCCATCTCGCGATGACCCGTTTCGGCGTGATGGCACACCTGCGTGTCCTCGAAGCCGCCGGGTTGATCTCGACTCGCAAGTCAGGGCGTGACAAGCTCCATTTCCTGAACTCGGCTGTCCTCCGGGAAGTGCAGGGCGAATGGTTCAGCAAGTACGGCGAGCCCCTGCTGACGCTTCCTCCACTCACCGCTCCCGCCTCCGCACCGGGCCCTGCGCAGGTCTTCGTCACGTACGTCGGCGTTACGCCGGAGCGAGTGTGGGCGGCCCTCACGACTCCCGAGCTGACGCGGGGCTACTACTACGGGAACTCCATTCGATCGACCTTCAAGGCCGGGGCCGAATACAGCTACACCAACGAGGATGGGGATGCCGAGATCTGCGGCGTCATCGTGGAAGCGGAGCCTCCGCGGCGGCTGGTGATGACCTTTGAGGCTCGTTGGCGTGAAGATGTGGCAGCTGAGCCGCCGTCCCGGGTCACCTATGAGATCGAGCCCTTTGGTCCCGTCTGCAGGCTGACGCTCAGCCATGAAGTTGCGGCGGCAAGCCTCGTGCGGCTTGAAACGGCCGGAGGCTGGCCCTTCATCCTGGCAGCCCTGAAGTCCCTTCTCGAAACCGGCGAGAAGATGGGGTTCTGAAGCGACGCGCGAAAAGACGCACTCGATTGTTTCGTGCGGGTTCCCCCTGCAGGTATTAGGCTTTCGCCCGTGATCGACGCCACGCCCAGGGCGCGTGTGCTTATTGTCGAGGACGACGCGGCACTCGCCGAAATGTTCGCTCTCCTGCCCCGTCGGTCAGGCCACGAGGTCCTGATCGCCAGAGACGGAGACCAGGCCCTCGCACTGGCCTTCTCGGAGCTGCCGGACCTCATCCTCCTCGACGTCCGAATGCCAAGGCAGAGCGGCCTCGAGGTCCTTGAGCAGCTGCGCGAGCTGGGCTACACCGGGACTGCCTGGATCTTGAGCAGCTACTCGCAGCGTCAGATGATCGCTCGCGGGCTGGCTGCCGGTGCCACCCGCTGGCTGGTCAAGTCGAGCGTTACGCCGAGGGAGCTGACAGCACTGATCAACGAGTGGACCGCCGCCAACCTCGTCCGAGGGCGCAGCGCGGACGGCCCGGCCGACTCGCGGAACCGGACTGGCATCCCGATCCTCGTCGCGGACGACAACGCGACCTACGTCGCGGTGAATTCCGCCGCCGCCGCGCTCCTCGAAGCGACGCCGTCCGAGGTGATCGGACGCCAGGTCTGGGACTTCACCCCCGATCCCCATGTCCCGCTCGCAGAAGAGCTGTGGCAGAGCTTCGTCAGGCGGGGGTCTGACTCGGGTCCGTTCCTTGTCGTGACCAGCAAGGGAAAACAGATCCGAGTCCACTACGAAGCCTTCGCCAATGTGAGCACCGGCCTCCATGTGTCAGTTCTCGAACCCGAGGGAGCCACAACGGACGTATAAAGCGGCGGAGCCGGGCCTCATCCGCGAAACCTCCGGGCAGCACTGGCTGGATCCCAGGCGTTCGACTCGCTCCTGTCCATGTCAATGAGAACGCGCACAGCCAATGACGGTGTGTGTATAATGCATGTGACTGTCAATAACTAGTGCCATGCACAAGGGGATCACTGCCATGGGTGGACTGGGAGCGCGCCGTTGGTGGGCCCTGGGAGCAATCACGCTTGCTGTCATGGCGGCCGGCCTCGACGTCACCGTCCTCAGCCTGGCCCTGCCGACCCTGACCTCCGCACTCCACGCGTCAGAGTCGGAGCTGCAATGGTTCGTGACCGGATACACCCTGGCACTCGCTGTGGCGATGCTGCCCTCCGGACTTCTCGGAGATCGCTTCGGCCGCAAGAAGGTCATGCTCGCCGCGCTCGCTCTCTTCGGACTTGGCTCGGTAGGCTGCGCTCTTTCGAAATCCCCGGAAGAGTTGATCGCCGCCCGCGTCGAGCTTGGCGTCGCGGGTGCCGCCTTGACCGTGATGGCCCTTTCTGCCATCACAGTCCTCTTCGCCGAGGACGAGCGTCCAAGGGCGGTCGGAATCTGGTCCGCGGCAAACTTCCTGGCCCTCCCTTTGGGCCCGATCCTCGGCGGGTGGATGCTGGCCAACTTCTGGTGGGGTTGGGTGTTTTTGATCAACGTGCCGGTGGTGCTGGTCGGGTTGATTGCCATCGCCGTGCTGATGCCGGAATCCCGGAGCGCCGAGCGCCCCGGCTTCGACCTCGTCGGCCTGGTCGCCTCGGGCGCCGGACTCTCCCTTCTCATGTATGGCCTTATTCAGGCGGGCGAGAACGGCTGGGAAGGCGCGGGCGCCATCGTGCCGATGCTCGCGGGGGCCGCGCTTCTCGGCGCATTCGTGCGTTGGGAGGCGCGGCTCACCCGCCAGCCTGGGGGCAAGCCCCTCATCGACCTCGGGCTTTTCCGCTCCAGGCCGTTCAGCTGGGGCGTCGTCCTCACTGGATTCGCCGTCTTCGGCCTTTTTGGCGCGCTCTTCGCCTTGCCGCAGTACTTCCAGGCGGTGCTGGGGACAAACGCCCAGGGCTCCGGACTTCGGCTCCTGGCGCTGATCTGCGGCATGCTCGCCGGAGCCGTGCCGGCTGACCGGATCGCAGCTCGGATCGGGCCCAAGTTCACCTCCGCCATCGGGTTCATGGTGCTCGCCGTGGGCATGGCTGCGGGCGGGACGATGACCGCGGAGACGGGCGACGTCTTCATCGCGGCGTGGACGTTCACAGTCGGGCTCGGGGCCGGCATCTGTCTGGCGACCACCGCGGCAGTCGCCCTCGGTCAGCTGTCGGCCGAGCGGAGTGGTGTCGGCTCCGCGATGATGCAGACGGTGACGAAGCTCGGCCCTGCGTTCGGAGCGGCGATCCTGGGTTCGGTCCTGAATTCCACCTATCAGGCGCAACTGCACCTCGGTGGCATGCCGGCCCCAGCTGCCGAGGCAGTTATGAGAAGTGTGTTTGGTGGGATTGCGGTTGCACACCGACTTCACTCCCCCGTCCTCCTTGAATCGGTGCGGACCGCCTTTGTCGTGGGAATGGACAGCGGCCTTCGAGTTTCAGCTGCGATCGCCCTTGCCGGCGCGGTGCTCGCCTTGGTCTTCATGCCCCGGCGGACGGCGACATTCGCGCCGGTTGTTCCCGAGGTCGCGAGTGCGGAGTACGAAGTTGTTGCCGGGACCTGATACACCCCGGCCTGGACTACGACAGCGCAAGAAGGCCAGGACGCGAGCTGCGATCCAGGAGCACGCTCTGCGGTTGTTTGGCGAGCAGGGCTA
>JAYUBK010000231.1:0-13435 GCA_043740835.1 Chloroflexota bacterium
GGCTGGGTGCGCGAGACGGGCATGGTCCTGGTCGAAGCGACGGCCGACCGCGTCGTGGCCACCCTCGAGTTCTCCGAACGACATCACCAGGGCTACGGCATCGTGCATGGCGGCGTGTACTGCTCGGTCGTCGAGACGCTGGCCTCGATCGGCGCCGCCCTCCACGCGGCCGGGTTTGGGAGCGCCGTGGCCGGGCTGGAGAACAACACCAGCTTCATTCGCTCGCTACGCGGGGGCCGGGTCACGGCCACTGCGACGCCGATCAGTCGCGGGCGGCGCAGCCAGCTTTGGCAGGTGGACATCGTCAGCGACGATGGGAAGCTTGTCGCCACCGGCAAGGTGCGGCTGCACGTCTTCCAACCGGACGAGGAAATCGCCGGTGAGAAGCCGGTCCTTCGCCGGGGCTGAAGGTCCAGAACTAGCCGCCGCTCGATACGTAGCCGAGGATGATCTGGTCGATCAGGCGCTCCACGGGCGCGAGCTCGTCCGTGAAGACCTGGGAGTGGTACGGAGACATTCGCAGCTTTCCCTCCGTCAGCGTGCTGTCGGCCACCTGCCGGACCAGTGGCTCCGTGGGAAGCGCGAGGTTGTGCTGTATGTCCTCGACTGTGACCGGCTTCATGGAGCCGAACACGATGGTGTTCGAGAAGGCCGGCACGTCAACGAGGTAGACAGATGGGAACACTGCCCTCATGGTGCTCGCCACGGCCTCCACAAGCCGGTAGTCCGTAGCGGTGCGGCCGGCGTTCACGACAGCTACCCCGTCCGGCCGGAGGTGGTCGTGGACCAGTTGAAAAAACTCCCGCGTCGTGAGGTGGAATGGGATGTAGGGCTGCCGGTAGGCATCCATCACGATGACGTCGTAGTGGCCCGTGTCAGTCGCCAGCCAGTAGCGGCCATCCTGAACGACAGCCCTGGCATGAGCGTCGCCGAGGTGGAAGTAGGCGTAGCCGGCGGACAGCACATCGGGGTCTATCTCGACGCCGGTGATCTTCACCTGTGATCCGTATGCGTTCGCGTACTGGCGCGCGGCGGTGCCCCCCGCGAGGCCGATGATGGCGATGTCGGTCGGGACCGTATCGGTAGGATGCGCCGGCTGGAAAGCGGATGCGACGAGGAAGTAATCCCAGGGGCCGCCGGTCGTCAGCCGCTCGGAGTCGTAGATCGAATGAATTGCCTGACCCTCATTCAGGATCAGCTCGGTCCGGGATCCCTCCTGGACGACCTGGATGTAGTGGTACGCGGACTCCTTCTCGAAGAGGAGCCTTCCAACCGCGGGCGGCTTGATGGTCGGCGGCAAAGCGACCCAGCCCACGAGCACGAGGACACCCAGCACGGCATAGATCCTGCGTCGCGGCCAGAGGCCCGCGACCGAGATGGCGAGCAGCGCGAGGCTGAAGCCGATAAAGGTCAGTCGGGTTCCAAAGCTCGGGATGAACCAGAAGACGGGCAGGAAGGTGCCTAGGATGCTTCCCGCCGTGCTCAGCGCGTACAGGGAACCGGCGGTGCGGCCGCTCGAACCGACATCAGTCACGAGGAGGCGGATCGCGTACGGAGACACGCAGCCCAGAAGCGTCACCGGTACGGCGAAGAGGCCAACGACTGCAATCAGGGTGCCCAGCACGAGGCCTGCGGACAGCGTCGCAAATCCCCTTTGGCTGAGGATCAGGATCGGCTGGGCGGCCAGCGGGATCAGGCCGATCCAAAGCGCGCTCACGGCGGTCAACTGGTAAAGGACGGCCGAGCTCGGAAAGCGATCGGCGATGCGGCCGCCGAGCACATAGCCGGCACTGAGGTAGAGGAGGATCAGGCCGATCAGCAGGCCCCACACGTAGAGGCTGGTGCCGAAGAAGGGGGCGAGCAGCCGGGAGGCGCCGAACTCGACCCCCAGAGAAACCATCCCGGCGATGAAGACCAGCGGCAACAGGAGGCGGCGATCGGTCGGCCTTTCGGTCATTCGCGCAAGAGATTACCCGTCGCCGACGAGCTCGATCTCGGTTCCAACGGCGGGGTGGCTCGCCGGCGGGGTGCCCCGACGAGGCGGTCAACAGTGCCCCATGCGCCCAGGAGGAGTGCGGCGACGGCGATCACCGCTCTCATTGGAGAGGAATGATCGAGGCTTTCGCCCTCCCATCCGCGATCTCGAGGATGCCGACCGACGGCGGCGGCCACCGGCGCCGGCGCCGCATGACCTGCAGCCAGGTCCAGCTGAACCAGTCCGGCCTCCTGCGCAGCCGATCGACTGCCATCGCCGGGGTTACCTGGTAAACCGCGCCCGGATTGAAGAGCACAGTCCTCCCCACTGAGCGGACGTCGGGCGCATGCGTGTGGCCGTAAACGATCACATCGGCCTCCGGGAACTGCCCGGAAAGCCATCCGAAGATCCCACCGCGGAGGCTCAGGTATCCGAGCCCGAGGGTGTTCAAGAGCGTCAGCGGCTCCTCGACGAGATGGTTGCGATTGCCATGGACGAGGCCGATCTTCACACCGCCAACGTCGACCAACCGCCGTACCGGAAGGTCCAGGTCACGGTCGTGGTCGCCGCGGACGGCTTCAACCGGGGCGATCCCCTCCAGGACCCTGATCGTCTCTGCGCCGCCGACATCACCCGCGTGAAGGATCAGCTCGACGCCGGCGAGCGCGCGCGAGAGGGCCCCCGGCAACTCCTCCAGGAACTCCGGACAGTGCGTGTCCGCCACGACGCCGACCCGGTGGATCCTCACCGGGCGGACGGAAAGGGGACCCGGCGCAGGGACAGGATGACAGCGAGCGGTAGGAGGGTGGCGAACGCAGCCGCCAGGAGGACTGTCGTCTGCCCACCCGGGAAGAGCAGAGCACCGATCGGGGGGCCGATCAGGCCGGCCGCGTAGAACGGGAAGTAGATCAGTCCCAGGACCGAGCCACGGCGGTCTTCGGGGACGATCCGCGCCAGGAGGGCCATATTCGTGATCGCCGCCGCTCCGCTCGCCGCTCCGAAAACGGCAAGGAAGAACCACAGGGTCCGGAGGTCGGCGGCAAAAGACGCGGCCCCGAGGGCCCCGGCCGCAACGAAGCTGCTGGCCACCAGTACTCGAACCGCTCCAAAGCGATCCACGAGCCGGCCCCAGAAGGGCGAGGCGACGGCCTGGGCGGTGGCGGTGGTCGTGAGGACGAGCCCGACCGCGGATGTGGGATCGAACCGCGCCGGCCGAGCCAGGTGGGCGATGAAGATCGGAAACAACGGCCGGCAGATCGTGCTTGCCGTCAATGCCATGAAGGTGGCGAGGAAGAGCCGCCACACCCACGGCGACCCTCCGATGAAGCGGAGAGCTCCCCCGAGCGCATCCATGGGGCGCACGTTGTGAGGCTTCTCACGGGCCGGCTCGTGGATGAGAAGCATCAGCAGCACGGCCACGAGGACGCTCACCACCGCATCGAAGAGAAGCATCCCCCGAATCCCGCCCAGATGGATCAAGCCGGCGCCGAGGAGCGGTCCCACGGCCGCACCGGCCGGGGCGCCAGCTCCAATCACGCCGACGGCGAAACCGAGTCGCTCCCGGGGCGTGACCGACGCCTGGACCGCCAGCATTACGCCGGTATTGCCAAGTACGAACCCGGAAAGCGCACGAAACGCCAGGGCCGTCCAAGGGTCCTGGGCGAACGCCCAGCCGAAGAAGAGGACGGCCTCGACGGCGGCGCTACGCACGATCACCGCCTTACGAGAGTAGCGATCCGCCCAGACGCCCCAGAACGGAGCCAGCGGGATCCCGATCAGCGAGCTGAGGGCAGCCATCGCGGCGACCCAGTTCGGGATGTCGTGGGCACGCACGCCGAGCTGCTGGAGGTACAGCGGGGTGAAAGCGCCGAACTGGTTCCAACTCTGGCTCTCGACGATCCCGGTAGCCCAGAAGAGGCACATGAGCACGACCCAGCTCGAAAATTCCACCTTCCGGCCAGCGACAACAGCCACGCGAACACTGTATCCGCGAGCCCATCCACAGCAAATTAGTTGATTGCAGTTGACAATTTGATAAGACAAGGCTTCTAATTACGCCATGGAAGATGCCAAGCGCTCAATTCTTGACCGGGTGGTCGCAGGGACCATCACACCGGAGGAGGCCGCTGCGCAACTTGACCGGCTTGAGGCCGCGACGGCTCCCTTTTCGATACCGGTCGCAACGGCCGAATCGCCCGACCCGGGCGAGGAGCCGCGGGTTTCGGACCTGGCCGTGGTCAGGGTCGTCAACCAGATGGGCTCGGTAATGGTCATCGGCGACGCCAGCGTCCAGGACGTTGTCGCCGAAGGACCTCACGTCGCCCGGCGCGAAGGGCGGACGATGATAATTGAGGTCGAGCCCCTCGGCTCGCACGGCGGATTCCGTTTCGGCCATGTGGGAATCGAGGTCGGCGACGGCCGCCGCCTGGTCGTGCGCATGAATCCCGCGCTTGCCCTCGACGCGGAGGTTCAGGCCGGTTCTCTGAAGGTCCACCATGTGGCGGGCCCGATCCGGGCCGTCGTCCAGGCGGGCTCGACGAACATCGAAGACTGCACCGGACCCTACGACATCATCGTCTCCGCAGGGTCATTCAAGGCTCGAACACGCGTCGCGACCGGCGAGTCGAAGATCCGCTGTGAGGCAGGCAGTGTCAAGATCCACCTCCTCGAGGGTTCCAGCTGCCGCATCAATGCGCAAACGACGATGGGCAAGATCGTCCTTCCCGGCGGCCGGGGGAGCTCGCCCGGCTTCGGAGACCACGACGAGGTGACGATCGGTGGCGGCGCCGCGAACCTGGACATCCGCTCGACCATGGGCTCGGTTCTCGTGAGCAGCGACCAATGAATCACCCCCGCAGCGCGCCTCGCCAATGCCCGGTCTGCAGCAGCGAGTTGACGCTGACGCGGCTGACCTGCGGCCACTGTTCAACCGAGCTCTCCGGCAACTTCGAGTCCTGCGAGTACTGCGGGCTCACTGTCGACGAGCGCAGCATGTTGCGGGTCTTCCTGGCTTCTCGCGGAAACATGAAGGACCTCGAGCGCCACCTCGGCGTGAGCTACCCTACCGCCCGCGCGCGCTTCGACGCCCTGCTCGCCAAGCTCGGCATTGAGAGGTCGGCGCCGGTGGCACCGAAGGTCGAGATGTTGGAGTCACTCGCCCGCGGCGAGATAGACGTTGACGAGGCGCTCCGGCGCCTGATCTAGGAGGAAGGAAGATGATCGACGGCTTCTGTCACGAGTACCAGGCGCACGATCGCCAGGCCGACATCGTTCGCCGTGCCGAGTTCCTGCGGCAAATTCACGACTCGGAGATGGCCGCGATTCTCGTCCCTGCGACAGGTCTTCGCGCCGACATCGCGGGCCTGCTCCGCCGCACGGCGGACCGCCTCGACAGGCGCGCGACCCGCCCTCTTATGCGGGTCAGCTGAGGGCCGGTCCCCCGCAGCCCAGCGGCGAGGCCCCGCTGCGAAAGTCCTTTTCAGCCCTCGTAATAGACATTCCTGGCCGTGTCCTCCGCCCGGGGATCGGGCTCTCTTTCGGCCCAGTCGGCGGCTTCGCCGGCCTCCGCGTCGAACTCCGCCCGGACCGCGTCCGCCCTCGAAGTGCTGAGCCAGCCGCGCTCGCCCAGCCAGCGCTCGAAGGTGGCGACCGGGTCGGAGGCGACGGCCTCTGCGATCTCCTCGGCGGAACGGTACCTGGTCTGGTTGTCCTCGCTCGTATGCGAGTTCATGCGCTTGATCTTGGCCTCGATGAGCGTCGGTCCTTCACCGGCGCGGGCGCGCCGAACCGCCTCCTGCGCGGCGTCGTAACAGGCCGGGACGTCGGAGCCATCGACGATGACGCCGGGCATCCCGTAGCCGGCGGCGCGCTCGGCGATGTTGGGGTTTCCCATCTGGAGCCGGAGCGGGACCGAGATCGCGTACCCGTTGTTCTCGCAGACGAAGACCACGGGCAGCTTGTGAATGCCGGCGAAGTTCAGTCCCTCGTGGAAGTCGCCCGCCGAAGTACAGCCGTCGCCGAAGGAGCAGAGGAAGACGGTGTCCTCTCCCCGAAGTTTGGCGGCGTAGGCCATCCCCGCCGCCTTGGGGATCCAGGTCGAAATGACCTGCGAGACCGTCGCGATGTGCTTTTCCGCATAGCCATAGCAGCCGCCAGGGATGTTGCGTCCTGCGGTCAGGGGGTCGGCTGCCTTGCTGAAGACGGCAAGCATCCACTCTCGCGCCGTCAGGCCCATGACGATGGCATTGCCGAGCCCGCGGTAGTGCGGGATCAGCCAGTCCTTCGTGGTGTCCAGAGCCGCCGTTGAGGCGACCTGAATGCCTTCGTGGCCGCGGCTCGAGCCGACGAAGGGAGCCCTCCCCTGCCTGACGAGGATGTGCATCCGATCGTCCAGGGCCATGGCGGCGCACATCCAGCGATGAATACGCAGATAGTCCTCCTGCGTCGCCTCCGCAGCGAGCTTTTGGGTCGTCGTCACGCAGTCGGCGTCCCGCCGCTCAACGCGAGGGCCAGTTCCGCGATCTCCGCCGTCGAGACGCCCATCCCCTCGAGGTGTTGGTCGTAGGCGTGCGCGAACTCGGTAAAATCGGCGCGCTCGGCTCGCTCCTCGCGCACGCGCTTGACCTCGCCCATCACCTTCCCCACGAGGTCGGCGTCGTACCGGATCCCGCACTCGCGCAGCGCGTGCTCGATCGCCAGGGCGCCGGAGTGCTTGCCATAGACGAAGCGGACCTCCTCGCCGAAGTCGGCCGGGGGGATGAACTGATAGATCGCGGGGTGAATCAGCATGCCGGCGGTATGGATGCCCGCCTCGTGGCTGAACACGTTACGGCCGATCCCGGGAGCGGTCGGCGGGACCATGATTCCCGAGATCCGCTCCATGCGGTGCGCAAGGTCGCGCAACCGCTCGTACTTGAAACCGGGGATCTCGATACCGAAGAGATAGCGCAGTTGCAGCAGCACTTCGTGCATCGGCGCGTTGCCTGTCCGCTCACCGATGCCGTTGACCGAGGTCGTGAACACCTCGGCACCGCTCCCCAGCGCCATGACGGTGTTCCAGGCACCCACTCCGAGGTCGTTATGGAAATGAACGACGAGCGGCGCGTCCGGTGCGGCCGCCTTGATTGCCGGTATGTACTCCCGGACTGCGAACGGCGAATAGCAGCCGACCGTGTCCGGCGTGGACGGACGAGTGCCGCCTGCTTTCAGGCCCTCGCGGTGGATCTCGGCGATGTATGAGACGTCGGCACGGCTCCCGTCCTCACCGCCGAACTCGATCTCGCGCGCGCCCTGCTCCCGGGCGTAGGCGATCGCCTCACACATCATCCGCAAATTGGCGTCCCGGTAGAACTTCACGGGCAGCTCCAGCCACTCGCTGGCAGGGATTCCCTCGCGGGCGAGCAGGGTCTTGCCGAGCTTGTACTTCACATGGAGATCAGACGCACTCGAAAAGATGAAGTACGTCACTGAATCGCGCGGGTAGCCGAGCTCATCCATGACGCGGAAGGTGGCGTCGACGTCGGCCTTATTGGAGCGCATCATGCAGAGGACCTCGAGATCCTCGCGCAGTTCGCCGCGTCGCTTGCCCTCGAGCACTCGCTTCAGCGTCTCGCGCTCACTGCCACCGACGGCGGGAAACCCGACGTCCATGATGTGGACGCCGATGTCGCTGAGCGCTCGCGCCAGCTCGTACTTGGCAGCCGGGCTGAAGGCGACGCCAGGCATCTGCTCGCCGTCCCGGAGCGTGTCGTCGTAAATGCGAATCTTCTCGGCGGGCGGGAAGACGAGGTCGTGTCCGAAGCGCCGGGGATCACGGGCGAGCTCTTCGAGCGGCTCCTGGAGCTCGACCGGCCCCTCGCTCATCGGCTGGCTTCCTGCTCGGCCTTTTCGGCCAGGCGCCTGCGCACCCAGGGCGCCAGGCCGCCCATGTGGATGAGCTCCTGCATGAACTGAGGAAACGCCTCCGCCTGGTACTCGTCGCCCTGGGTGAGGTTGCGGATGACGCCCTCCTCGAGGTCGATCTCGAGCTGGTCTCCGGGTTCGATCGCCTCCGCCGCCTGTGGCGACTGGAGGATTGGGAAGCCGATGTTTATCGAGTTGCGGAAAAAGATCCGCGCGAAGGAGTCGGCGATGACGCAGCTGATCCCGGCGGCGCGGATGGCGACCGGGGCGATCTCGCGGGACGACCCGCATCCGAAGTTGGAGCCCGCCACCAGAACGTCTCCGGCCGTCACCTTCTTCGACCAGCCGGCGTTGTCGGGCACATCCTCCATCGCATGCTCGCCGAGGACTTTCTCGTCGAGCGAATAGATCGCATAGCGAGCCGGAATGATCTGGTCGGTGTCGACGTTGGCCCCGAATTTCCAGGTGTTGCCACGAAGGACGAGCGGCTTGACCTCCTCGCTCATACGGCGGCCGGCTCCCTCTTCATTACATCCGCGGGGTGCGTGATCTCGCCGGCGACGGCGCTGGCGGCGGCGACCACCGGGTTGCAGAGGTAGACCAACGCCTTGGGGTGGCCCATGCGGCCGGGAAAGTTGCGGTTCGTGGTCGAAAGACAGGTCTCGCCCTCGCCGAGCACTCCCATGTGTCCGCCGAGGCAGGCGCCGCAGGTCGACACCGTCCATGACGCCCCGGCGTCGTAAAAGATCCGGATGAGGCCTTCGCGCTCGGCCATCCTGGCCGTCTCGGTGGAGCTTGGCGTAATGAGGAGGCGGGTGTGCGGATGCACCTTGCGGCCCTTGAGCACGGCTGCCGCGCGACGCAGGTCGCCAATCCGCGAGTTGGTGCAGGAGCCGATGAAGACCTGGTCCAACTTGGTGCCGATGACTTCCGAGAGCGGGGCGTAGGCGTCGGGCGACATGGGTTTCGCGACCGACAGCTCGACTTTCTCGGCATCGAACTCAAAGACCCTCTCGTACTCGGCGTCATCGTCCGAGGAGACCGGTGTGTAGGCGCGCTGAGCGCGGCCGTCGAGAAATGCCCGGGTGACGTCGTCGAACTCCATGATCCCGTTCTTGGCGCCGGCCTCGATGGCCATGTTGGTCATCGTCAGGCGGCCTTCCATGTCGATGTGCCGAAGGGCCTCGCCGCGGTGCTCCATCGCCTTGTTCCTTGCGCCGTCGACGGTCAGCCGGCCGATCACGGCAAGGATCAGGTCCTTGGCCTCCACCCATTCGGAGAGGCGGTTGTGGTAGACGAACTTCAGGGTCTCGGGGACCCGGAACCAGAGCTCGCCGAGCGACAGTACGCAGGCGAGGTCCGTCGACCCGACGCCGGTCGCGAAGTTGTTGAGAGCGCCGTAGGTGCAGGAGTGCGAATCGGCGCCGACGACGAGCTCGCCAGGGAGAACCAGTCCCCGCTCGGGCAGGACCGTGTGGCAGATTCCGCCATCCCCCACCTCGAAGTAGTGCTTGATGCCCTGCGCGCGGGCCCAGTCGCGCGTCGTCTTGCCGAGGGCGGCGGAGGCGGTGTCCTTGGCCGGTTGGAAGTGGTCCTGTACGACCGCCAGCCGCTCCGGATCCCACACTTTGAGGGCGCCCATCTGCTCGCGCATGATCTTTGAAGCGGGAGGAATCGTGAGGTCGTGGCCCATCGCGAAATCGACCTTACCCAGGAGGAGATCGCCGGGCCGGACCGACTCCCGCCCGCTGGCCCTGGCCAGGATCTTCTCAGTCATCGTCATCGGCACTTTGGCCGCGTTCACTTCACCCATTGCTTCTACCTGATCCTCCTGGCGATGACATCCCCGGCGGCGCCGGTGGAAAGGGTGCCGCCGCAGTCGACGGTGCACTCGCGATCGCGCAGGGCGCTCGCGACAGCTGCCTCGACCGCTTCCGACTCGGCTTTGAACCCGAGATGCTCGAGCATCATGCCTGCGCTCAGTATGGCCCCGAAGGGATTGACAATACCGCGCCCGGCGATCTTGGGCGCGCTGCCATGGACCGGCTCGAAAAGACCCTGTCCGGTGTCCGGGTTGAGGTTGGCGGAAGGCGCGATGCCGATCCCGCCGATCAGTTGCGCGGAAAGATCGGAGAGCAGGTCCCCGAAGAGGTTCCCGGTGACGATGACATCGAACTGCGAGGGATCGCGCACCAGCTCCATCGAGCAGGCGTCGGAGTAGAGATGGCGGGCGGTGAAATTGGACTGGGTGCCTGCGATGGCCTTCCAGCGCGACTGCCAGAGCCCACCCGCGAAGCCCATCGCGTTGGACTTGTCGACCATGCAGACGTCGCGCCGCGCGACCTTGAAAGCGTGGTCGATGATGCGCGTCACGCCCTTATAGGTGTTGATGTCCTCCTGGATGGCCACCTCGTCCGGGGTGTTCTTTTTGAAGCGCCCGCCGACACCGATGTAGACGCCCTCGGTGTTCTCTCGCACGACCAGGAGATCGACCTTTCGCAGTTCTGGATCTCGCAGCGGCGATAGGCGCTCGTCGAAAAGTCGGGCCGGGCGGAGGTTGGCCCAGAGGTCCATTTCGAAGCGCATCCGGAGCAGCACCGAGGCGGCGTAGTGCTCATCGACACGCGGGTCGCCGACGGCACCGAAAAGGATGCTGTCGGCCTTCTTGAGCTCGTCGAAGGTGGCGTCGTCGAGGGACACGCCGGTGGCGAGGTAGCGGTCGGCCGAGATGTCGAACTCCTCGAACTCAAGGGGAATTGCGAGGGCCCGGAGCACCTTGACCGCCTCCGGGACGACCTCCTTCCCCGCCCCGTCACCGGGGACAACAGCGATCTTCTTCAATCCACGACCGAGTCTATCCAAGCCGGGGAGCGCAGTCGATCAGGCGCGGAGCTTGTAGCGCTGGATCTTCCCGGTCAAGGTCTTCGGAAGCTCCGTCACGAACTCGACGACGTGCGGGAACTGGAAGCGTTGGAGCCGCCCCTTGCAGTGCTCCTGAAGTTGCGCGGCCATCTGGTCGGAGGCGACGAAGCCGTCACGGAGGACCACGAAAGCCTTGATCCGGGTGAACCCTCCTACCTCGATCCCGACGACGGCGCTCTCCCCCACCGCAGGGTTCTCCAGGAGGGCAGACTCGACTTCGATCGGGCTGACCCACAGGCCCGACACCTTGATCATGTCGTCGGACCGGCCCTCGTACCAGTAGAAGCCGTCGGCGTCCTTTCGGTAGCGGTCGCCGGTGAAGAACCAATCGCCGAGGACCGAGCGCTTGGTCTTCTCGTGCTGGCCCCAATAGAAGGCCAGCGCCGAGTCGCCGCGCACGCACATGTCGCCCGGCTCTCCGGGCACGGCCAGTGCGCCTGACTCGTCGATGATTTTGACTTCGTAGCCCGGCACCGGCTTGCCGCTGGAGCCGGGTCGCACCTCATCAAGCCGGTTGGAGCAATAGATGTGGAGCATCTCGGTCGAGCCGACGCCGTCGAGGATCGTGAGCTTGAAGGTCTCCTTCCAGCGCCGCCAGACCTCGGCCGGCAGGGCTTCGGCGGCGGCCACGCAGTGCCTGATTGAGGACAGGTCCGAGCGCTCCGAACCCGGGTGGTTAAGGATCGCGTTGTAAAGAGTCGGCGCCGAGAAGAAGAGGGTCGGCCGGTGCTTCGCGATCGTGTCGAGCACTGCCGGAGGCGTCGGCCTTCCACCCAAGAGCACGCTCGTCGCCCCGGCCCAGAGCGGGAAGGTCATGCCGTTGCCCATGCCGTACGCGTGGAAGAGCTTGGTGGTCGAGAAGGTCACGTCGTCCTCACGGATGCCGAGTACCTGGCCGGCATAGGTCTCGCAGGTGTAGGCGATGTCGTGCTGGAGGTGGACGACCGCCTTTGGTTTGCCGGTTGAGCCCGAGCTGTAGAGCCAGAACGCCATGTCGTCGCGGCGGGTCGGCGCCGGCGCCAGGTCGGCCGGCACGCTCGCAAGTTCCACTCCGGGGATCATCGGCACGCCGGCCCGGTCAGCCGCCGGTCCGACCCGAGGCGAGGTCAAGTCATCGCCGATCACGAGCCGGGCCAGCGAGTCATCGAAGTAGTGGTCGTAATCCTCGGAACGCTGCAGGAGGGGGTTGACCGGCACTGGCACTGCGCCGATTCGGATCGCACCCAGGAAGGCGGCCATGAAGGCCGGGCTGTCATCCATGACGATCAGGACGCGCTCCTCGCGCCGGACGCCCAGGTCGCGCAGGCGAAGACCGCTACCGCCGGCCATCCGCGACAGCTCCGCGTAGGTGACGCTGCCTCCCGTCCAATGGACGGCGGTCTTTCCGCCACGACCAGCCTCCAGGTTGCGGTCGAGAAGGGTGGAGGCGTTGTACCTCTCGCTCAACCGCGCGCCTGCAGAAGGTCGGCGAAATCGGTGTGTGAGACCTCTTTCACGAACTGATTGTGGCCTTCGGCGGACATGTCCACGGCGGACTCGTATACGAAGGTATAGACGTTGTCGAGGTTCCAGGGGCCGTACCCGCGCATCGCAAGTCCGCTGCGCAGCTCGGGGTCGGTGTCCCCGCGCTTCAAGAGCGCCTGGGCCTGCGCGTAGATCGCCGTCAGCACCTGGACCTGCATCTCGAGCTCGCGGATCGCCTCCGCATCGCCGTCGGCCTCTGCGAGGCGCTCCACCTCACGCTGCACGTCACGAATCTCCTTCTCGTACTCGTCCATTCGCCGAGTCTACGGAGTGTGGCTCCAGCTCACCAGCCGGCCACGGTCGCAGCGCCAGGAGACGTCGACCTCCCGGGAACCGTAGATGGATCCGGCCGGGTACGAGGAGGTCCCGCTGGCGGTCGCACCAGAGGGACATTGCGGTGGGAGGTAGGGCAGAAACAGGAGGTAGGCGGCGGTGAGACCGATGCCGAGCGCCGCACCCGAGACGGCCCCGATCATGTCGACCGGCCGGCCTCCTCTGCGCAACCGGACGATCATCAGGGCGACTGCCGCGATGGCCAGGGGGAGGACGGCAAAGCCGACGGACGCCGCGCTCAGCACGGTGATCGCCAGGAGTCCGAAAGCGCACCAGCCGAGCAGCAATCCACGCCATCCGGCCGGAGCACAAGGGCGCCGACGTAACCGGCCAGGCCGGGCACGACGATAAGGGCGAGAACGAGGAAGGTCGGGAGTCCCATCTCATTGCCCTGCCCGGAAATCATCGCGAGGTAGACCCCACCCGCCAGTAGGGAGGCCAGGGCAATCGCGCGGCCAAGCCGGATCACTGGCAACAACCATACGACCGTATGACTCGAGAAAACAAAGGGACCCGAACCCTCTGGCCCGGGTCCCCAGATCGCCGCGAGCGGCGACTACAGCAGGTGGTGGGTCGAGATGTAAGCCGCGATCAGGATCGCGATGATGTTGATGACCTTGATCATCGGGTTGATGGCCGGGCCGGCGGTGTCCTTGTTGGGATCGCCGACTGTGTCGCCGGTGACTGACGCCTTGTGGGCCTCAGACCCCTTGCCGCCGAAGGCTCCTTCCTCGATGTACTTCTTTGCGTTGTCCCAGGCAGCGCCGCCGCTCGTCATCT
>JAYUBK010000232.1:0-4276 GCA_043740835.1 Chloroflexota bacterium
GGCCTTGCGGTGACTGCCGACCGCCTCGTAGGTGCCCAGGCTCTCGATGATCGGCCTGATCCTCTCGATCGCCTCGCCTGCGCCGCCCAGGAGGAAGAATCCCTGGCCACGCTCCACCGCGGGAGGCGCGGCGACGACCGGCGACGAGACGAGGGAACTGCCCCGAGCGATGACCTTCAGCTCCAACTCGACCAGGAGGGCGGGTCCGCCGGTGCTCATCTCGACGAAGATCTGGCCCGTGGCTGAGGGCAGGGCCATGTCGTAGACCGCATGCACCGCCGCCGGACCAGTGAGAACCGACAGGATCGCCTCCGAGCCCGCGACGACCTCGCGGGGGTCGTCCATCACCGTGCCGACACCGATCTCCTCGGCGCGGGACCGGGTTCGATTCCAGAGCCTCAGGTCGAAACCCTGGCCGTTGAGACGACGTGCGATCGCGGCGCCCATCTTCCCGGTCCCGAGAATCCCGACCTTCAACTGGTTCAGCGGATTGTGAGGAGGGGCTGGTTCGGCGTGACGACCTCGCCCTCTTTGACGTGAACTGCCTGGACCTGCCCGCCGCTGCTGGCGGTGATGTCGTTCTGCATCTTCATCGCCTCCAGCACGGCGACCGTGTCGCCGATCTTCACCTCGTCGCCGACCTTGACGGGCATCTTGACGATCAGTCCCTGCATCGGGGCGACGATGGTTCCCGGCCCGCCCGCGGCCGGCACGGGAGAGGCGCCGGCGCCTGCGGGCACCGCGCCTGACTGGGTGGCCGAGACGGACATCCCGACCCCGGTGACCCTGACCGTGTAGGTCTCGCCCTCAACCTCGACCTGGAACTCGGCCGTCTGGATGGCGGGAGCGGAGGCCTCGGCCGAGCTGGGGGCGGGTTCCGGAGCAGTCGCGACCTCTGGCGCCTGCTCTCCGGACGGCTTTTCGAGGACCTCCTGCTCCGGCTTGCCACCGAGCTCGCCGCGGAAGAGGTTCAGGGCCAGCGAGGGAAAGAGCAGGAAGGTGAGGACCTGGTCGTCGGTCGCTGGAAAGCCCAGTTTCTTCAACTCCGCTCGCGCTCCCGGTACCTGCGGCTTCAAGAGGTCGGCGGGCCGGATCGTGATGGGCTCCTCACGGCCGAGGACGAGCTTGCGGATCTCGGCGTCGGCGGGCACCGGTGGGCGGCCGTAGAGGCCCTGCAGGTAGTCCTTCAGCTCCTTGGTGACAGTCGCGTAGCGGTCGCCGCCGAGGATGTTGAGCACGGCCTGGCTGGCGATCATCTGCCGGAGCGGCGCCACCAGCGGCGGGTAACCGAGCTCCTGACGCACGCGGGGGATCTCCGCAAGGACCTCCTGCAGACGTTCGCCCGCCATGTGCTTTTCGAGCTGGTGATGAATGTCTTCAAGTACCTGGCCCGGGACCTGGTAACGAAGGATGTCGGAGTCGACGCGGTCCGCGGCGGGGCTCAGGAACTCCAGGTAGCGGCGCTTCAGCGCCTCCAGCTCCACCTTCACCGCTGCCAGCTTGTTGAGGTCGAGGCCGGTGTCGTAGTCGCCCCCTGCTAGGGCGGCGATGACGCTCTCGGCCGCGGGCTGGCTGGCGCCCCAGGCCAGCGGCGAGAGCGCCGTGTCGAGGACCGACGCGCCCGCCTCCACCGCTGCCATGTATGCCATCGGGGCCATACCGCTCGAGCAGTGAGAGTGGACGACGATCGGAATCGCGACCGATTCGCGGAGGGCCGCCACGAGCTCCCAGGTCGTCTGCGGGCTGAGTAGGCCCGAAGTGTCCTTGATCACGACCGCGTCGCAGCCGAGCTTCTCGATGCCCTTGGCGAGTGAGGCCCAGAGCTCGAGGTTGTGGACGGGGCTGATGGCGTAACAGAGGGCGCCCTGGACGCGCTTCTTCGCCTTCTTGGCGGCCTTGATCGCAGTCTCCATGTTGCGGAGGTCGTTGAGCGGGTCGAAGATCCGGAAGATGTCGACACCACACTTGGCCGCGTAGGTGATGAAGAGCGTGACTGCGTCGTCCGCGAAGTTCCGGTTGGCGACTAGGTTTTGACCCCGGATCAGGGCCTGCAGCGGCGTCTTCGGCGTGACCGCGTCGAGCTGGCGCAGGTACTCCCACGGATCCTCGCCGTTGAGACGGATCTCACTCTCGAAGGTGGCGCCGCCAAATGCCTCGAATGAGTAGAACCCGGCGTCGTCGAGCTGGGCGGCGAGCTTGACTATGTCGTCACCGCGGAGGTGACCGCCGATCAGGGACTGGTGCGCGTCACGAAAGGTCGTATCGGTCAGCGCGAGGCGTGCCCGGGTGCGTGCCTTCGGCATCTACCTGGCCGCCAGCGCGGCGCGCATCTCGGCATGACGGGCCTTCAGCCGATCGTCGTTGAGGCCAAGGATACGAGCCGCCAGCCAGGCGGCGTTCTTCGCGCCCGCCTCGCCGATTGCGACCGTCGCCACGGGGATTCCGGCGGGCATCTGCACGATCGAATAGAGCGAGTCCTGGCCTCCCAGATGCGCGGTTGGCACGGGCACGCCGATGACGGGGAGATCGGTCCAGGCGGCCACCACACCGGGCAGGTGGGCGGCACCGCCGGCCGCGGCGATGATTACCTTCATACCCCGGTCTCGGGCGCCACTGGCCCACTCCATGACGGCCTGCGGGTCCCGGTGCGCGGAGTGGACCACGAGCTCGTGGTCGATCCCGAACGCATCGAGCTGTTTTGTGCAGGACTCCATGAGAGGAAGGTCCGACTTGCTGCCGAGGATTACTCCGACGTCAGGCACCGATCGCCTCCTGGGCTATGTCGCGACGGTGGAAAGCTGCTGCGAATCGTACCCGCCCAACCCCGGCGAGGACCTGCTCGCGGGCCTCCGCGACGCTGGCGCCAAGAGCGACGATCGTGACGACTCGTCCGCCGGAGGTGACGAGCCCGGAACCAGGAAGAAAGCGCGTCCCGGCGTGGAAGACCTGGATCCCGGGAGGGATTGTCGCCAGCCCATCGATGGGAAAGCCGGTCTCGTAGGAGTCCGGGTAACCGCCCGAGGCGACCACGATCCCGACGCAGGCACGATCGCTCCAGTCGAGTCCCTGGACGGGGCTCAGATCCCCGCGCGCGGCTTCGAGCATGACGCGGACGAGGTCGCTCTCGAGTCGAGGCAGGACGACCTGCGCCTCCGGGTCACCGAAGCGCGCGTTGAATTCCAGCGCCTTGATGCCTTGCGGGGTGAGCATCAGCCCCGCATAGAGAATCCCGCGGTATTCGGTGCCGTCAGCGGCGAGTTGCCTTATGGCCGGTTCGAGCACCCTGGCGACCGCCTCCCGGACGATGTCGTCGCCGACTCCGAGAGGCGGCGAGTAGGCGCCCATGCCGCCGGTGTTGGGGCCGTTGTCGCCCTCCAGGGCGCGCTTGAAGTCCCGCGCCGGCGCCAGCGGAATGACGCGCCGCCCGTCTGTGACAGCCATCAGAGAGAGCTCCGGGCCATCGAGCCGCTCCTCGACGAGGATCGTGGAGCCTGCCCGGCCGAAGGCCCTGTCCACGAGCATCGAATCGATCGCCCGCTCCGCCTCCGCGACACCGTGGCACACGATGACACCCTTGCCCAGCGCAAGGCCGTCCGCCTTGACCACCACCTGTCCATCGCGCTGGCGAGCCCATGCCCTGGCGGTCGCGGCCTCGGTGAAAACGACCGACTCGGCAGTCGGGATGCCCGCCCTCTGCATGAGGTCTTTCGAAAATGCCTTGCTGGTCTCGACCCGACCCGCGGCTCGGTCGGGTCCGAAGGCCGGGATTCCCTCGTCGCGGAGAGCGTCGCCGAGGCCGGCCGCGATCGCCGATTCCGGCCCGAGGACGACGAGCCCGATCTTCTCGTTCTTGGCGAAGCGGACGAGGTTGACGACGTCGTCGGCGGGTATCGCGATGTTGCGGGCGAGGCCGCCCGTGCCTCCGTTTCCGGGTGCGCAGTAGACGCGGTCGGCGAGCACTGATTGCATGCACTTCCACACCAGCACGTGCTCGCGAGCGCCCGATCCGACGACAAGGATTTTCATTGAGGTCTCTCCAAGAGAGTTAGAGGTTAGCCTGCGGCGGTGCGCGATCTAACGCACGCGAATCCGGCGATGAGGCAACCGCGCAAGGGCTTTGACCGCTGGTTCGGCCTTGTCCTGGCAGTCCTTTGCGAGTGAAGTTCCAGACCGACCAGACTGGCGGTCCAACGCACCCGGCTACAGAATCCGCTCTACTCCCACTCAATGGTGCCGGGCGGCTTCGAAGTGATGTCGAACACCACCCGGTTGACGC
>JAYUBK010000233.1:0-4275 GCA_043740835.1 Chloroflexota bacterium
TTCATGGCCTTGATCGCATCGCCGATGTCGACGTTGGCGGGGAGTGGGATGGAGTCCAGCGGCTCCCCTCCCGCCCAGCGGTACGCGAAGTCGATGTAGTCGTGGGACGGCTGGCGCAGGTTGGGCTCGTCGAGGTCGCGCTCGAGGTCCGCGAACCGGTAGTAGAGGGACCGCACGAGGCGACCGACCTGGGCAACTCCCGGCGATGGGAATCGTCTCGGGGGGCGGGGGCCGCGGTCGCGCGACCGGTCCTCCGCCGTGAGCGTTATCAGGACCGCGCAGAGCTCTTCCGGGCGGAGGCCCTCGAACCACCCCAGCCAGATCGCCTCGGTGACCAGGAGGCTGTTCTCGCCGTAGATCCTCGAGGCCAGCATCCCCTTGTCGCTCGGGCGCTCGTCGTCCAGGAACCCCGTCTCGGCGAGGACCCGGCGCAGCCGGCGAAATTTGCGCACGTATTCGTCCTGCTGGACGGCGATCTCCCGCTCGCCCGCCCGCAGCTCGGTGTCGAGCTCACGGTACTCGGCGAATTCGTGGATGTGCTCCTGGAAGCGAGGGCAGCGGACGACCGGCAGCTTGCGCTGGCGGCTTAGCAGCTCGCGGCCCTCGGCTTCGAGGCGGCCAGTTTCACGACCGGCCATTCCTCCGCTCTGGATGCGCTTCGCTCTGTCGCCCTGGCCGCGCTTGCCGCGCCGGGTGTGGGCCTGGGCCTCGCCAGGGGAGAACGACTCCCTGCGGAGGCGACGAAGCTCGATCCTGATGGCGCGCCGGCGCTCCTCGATCCGGAAGTACTCGGCCATGTCCTCCATCGAGCAGGTGGCGCAGTCCCAGACGACCTTCATGTCCTGGAGCCTGGCCCGGACGTTGACGAGTCGAGCGCGGGTGCGCGCCGAGGCGAGCGCCTTCTGGTACTGGCCGAAAGACCGCGCCATCAGCTGCTCGGCCTCCTCGGGTGTGTGGATGCGGAGCAGGCTCAGGACCATGTTGTAGTTCGGCAGGAACTTGGATTCGACGACGAGGCCGGGACCCATCGCCGTCTCATAGATCGTCCCGATCTCGACGTCCGCCTCCTTCGCGATGATCCCGTGCCCGAGTACGTCGATCCCGCGCCGGCCGGCCCGTCCCATCAATTGAGTGAGCTCACCGGTCGTCAGGTTCGCGAAGTTGACCCCGTCGAACTTGGTGAAGGAAGAGACGACAACGGCCCTGGCCGGCATGTTGATACCCAGAGAGAGAGTCTCGGTCGCGAACACGACCTTGATGAGGCCCAACTGGAAGAGCTCTTCGACAAGCTCCTTGTGGAAGGGGAGCAGGCCGGCGTGGTGGACGGCAAGGCCGCGCCGCATCATCCCCGAGTCGACCATCTTGTTGTAGAGGGCGATCTCGTCGGCGTCACTCAGGTCGCGCAGGCGGTTGGCTGCGAAGGCCCCGATGGCATCCTTCTCCGCGTCGGTGGTCAGGTCGAGGTGGTGGTACGAGCACCGCTGGAGCGCCTCGCGGCAGCCGCGACGGCTGAAGATGAAGTAGATCGCAGGCAGCATCTGGCGTTTTTCGAGTTCGGCGATGACCTGCAGAAGGTCGTTGGAGGGAAGGTGCCGAAAGCCCTTGACGCGGTAGGCCGCCTCCTCCTCTTCGGTGGCGCGAGTCCAGGTCTTCGGGTCGACGCCGCCGTCCGGACCGAGAAGTGGCAGCAGCTGGTTCTGCATGGCCAGCCAGAGCCGCAGCTCGACCGGTCGCTTTTCGATGAACACCGTCTCCATGGAGCCCCGGTTCTCGGCCATCCAGTCGGCCAGCTCTCGGTAGTTGCCGACCGTGGCCGAGAGACCGATCAGCTTGATGTGGCCGGGCGCCTGGATGACGATCTCCTCCCACACCGAGCCGCGCGGAAAGTCGTCTATGTAGTGGACCTCGTCGAGGATCACGTAGTTCACGTCGCGCAGTCGGTCGGGGTCCTCGTAGATCAGATTGCGGAGGATCTCGGTCGTCATGACGACGATCGGCGCCTCGTCGTTGATGTTGTTCTCGCCCGTGACGAGGCCGACCATCTCCGGTCCGTGTGTCTTCTGAAATTCACGGAACTTCTGGTTGCTGAGCGCCTTGAGCGGCGTGGTGTAGATGGCCTTGACGCCCTCCCGGAGAGCCCGGAACACGGCGTACTCGGCGACTACGGTCTTGCCGCTGGAGGTCGGAGCGCAGACGAGAACTCCCGCAGAGCGGTCGAGCTTTTCGATCGCCTCGGCCTGGAACGGATCCAGCGGCCAGGGCAGGGTGGCCTGGAACTGGTCCTTGAGGCTAGAGGTCACTCAGGCCCTTCAGCGTCCCTGCCACTGCGGCTTTCTCTTTTCGAGGAACGCCGCCAGGCCCTCCTGGAAATCTTCGCTGAGGTAACACATGGCGATGAGGTCGCGGCCCGCGAGCGGGTCGATGTGTCGCGCTTCCATGACGCGGCGCACGGCCTCCTTGACGGCGCGCAGCGTCAGCGGCGCATTGCCCGCGATCTGTCTGGCGAGCTCGGTGACGCGGGGCCGAAGCGCCTCCTCGGACTCGACAAGTTCCTGGAGAATGCCTGCCTGCTTTGCTTCGGGAGCCTCGATGAGGCGGGCTGTGAAGATCATCTCTTTCACTCGCGCCGGACCCAGGAGGTCGATCAGGAGATTCACCGAGGCCATCGAGAGGCAGTTACCGAGGGTCCGCGCGATGGGAATGCCGAACCGGGCGGAGGGGCTGCCGACGCGGATGTCGCATGCCCCTGCGATGGCGAAGCCGCCGCCCGTGCAGGCCCCTCGCACGGCCGCGATGGTGGGGACCCGGATGGCGGCAAGGGCGCCGATCTCGCGCTCCATCCTCTCCTCATAGGCAAAGGAGTCCTCTTCGGTCGTGAAGGACTTGAACTGGGAGATGTCCGTACCGGCGACGAACGCCTTCTCGCCGGCCCCCTGCAGAACGACCACCCGGACCGAGTCATCACGATTGATCTCGCGGGCGATCTCTCCGAGGCGGTCGTACATCGCGAACGTCATCGCGTTGCGGGCCTCGGGGCGGTTGAAGGTCAACCAGAGGATGCCTTCCGCGTCGCGCTCCTCGAGAATCTCGTTCATCGCAGCTGGGCCCGGACTACCTTGCCCATCGCGTTCCTAGGCAGCGCGTCAATGAAACGGATCGCGCGCGGGCATTTGAACTTGGCCAGGCGCTCCTGGGCGAAGGCGATGAGTTCGTCCTCGGTCGCTGCTGCGGCAGGCACCACGAAGGCGGTGACCTCTTCGCCCCACCGCTCAGATGCGAGTCCCACGACGGCCACCTCGGCCACGCCGGGGTGCTGCTCGAGGACCAGCTCCACCTCACGAGGGTAGACGTTGAACCCTCCCGAGATGATCAGCTCCTTGATGCGGCCCCGAATGGCGAGGCTCCCATCAGCGCCGATCTCACCCACGTCGCCAGTCCGAAACCATCCCTCCACGAACGCCTCTTCGGTCGCGACCACGTTGCGCCAGTACCCGCTGAACACCTGGCCGCCCTTGAGCTGGATCTCATCGACTTCGCCGAGGCGCACCTCGACCCCCGCGAATGGGAAGCCGACCCGGCCGGCCTGGCGTGGCCCGTCATAGGGGTTGGAGACAACAATGCCCCCCTCGGTGATTCCATAGCGCTCGACGGGCGCCTGCCCCAGGAGGCGCTCGCAGCGCTCGAACAACGCCGGCGGCAGCGGCGCTGAACCGCTGACGAAGAGGCGAATCCGAGAAAGGTCGGCCGGGTGTGCCTCGAGGTGGTCACAGAGGCGCTGGTACATGGCCGGGACCCCGAAGAACATCGTCGCGCCGGCCTGCAGCTCGGCGATGACCGCTTCGGGGCTGAACGTGATGAGATCTGCCGCCCCGCCGCTGAGGAGGGTTCCGTGGAGGCCCATGCCGAGTCCGTGCAGGTGGAAGAGGGGCAGGGCGTGGACGAGCCGGTCGGTTGCGTTCCAGCGCCAGGCTTCGATCGCACCACGCGCCTGGGCCAGGAGGTTGCCGTGGTCGAGGAGCGCTCCCTTGGGCCTGCCGGTGGTGCCGGATGTGTAGATGATCAGGGCCGGGTTGGAGGCGTCGAGGCCGGGTAAGGGAGGCGCCTCGCCGGTTGGAAGGTCCTCGAGCGGGATTACTTTTCGTCGCGATCGCGAGACGAGCTCCACTCGCTCGGCGTCCACGATCACCAGCGCAGGATCGGAGTCGGACAGGATGTGCTCGGCCTCGGCGCTGCGGTAGGCGGGATTGAACGGCACCATCACCGCGCCCGCTCGCT
>JAYUBK010000234.1:0-13390 GCA_043740835.1 Chloroflexota bacterium
TCGAGGAGATCCGTCGACCGCACCGTTAGCGGAGAATTCACTCCCACCCCGGCAGGGCCGGCGGAACCGGGTTTTGATCTCCGAGCCCGAGGCCGGAGCCGATCCGCGGCAGTAGATCGAAGAGGATGCGGGCGGTCAGTCCCCAGATAACACTTCCCTCCCAGGGGAAGTTGGCGCCGAACCAGCGCTGGGGCGTGTTCAGCCAGGAGGCTGAGTCGAGCAGCTTCGCCAGTGGGACTTCGATGACCCCCACCAACTCGCGGGGGTCGTGGGCGAAGACCGGACCTTCGGTTTGAAGATAGCCCACGAAGGGGACGACGCAGAAGTTGCTGACCGCCGTGTAGAGAGTGCTCCCTGCTCCAAGCGGACGGACCTCCGACGCTGGGATGCCGATCTCCTCCGTGAGTTCGCGGACCGCTGCGGGCCAGGCGTCCTCGCCCGGCTTCACGCCCCCTCCGGGCAGCGCGACCTGGCCCGGGTGGTCGGGCAGGTCGGCCCGACGGAGCACGAAGGGAATATGGAGCTCGCCGTCGCGACGGTAGACCATCGCCATCACCGCCGCGGAGCGCGCTCCCGGCCGGAATGCGCCCCAATTGTCAAAGGGCTTGAGATAACTCGCCAACCCGGCGAGAATAGGCGGCTCGAGGATGATCGATCAGACTAACTCACGCATCGGGCAGGCCACGATTGAGCTGTTGCGGCGGCGCGCCCAGCAGCAGGCCTTCGACCGCGTCCTGGTTGCCACCGACCTGATCCTCTGGGAGCTCGAGGAGATGAACCGCGACGGTCGCTCCACGCTGCCGGACCGCAAGCGCACCGAATTCGCGAAGCGCCTCGCTGTCGTCCCGTCGCGAGTGCGCAGCCTCTACAACAACAGCGGCACGACTCAGGCAGCCCTCGACAGCCTTTTCGAGATCCAGGCCGCCCTCTTCCGAATGCGCCATCCGGACTGGGACTATGGGGAGTCAGAGGACCTGGAGCAGGACTGAGCCCCGCCTGGGGAGGTAGCAGGCGTTACGCGGACAGGAAGGTCAGCAGCAGGTCCGTTGAGTAGGCGACCAGAAACCCCGTCAGCAGCCCCCATGCCAGAGCGGGCGGTGTATTGAGTCTTTTGGAGACGCTGAACATCTCGTTTATGACCCAGAAGAGCGCGCCCGCCGCCAGGGCGAGGAACGCCACGTACAGGTAGGACGACGTGAAGAACAGCCCGATGATCGTCCCCAGGAACGTGGGTCCGCCGCCGATCAGGCCGGCGAGGGCGAGGAAGGTCCACGACGGCCGGTTGCCTCCGGCCATCGGCGCCGCGATCCCAAAGCCCTCGGTGATGTTGTGGAGGGCGAAACCGATCACGAGTACGCCGGCAAAGGCCATGGCTCCGGTCGCCACCGACTGCCCGATCGCGAGGCCTTCGGAAAGGTTGTGGAGACCCAGGCCGGTCGCGATCGCCATCGCCAGCCAGCGCGCGTCGTCGCTCTGACCGGCGGCCTTGGCGCGGCGGATCATCAACCCGTTGAAATAGACGAGACCCAGCAGCCCTCCCGCGATCCCTCCCGCGAAGATGAGCAGGAGGACCACGAAGTTGCTGGGGTCGCCATGGCGGAGAGGAGTCAGGGACACCTCCACGGGGGCGCTGGCGTGGCTCAGGATGTCCCAGATCAGGAAAACCAGGACGCCCGTCGCGAGTGCATTTAGGAATCCCTGGACGGCCTTTGAGATCGCCCTCAAGCGGGCGATGGGCAGTCCGAGGAAAATGGAGAACCCGGCCGCGCCACCGACCAGGGCCGCCGTGAGGTGGCTCATCTGAGGATTAGTACGTGCGAAGTCAAGAGTTAGATCATGCTAACGCACGTCTCGGGCCGCCATCGGAGGTCATCTCCAGGTATCTCGAGGCGATCTTCTACATGCGCGCCGAGGCCGAGTCGGTCCGCAGCGCGCGACTGGCGGACTGGCTCGGAGTCAGCCGCCCCACCGTCACGGCGGGCGTCCGCCGGATGCTGCGCGACGGCCTGGTGCGGTTCACGCCCAACAAGGAGATCGAGCTAACCGCCGAAGGTGACCGCAAGGCGTCTGAGATCGTCCGGCGGCACCGGATCATGGAGCGCTGGCTGACCGACGTGCTGGGCCTCGACTGGGTGGCCGCCGACGAGGAGGCGGCTCGTCTCGAGCACGCCGTCTCGACCCTTGTCGAGGAGCGAATCTTCGAACTGCTGGGTCGCCCGCTCTCCTGCCCGCACGGCAACCCCATCCCCGGTCACTCGGAAGCCGTGTCGGGCGAGGTCCGCCTCGCCGCTCTGAGCGCCAGGGAAGCGACCGTGACCCGGATCTCGGAGGTGGCCGAACGAGAGGCTCCGAAGCTGCTCCGGTACTTCCATGAGCGCAACCTGGTCCCCGGCCGTCTGGTGCGGGTTCTGGAGGTCGATTCGATTGGCAGGACGATCCGAATCGACGCCGGCGGTCGCGAGGTTACCCTCAGCCACGAAACAGCGGGAAAGATCTGGGTCCTTCCGAGCTGATCCCCGATTTGTTCGCGGGGGCGAGGACGCTCATGCGCCCGGCAGCTCGCCGCACCCGATGTGCGTGAAGCCCGCGTCGCCCGAACCGTGGATCGTGATTGCGCGCCCTTCGGGAGGACGCGAGTAGGCCACCGGGTAGTCGACCTGCAAATGGGCGTTGCCGTTTGCGTCCGGCCGCAGGGTGGCGATGAGTTGGTTGCTGGAGAGGTCGGGGTTTTGGCAGGTCCCAAGGTGGGTGTTCAGCACCTGACCCCCGAGCGGGTTCGGTGTCAGGCCGCCGGCATCGAATAGCAACCGGTATCCGGTGGCCAGGATCGCGATGCTCCCGCTGCCCCGGGCTGTCTGACCCGGGTAGGGCACGACCGTGAAAGCGAGGATGCGCGACGGTGACTCCGTGGCAGCGGGCGTTGGGTTGGAGCTCGGGGCCGGGGCGGCGGTGGTCACCGGCACCGGTGGCGAGGGGACGTTGAGCGAGGCCGACGAGCCGCAGGCCGCCAGGAGCAGGAGCGACACCACGGCGGCACCCAACCGCATGACGGAAACGTATCACCGCTCCGCGATCAGGCGCCGACTCTTCTACAGGAGTACGGCGGCCTCCACCTTGTCGGCGCCCGCGAACGCCGCCAGTTCGTTGAGAGCCTGCAGCAACGGCCCGCGCCGGGGCAGGTCGGGCTCCGGCGTGGAGCGTTTGACCTCGAGCACCCGGCGTTTCCGATCCACCGCCAGATCCAGGCGATCAACGAGCCGGTCACCGTGGAGGACCGGCATGACGAAATACCCCCAGCGACGCTTCGCCGGTGGCACGTAGATCTCAAGGGTGAACTCGAAGTCAAAGAGCACGCGAGTCCGCTCGCGGTCGGCGATCAGGTTGTCGAAGGGTGAGAGAAGCGTCGTCCGACCCTTCCAATCTCCGGTTTGAATGCGCTCCACCAGGTCCAGGTCCAGCTCATGCACGTACCACTGGCCCTTGGCGCCTTCGACCGTCGCCGGATGCATCCGCCCGGCCGCGACCAAGCGTGACAGCGCCGCCTCGAGACCGGGGTAGCGGTAACGGATGAAATGCGCGGTGATCTGCTTCGCCGTTGCGACCCCAAGGGCACGGAGCGCCCTTTCGGCGGCCCGATCCACGAGATCCTCGCCCGGTTCGGGGAGAGACGGCAGCCAGCGTTCGGCGAGGTCCCAGATCCGCGCGGTGCCGGTGCGGCCGGCCACCATCACGACGCCGTCGAGCCAGAGGGCCGACAGCATGCGGTCGACGTTTCGGCCGTTTGTCCAGCCGGTCGATCGCCACGGCCGCACCGAGACGTCCTCGATCTTCGCGGCCGGCAAGGGCCCGCTTCGGCGGAGTTGGGTGAGGATGTTCTCCCGCAACTGGGCGTTGTCCTCGAGCCACTTCCGCCGTTGCTCGCCCCAGATTCCGCCGCCCTCACGCCTGCTTCGCATCATGGGGACGTGGAACTCGAGGTCGGAGGTGGGGACGATCGAGGCCATGTGCGCCCAGTACTCGAACAGCGTGCGGTCCTTCCAGAGCAGTTGGTCGAGCAGGCGGCGATCGTAGTTGCCGAGCCGGCTCCAGAGCACCAGCAGCTGGTTTCGTGCCACCACCGCCGTGGGGTCGAGCTGGAGGCTTCCGAGATGTTGGACGAGCTCGAGGATCATTGCCGCGTCGGCACGCTTGGGACGAGGCGCGTCGAGACGCTGGGCCGAGATCGCGAGCCGGCGGGCATCGCGCCGGCTGAGCTGGATGGCGAGCTGGGTCAACTGATGTAACTGCCCGGCGTCGCATCGGGGGAAGGGGAGAGGAGGCAGAGCGTCCCGTCCTCCTCCGTCGCCGCCAGGACCAGGACCTCGCTCTCGAAGCCCGCGATGCGGCGTGGAGGCAAGTTGAAGACGCAGATCACCTGGCGGCCCGGCAGGTCCTCGCGGCGGTAGTCGCGCGCCAATGCGGCGACCGATTTGCGGAGACCGAGCGGGCCGAAGTCGATGGTCAACAGGTAGGACGGTTTGCGCGCTTTTGGGAACTCGTCGGCGTCGAGGATCTCGCCGACACGCATGTCGACACGCTGGAAGTCCTCCATCGATATCTGTTCGGGCACCGCGGTCAATTATGTTGAGCCGCACCATGCAGGCTCTGGAGGTCATCGGTCGCAAGCGGGACGGGTTCGAGCACACACCCGAAGAGATCTCGTTCCTGCTCGAGGGTTACCTGGCCGGCCGCATCGCGGATTACCAGATGGCGGCCTGGCTGATGGCCGTCTGCACGCGAGGGATGACCAGGGCCGAGACGCTGGCGCTGACCAATGCGATGGTCGCCAGTGGCGAGGTTGCGGATCTCGGCGCAATCGACGGCGTGAAGGTCGACAAGCACTCGACAGGCGGCGTGGGGGACAAGGTCACTCTCATCGCGGTGCCTCTGGCAGCAGCCTGCGGGGTCCGGGTACCGAAGCTGAGCGGGCGAGCGCTCGCACACACCGGCGGCACTCTCGACAAGTTGGAGTCGGTGCCGGGCCTGACAGTGGACCTCGACCCGGAACGCTTCATCAAACAGGTGCTGGCGATCGGTCTCGCCATCGCTGCCCAGTCACCGCGGATGGTGCCTGCCGACAAGGCTCTCTACGCGCTGCGCGACGTGACCGCCACCGTCCCGGCGATCGCGCTCATCGCGTCCAGCGTGATGTCGAAGAAGATCGCGGCGGGCGCGGACGCGATCGTCCTCGACGTCAAGGCCGGACGAGGCGCCTTCATGCCCGACGTGCCCAGCGCCCTGGCGTTGGCCCGTGAGATGGTGGACCTCGGCCAGGGCGCCGGCCGGCGGATGGTGGCCCTGGTCACGGCGATGGACAATCCCCTGGGCCGGACCGTGGGCAATTCGCTGGAGGTGGAGGAGGCTCTCGAGGTCCTGGCGGGCAACGGCGACCCGGAGCTGACCGAGATCTCGATCCAGGTCGCGGCGGAGATGGTCGCGCTTGCCGGCGCCGCCGGTGACCCGGCACGCGCGATCGCCGATGGAAGCGGACGGGAGGCGTTCGAGCGGATGCTGGCTGCCCAGGGCGGGCGCCTTGCCGAGGGCCTCCCGAAGGCCGCGGTCAGGCTCGCGCTCAAGGCCGACCGGAGGGGCTGGGTGGCAGCGGTCGACGCGCTCGAGGTCGGACTGGCCTCCCTCGCAATGGGGGCCGGCAGGGCCCGCAAGGAGGACGTCATCGACCCGGCTGCCGGACTCGTCATCACGGTCGGAGTGGGGACCGAGGTGGTGACGGGCGACGAACTGGCCGTGGTCCATGCCCGAAGCAACGAGCTTGCCGAAGAGGGCGTCCGCCGGCTGCAGGCGGCCTGGAAGATCGGTGAGGAGCGCGTGGAGCGACCCCCGCACATCCTCGGTCGGGTGGTGGGGGGCGGGTGAGGTTTCCCCCTGGCGCGATGACCCATCTCGAGGGCCGGGGCGACGTTTTTTACCGCGACAGCGGCGAGCAGCTCGGCGGCGGCCTGGGCACCGTGCTTCTTCTCCACGGTTGGGCGGTCACGGCCGACCTCAACTTCCTCAACTGCTACGCGCCTTTGATTGGCGCCGGCTATCGAATCATCGCCCTCGATCACCGCGGCCACGGCCGCGGCCTGAGGCCGGCCGCGAGGGTGACGGTCGCGGATTGCGCCGGGGACGCGGCGGCTCTGCTCGAGCACCTCGCGACGGGGCCGGCGCTGGTCTTCGGCTACTCGATGGGGGGCAGCATCGCTCTGACTCTGGCCCATGAGCATCCCGATCTCGTCGGGGGCCTCGTGCTGTCGGGAACGCAGCTGCACTGGCCGGGCCGTGGCGGCCGACTCTACCGCCTGGGGATGCGGGTCTTCCTGGGCGTCTTTCCTCGCCGCGGGTGGAGGTTCGCCCTCAGCGGGACGCTCAAGGATCCGGAGATCCTGGCCTGGGCAGCGGACGAGCTGAGCCGGTCCACGATCGACGAGATCCTGGAGGTCCGGGCGGACCTCCGGCGCTTTGACGCCCGCGGCTTCGCGGCAAACCTCGGGATGCCGGTGGCGGTCGTGCTGACGACGCGCGACAGGACGGCGTCGCCCACCCTCCAGCGCGAACTCGTCGAGGGGATCAAGGGCGCGACGGTAATCGAGGTCGCGCTCGGTCACGATTCGCTGGTGGCCTCCGGAGAGGTCTTCGCGCCGGCCCTCCTCGCCGCCTTGGATTCGGTACGGAGCCGCCTTATACTCCGCCGGTGATCGAGCGCAAATACCATGTGGGACTGGCCCGCGGAGAGGTCGGCGAATACGTTCTGACACCCGGGGACCCATTCCGGACGGCTCTCATCGCAAAGCACCTGGAGGGTGCCGAGGAGAAGGCCTGGAGCCGTGAATACAGGACCTTCACGGGGTCCGTAAACGGCACCCGTGTCTCCACCACGTCGAGTGGTATCGGCGGGCCCTCGGCCGCGATCATGGTCGAGGAGCTGAAGGATCTTGGCGTCCACACCTTCCTTCGCGTGGGTACCTGCGGCGCGGCCCAGCCCGGCATCAGGATCGGCGACCTCATCATCGCCACCGGCTCGGTGCGGAGCGAGGGGACGCCGGACGGCTACGTGCCCCGCGAGTACCCCGCAATCTCCGACCACGACCTGGTCAGCGCCTGTGTCGAGTCGGCGGTGCGGGCGGGGGTGACCCATCACAGGGGGATCATCCGCTCGGTGGACGCCCTCTACTCGGACCTCCTTCCGGACACCATGCCGCGCGGCGCCCAGGAGCGTTCGGACCTCGACATGTGGTCGCGCGCCGGCGTCGTCGCCAATGACATGGAGTCATCCACGATCCTGGTCGTGGCGTCCATCCGCAAGCTCCGAGCCTGCTCCATCCTCCTCGTCACCGACGAGCTGGGAGCCGGCGAAATCCACCATCTCGACCCCTTCCTGATGGAGAGACTGCTGAAGGTCGCGGTCGGCGCCATCGCCATTCAGATCGAGCGCGACAATGCCGTTCCACGTTAGCCGCCACCCGCTCGTCGCCGATTGCGTTGCGGGGCTGCGCGACAAGTCCACGCGGCCCGAGGAGTTCCGCGTCCTCTCGCGAAAAATAATCACGATGCTCGTCTACGAGGCTACCGCCGATCTTCCCCGGCGCCGGGGCACGGTCGAGACGCCGCTCCAGCAGGCCGCCGCCGAATGGATCGAGCAGGAGGTGGTGGCCGTCCCGGTCCTGCGCGCCGGGCTCGGATTGCTGGCGCCCGTCCTCGAACTGCTGCCAAGAGTGAGCGTCGGCTACATCGGGCTCGAGCGCGACGAAGAGACCGCGGTCGCTCGCATCTACTACAACAAGCTGCCGCCGCTGGAGGGCAAGGTCCCGCTCCTGCTCGACCCGATGCTTGCCACCGGAGGCTCGGCGTCCCGGGCACTCGACCTGATCAAAGAGGCAGGTGGTTCGGGTGCACGGATGATCTGCATCGTCGCGGCGCCGGAGGGCATGCGCGTCATCGCGGAGCGCCACCCCGAGGTCCAGGTCTTCACGGCCGCCCTCGACGACGGTCTGAACGAGAGGGCGTATATCGTGCCCGGGCTCGGTGACTATGGGGATCGACTTTTCGGTACCGTGGGCTGAACACGAAATGGAAGCCACGGTCGAGGCACTGCAAGTTCGGGTCGCTGCGGCCCGGGAGCAGCTTCGCGCCGCACCACTCTCCACCTCGCCTGAGCTCGGCCCGCCCGATCCCCAGACCGGCGAGCGGTGGGACCGACTTAATGTTCTCGGGCATACCGCGGAGATGCTTCCCTATTGGTCCAATCAGCTCGCGGCGACAATGGCCAGCGGCGCCCCGTTCGGGCGCGCTCCGGGTTCGGCGCAACGGGTCGAGGGCATCGAGAGCGGGCGGCTGATCGGCGAGCCCCAGCTGCGCGTACGGATCGAGGCCGGGACAGAGGTGCTGCTGGCGTTCCTTGCGTCGCTGAAGGAGGGCGACCTCGACCGCGAGGTGGTCCATATCGCGCTCGGTCCGATGCCGCTGAACGTTGTCCTTGAGAGGTACCTGGTCGGCCATTTCGAGGAGCACTGCAAGCAGCTGGCCGAGCTCGGCCAGGAGTGGCCGCGGCAGGGGTAATCGCCAGCCGGCTGACGGGTGGCGCGTCAGCTGTCGGCGTGCTGGTCGAGGATCGCGTCGAGGGCCTCCCTGAGTAGCGAGGCCTCCGTGCGGCCCAGGCGCTGGGCGAGTTTGGCCAGGCGGCCCAGCTTGGCCCGGTCGTAGTAGTTCGACTTCAGGACCATCTTGTCCTCGACCCAGATCGAGACCCGCCCGCCCCCATCGGTCTTGGCCCGGTGCAGGGCCTGGTCGGCGAGCGTCATCAGCTGGCTGCCGTCGGCGGTGTGGTGAGGCATTGCGGCGACACCGGCCGAGATCCTGATGCCGGTGGCGGTCCCCCCCTCACCGGGGACCACGGCGAGCTCGCGGCGAACTGTGTCGATTGCGATCAGGGCAGATTCGGGACTGGACCCGGGCAACAGGCAGGCGAATTCGTCGCCTCCCGTACGGCAGACCTCGGCACCATCCGGCATCCCGGCGAGGAGGTGGGTGGTGATGACCTTCAGGACCCTGTCACCCTCGGCTCGGCCGAACGCCTCGTTCATCTCCGCGAAGCCGTCGCAGTCGACCAGAACCAGGGCAGCGGGCTCGTCGACGCCGGCGACGTGGGCATGAAACGGTTGACGGTCGAGGTGTATGGCTGGCATGCGCATTAGATTACGCATATATATATCTAACGTCAATAGGTAACTTGCCAGGGAGTTGGCCGATTGGGCTAGAGCCAGGGCACGTCGCGAGTCATGACCGGTGTCGGTGCGGTGAGCCCCGCCACTTCGGCATAGAGATCCAGAAGCTCGAGGAGGACGTGGGCGGTGGCGCCGTACATGTGACCGGCATCGAACCCGAAGATCGGGGAGAGGTAACTGCCGACGTCGATGGCCGTGTACGGGATCCGGCCCGCGAAGAAGTCATCGAGTCGGATCGTGATCAGCACGTCGACCTCCCCCGGGTTGGGCCGTGGCTCGTCGCCAGGTGCGACTGCGGCAACGAAAGGGTTGAGAGTGAAGCGGCTCGTCGCGGTGGGGACCGGCGTCAGCGCGCCCAGGCCACGGAGCCGCGAACGGGGGATGCCGATCTCTTCCTCGGTCTCGCGGAGCGCGGTGGCCATCAGGTCGGCGTCCTCGGGGTCGGACTTGCCGCCCGGAAAGGCGATCTCCCGGGAGTGGTGGCGGAGGCCGTCGGGGCGCTTGATCGCCCAGACCTCGATGCCCGCCGGGCCGTCGCGGAGCGGGAGACACACCGCCGCCTCGATACGGTCGGGACCGGCTCGCAGGGGCCTTCGAGTCCAACCGGCCAGCGCGGCCTCGAGGTCAGCTACCGAAGCGAGCTTCATATGCCGTCTCGTTGCAGAGCCGCAACTCGGCCTCCGTCATCCCCATCGCATCCTGGCAGAGCGCGAACTCGCGGCTTAACTTGGTGTCGGCAACCGTTCGCGAATCGGTCGAGATCGTGCAACGGACCCCCGCCCGCACCAATCGGGGAAGGGGGTGTCCGGCATAGGAGTCGGCCGCCCGGCACCTGACGTTTGCCGTGGGGCAGAGGTCGAGGACCACGCCCTCGGTGCGGATCCGGGCGACGATGGCCTGGACCCGGGCCCCGATCACACCGTGGGCAATACGTTCGACGCCGAGGTCGAGTGCCTCCTCGACCGAGGAGGGTCGACCGGCCTCGCCGGCATGGCAGGTGATCCGGAGGCCCGCGGCCCGTGCAGCCTCGAAGGCAGGCCGCTGGTGGGCGGCGGAGTGGCGGGCCTCGTCGCCGGCGAGATCCCATCCGACCACGCCCCGCCCGGCGTAGGAACCACAGCGGCGGGCGAGGTCGAGGTTATCCGCCGTCGAGTCGTGGCGCATCGCGCAGACGATCGCCACCGCCCGCAGGGGCGCGCCTTCGAACCCGCGCAGGACGGACTCGACAACGGCTTCGATGGTCAGGCCCCGGCGCAGGTGGAGTCGCGGGGCCCAGCGCACCTCGAGGTAGTCGATGCCGTCCGCGGCCGAGTCCTCGCAGAGTTCGCGGGTGGCACGCTCGAGCCCGACCTCCGTCTGGAGGACCGCGATGGCATCGTCGAAATACCCGATGTACTCGGCCTGCGAGGAGCAGGAGACCGGCGCCGACATCCGAAGAGGTCGGGGCAGGTCGAGTTCGAGCTCGTCAGCCAGTTCGGCGGCGGTGGTCGGCCGAACCGCGCCGTCGAGGTGACAGTGCAGTTCGGCCTTCCGCCAGCGAGTGAAATCAGCCAGCGGTCAGAAGGTCGTTGACCTTGCCGGCCGCATCGTCGAGGGACTGCTTGACGCTCTTGTTGCCGCTGTACGCGTTCCCGAGCTCGGTCGTGATCGCTGTCCGCTGGTCGTCGCTGCTGGGGGTCGGGGCCTCCTCGAACAGTTGGCCCTTGGCCAGCATGCCCACGCCCACGGCGAGGTCGGGGTTGCCGGAATAGACGTCGGACTGTAGCTGCTTGTAGGCGGCCTGGCTGTTCGGCATGTAACCGCTGCCCTTGGACCAGGCGACCTGCTGTTCCTTGCTGTTGAAGTACTTCAGGAAGAGGAAGGCGCCGTGCTGGATGTCCTGGGCGGACTTCTTGAAGATGCAGGCGTTGGTGCCGAAGAGCGGGTCGATGGTGCCCTTGGGACCGCTCGGAAATGGTGCCTCGTGGAACGTGAACTTCCCGGCGATGCCGGCCTTGAGGAATGTGTAGCTCGCGATCGAGGCGATGTAGAACGCCGACTTCTGGTTCTGGAAAAGTGTCTGGTCGGGGAAGTTGGGTCCGCTGACGACCCGGGCGTCGCCGGCGGCGACGGCGTCGCGCCATTTCTGGGTGAGCGCCAGGCCCTTCGCTCCGTTGAAGGCGGCCTTGGCCGGCTTCTTGTCATTGTCGTAGAGAGTTCCGCCATTCTCGTACAGCATTCCAACCCAGGTGTCGTAGGCGGGGGCGGCGACACCGAACACGCCCGCAGCTTTGTCGGTGACCGCGTGGATGTCGGTGAACAGCTCATCCAGGGTGGCCGGCGGGTTGTTGATGCCCTTGGCCTTGAGCATGTCCGGGTTGTAGTAGAGGACCGTCGTGGACTTGTTGACCGGGTACATGTACTGCTTTCCGTTCAGCTTGCCGTCATCGAGAAGGTTCTGGAAGATGTCCTTCTGGTCCGCGGTGGCGACGCCGTCCTTGGCGTTGATGAAAGGCGCCAGGTCGGCCAGCGCGTCCGATTGAACGTACTTGGACGCATGGTTCTCGTAGCACTGGGCCATGTCCGGGGGCTGGCCGTTGGCAAGCGAGGCCAGGACCGAGGTCCGGAGGGCGCTGTAATCACCCTTGTGGACCATGTTGACGGTGACCTGGCTCTGGCTCGAGTTGAAGGAGTCGACCGACGCTTGGAGCAGCTTTTCGGGGGTGCCGCTGATGCCCTCCCAGAAGTTCACGGTGACCTTGCTCTTGAGAGCTTCGAGCTGGGTCGTGGGAGTGACGCTGTTACCGCCACCCCCTCCGCAGGCGACGGCAACCAGGGCTGCCGCGAGCAGCCCGGCCACGTTCCTGAATCTCATTTGGATTTTCCTCCTACCTCCGCTGAACATGAATGCCGGACGGGTAACAGTACAGCGCCTTCATCCCCGGATCCCGCTCGATGCGATGCCACCGACGATCTGCCTCTGCGCGAAGAGGAAGAGGACCATGATCGGGATGGTCGTCAGCAGCGACCCGGCCGCGAGCAACACGGGGTCGGTGCCCTCGCTGGATTGGAACGCGTTGAGCCCGACCTGGATGGGCCGCACGCTGTCCGTGTTGGCCATGATCAGCGGCCAGAGGTAAGCATTCCAACTGCCGACGAAGTGGAAGACGGCGATGGTCACCAGGGGTGGCCGGGCCAGCGGCGCGGCTACGGTCCAGAGGTAGCGAAGGTGCGAGCAGCCGTCGAGCTGGGCTGCCTCCCAGAGGTCTTTGGGCATGCCCAAAAAGAACTGCCGCATCAGGAAGATGCCGAAGACCGACGCGGCGAAGGGGACGATCTGCGCCTGGTAGGTGTTGATCCAGCCGAAGTTCGAAAGAATGATGAAGTTTGGAACCAGGGTCACTTCGCTTGGAACCATGTAGACGAGCAGGACGGCGCCGAAGACGATCGCCTTGCCCGGGAAGGTCATCGCCGCGAAGGCGTAACCGGCCAGCGTCGAGGTGATCATGACCAGGAGCGTGGTCGAGACGGCGACGAGGATGGTGTTGAAGAAGTAGCGGGGCCAGGGCGCGGCGTTCCACGCGGTGACGAAGTTCTCGAAGTGCCATAGAGGCATGAAATTGGGCGGGAACTCGAAGACGTGGGCCTCGGTGTTGAGGGCGACCACGACCATCCAGTAGAAGGGAAAAATGATGAGCGCCGCGACAGGCAGAAGGACGGCGTAGCGCGGCAGGTCCCGGAGCAGTCCACGCACGGTCCGGCTCGTCACCGGTAGAACACCCGCTTCGAGAGCACGCCGGTCTGGAGGCCGGTGATGGCGAGGATGATCAGGAAGAGGATCACCGAGATCGCTCCCGCATACCCGGCGTGAAAGCTGTTGAAGGCCTGGTTGTAGAGGTAGAGCCCGATTGTCATGGCGGCGTTGTCGGGGCCGCCGCCGTTGCCCACGAAAACGATTACCTGGGAGACCACCTTGAAGGAGCCGATCATGGAGATCAGGAGCACGAAATAGGTGGTCGGGCTGAGAAGAGGCCAGGTGATCATCCAGAACCGCTGCCAGGTGCTCGCGCCGTCCACCTTGGCGGCCTCCTCCATGTCCGGCGGGATGTTCGAAAGCCCGGCCAGGAAGATGACCGTGTTGTAGCCGA
>JAYUBK010000235.1:0-4257 GCA_043740835.1 Chloroflexota bacterium
GTGTCCGGATGCCAATGCGCCGCGTCCATGGCCTGGAAGGAGGGAGCCGGCGACACCTGGCGCGAGCGCATCCGGGCCAGCCGGAGAGCTGCCTTCGAAGTGTCGAGCCCGAGGCCGGCAGTACCGGTCGCGGTGGCGATCCGGAAGAGCCACTCCCCGGTGCCGCAGCCGATGTCGACGACGCGGTCACCGGGTCTGAACTGCATCGCCTCGATCAGCTCCGACACGCTGGCGTCACTCAAGGGGGCGTGGATCGGGTGCGCGAGGTGGGCTGCCTCGCTGAGCTTTTCCCGCCGCCCGGGCACGCTAGACGCCATCCGTCGAGATTGCCGCGTCATGCCTGAGGACGAGCGTCACCATTCCGACGACGAGTCCGTAGAACGCCATCTCGTGGCCGGAGAAAAGGCGGTTGGCGTGCTGCAACCCGGCGAGGTAGTCATCGTGGTTGATCTGGGTGAGCGCTCCGTGGACATTCATGAAGAAGGCGCCCTGGTGGATCTCGGGTTGGCCGGGCAGTAGCGAGATCATGAGGACGAAGTCGACCGCCACGTAGGCGAGGAAGCCGCCGATGGCCAGTCGTTCGCGGGTCGTGATGTGCCTGACGAGATCGTCGATCCTGATGTGCCGCTGGTTCTGGGCCAGGATGACGATGAGGACCAGCGGGAACATCACCGGGAAGCTGCCGAAGACAAGAGGCTGAAAGAGGCCCGGGTCGACAGGCAGATAGGTGGCCACATGGCAGGCCAGCGCCAGCAGAAAGCCGGCGGCGGCGACGTAGCGGGCGGGTCGCAGAAGGCCGCTCATGAACGGGTCCAGTCAAGCACCGGCGCGGTCTTTACCGGGTGGGTGGTCGCGCGCCGTCCCTGCCGATAGCCTCGGGGTCAGTGGTCACCTCCGTCCTCAGCTGCCAGCTGCGCGGTCTCGAGGGCCGCCTCGTCGAGGTCCAGGTCCATGCCGGCGCGGGTCACGGCTTCTTCATGGTGGGACTCGCCGACGCGTCGGTGCGAGAAGCACGCGAAAGGGTGAAGTCGGCCATCAGCAACAGCGGGCTGACCTTCCCCGGCAACAAGGTCACCGTCAGCCTTGCGCCGGCTGAGCTGCGCAAGGAGGGCAGTGGATTCGACCTGCCGATCGCGGTCGCCATCGCCCTGGGACAGCTCGACTCTCCGCCATCCACTGCGGGCTGCGCCTTTTTAGGAGAGTTGTCCCTGGACGGAGCGGTGCGGCACGTCGATGGCGTGCTGGTGGCAGCGCGCTGGCTGGCCGCGAACGGCGTGCGCGAGCTGTACGTGGCGACCGAGGATGCAGATGAGGCGGCCCTCGCCGAGGGCCTCCTGGTGAGGCCCAGTCGCGACCTCGTGTCGGTCGTCAACCATCTGCGAGGGGATCTGGAACTCGTTCACCACTCGTCACCGGCTCTGACAGCGCCCGAGCCGGCCATCGCCGAGGATCTCGCGGAGGTGCACGGGCAGGCCGGCGCCCGGAGGGCGCTCGAGGTTGCGGCCGCCGGGGGGCACCACCTCCTTCTCAGCGGTCCGCCGGGAGCCGGCAAGACGATGCTCGCGCGTTGCCTCCCCGCCCTGCTGCCGCCGCTCAACCTCGAGAGCGCGCTCGAGGTCGCCCAAGTCGGCAGCGTCCTCGGCGAACTCGGCGGTGAGCCGCTCCGCTGGACGCGCCCCTTCCGCGCCCCCCATCACAGCATCTCCACGGCGGGACTGATCGGCGGAGGCGCCGGGGTCGGCAGACCCGGCGAGATCAGCCGCGCCCATGAAGGAGTGCTGTTCCTCGACGAGCTGGCACTTTTCCAACCGGGTGCGTTGCAGGCGCTTCGGCAGCCACTTGAGAGCGGCCGGGTGACAATCACTCGCAGTGGCGGCACGGTGGCCTACCCCGCCCGGTTCATGCTTGTCGCGGCCACCAACCCCTGTCCCTGCGGCTGGCTTGGCGACTCGCTGCGGGCCTGCAGGTGCTCGGCCACCTCACTCGCGTCCTATCAGCGCTCCCTCTCGGGGCCGCTGCTGGACCGTATCGATCTACGCGTCGACGTCGGCCGTGCGCCACTAACCGCGCTGGCAAATGAGCCCGCCGGTGAGGGCTCGGCGACGGTGAGGGAGCGCGTCGCGGCAGCAAGGGCCGTGCAGTTCGAGCGCCAGGGCATGCTGAATGCGGCACTGAGGGCTCGCGATCTCCGGGCATACGCCGCACTTGGAGCTTCCCGCGCGACCCTCGAGCGGTGGGCCGCCGAGCGCGGGCTAACAGCCCGCGGCTTCCATCGCAGCTGGCGGGTGGCCCGCACCCTCGCCGACCTGGAAGGCGCCGGCCAGATTTGCGAACACCACGTTCTGGAGGCGCTCGGCTACCGGCTCGATGCCGCCGCCTGATCCGCCCGGCCTGAACGTGCGCGGACTCTGGCCGCCGCCTGAAGGTCCGCGGGTGGCGATCGTCGGCGCTCGCCGGGCGACTCCCTATGGAGAGGCGGTGGCGGAGCGATTGGCGGCCGACCTCTCGATGGCCGGCGTCGTCATCCTCAGCGGGCTTGCTCTGGGAGTCGACGCCGCGGCCCACCGCGGCGCAATCGACGCGGGGGGCTGCACCGTCGCCGTCATGGGCACTGGAGTCGATCTCGTCTATCCGTACCAGAACACCGCTCTGGCGGAGAGGATCCTCGCCACCGGCGGGGCGCTGGTGAGTACCTTCGCGGCCGGAACCCCACCGCGGCGCGGGCACTTCCCGCGCCGGAATTGGACGCTGGCCGAGCTTTCCGACGTGGTTGTCGTGGCCGAGGCGGGCGAGGGGAGCGGAGCGCTGATCACCGCCGAGGCGGCCCTGGCGCTGAGCCGCGACGTGATGGCGGTGCCGGGCAGCGTTTTCAGTCCCGCCTCGGTCGGTTGTCACCAACTGCTCCGAGACGGCGCCGGGCTCGTCCAGAACGCACGCGATGTGCTTGCCGTCCTGGGCCGCGCGGGCGAGGTGCTCGACGATCCGCTGCGGCCACCGCGGCGCCTCGCCATCGAATCACCGGCGGGCGCCGATGGCCTGCTCGCACACCTTTCGGACGCGCTCCCGCTGACCGCCGCCGAACTTGCCCGTAAGCTCGGCCTCGGCTTTGCCGAGGCGCTCGCGCGACTAACACGCCTCGAGTTGGATGGGAGTGTCAGACGTCGCGGAGACGGGTATATCCGAGTTCCGCACCGTCGGGGCCCCGCAGAGTAGGATCAGCGCCCGGCAGACCTGTTTGGAAGAGCCGGACACCAGTTCGGCAGGCGGCGGCCGATCCCGAACCGCGTACAAAGGAAAGGAAGTAATGGCACCCGCTCTGATCATCGTCGAGTCCCCGGCCAAGGCCCGGACCCTCAAGAGGTTCCTGGGCGATCGCTATGACGTCAAGGCTTCCATGGGCCACGTTCGAGACCTCCCTGAGAAGACACTCTCAATCGACGTCGAGCACGGCTTCGCGCCCACCTACGAGGTAGTCGAGAGCCGCCGCAAGACCCTCGCCGAACTGCGCAGCGCGGCCAGTAGAGGGAGGGAGGTGATCCTGGCCTCCGACCCCGACCGCGAAGGCGAGGCGATCGCCTGGCACCTGAGCGAGGCCCTCAATCTGCGCAACGCCAAGCGCATCGAGTTTCATGAGATCACTGCCGCGGCAGTGCAGAAGGCCCTCGATGAGCCGCGCGACATCGACATGAACCGTGTCAACGCGCAGCAGGCGCGGCGGATCGTGGACCGCCTCGTCGGCTACCGACTGAGCCCATTTTTGTGGAGCAAAGTCCAGAAGGGCATCGGCGCGGGCCGCGTGCAGTCAGTTGCGCTGCGGATTGTCGTCGACCGCGAGAACGAGATCCGCAAGTTCAAGTCCGAAGAGTCGTGGACTGTCGACGCGCTCCTCTCCAAACTCGGCGACGACCTCCGTTTCAAGGCCCGACTGGCGCGGCGTGCCTCAGGCGGCGAGAAATCGAAGCTGGAGATCGCCGACAAGGCGACGGTCGACTCCATCCTCGCCGAACTCAAGGGCGCCGACTACCAAGTCCTCAGCGTCGAGCAGAAGCGCCGCACCAAGTCGGCCCCGCCCCCGTACATCACCTCAACGCTCCAGCAGGACGCATCCAGCCGCCTCCGCTATGCCCCCAACCGCACGATGCGGCTTGCCCAGGATCTATACGAGGGTGTCGAGCTCGGCCCGGCAGGTCCAACCGGACTCATCACCTATATGCGAACCGACTCAGTCCGCATCGCCCCCGAGGCCGACGCCAGGGC
>JAYUBK010000236.1:0-4238 GCA_043740835.1 Chloroflexota bacterium
CGGATCGCGAGCTCCGGTCTGCTCGGCGACGGAAGGAGTCTTTTCGCGGCCGCCCTCCTGGTGGTGGTCTGTGCCGTTGGAAGCGCTCTCTACCTTGCGATCCTGGTGTGGGCCGACAAGACGGCTCGCGATCCGAAGGAGCTGGCAAAGCGCCTGGGGGTCCCGGTACTCACAACCATTCCCCTGATCGGGATGCAGGAACGCTTCTGATGCTCAAGGATCAGGTGGACTCCCCGCGGACCGATCTTGCGGAAACCATCCGCCGCGCCCTCAGTCCAAGGCCGGCCGGACCGGGTTTTGCGGTTCGTGGCGCTGAGAACGTCCGCCCGATCACGATGCCCCCCTGGTTCATCGATCGTTGCCGGCGCGCCTACCTCAGCGGAATGACGGAGGACGCGGACGGGTGCCGCGTCATTGGAGTAACGAGCGCGCTCCGCGGCGAGGGAAAGACCTCACTGGCCATCGGGATCGCGATGGCCCTCGCGGCCGACACACAACGGCCAACGCTTCTGCTCGAATGCGACATGGAGAGGCCCTCGTTCGATCGCTACTTCGGGTTCGAGAGCAGGACTGGGCTCGTGGACTGGCTCGATGGCTCGTCCACCCTGCGCATCCTTCGCGGCGGTCCTCTGGTCAACCTCTTCGTCATTCCGAGTGGCGCGCCACGGACGGATCCAAGCCACCTCTTCTACCAGCTCAGCGAAGGGGGTTCGATTGCTGAGCTGCGCCGCCATTTCGCTTCGGTGGTCATCGATCTGCCGCCCATGCTCAGCATTGCCTACAGCTCACTGGCGTCCCAACTCTCCGAGAAGATCCTTCTCGTGGCGCGTTACGGCGTCACCCCAATCGAGGACATCGAGAAGGCGGTCTTTCTCCTCGGTCGCGAGCGGCTGAGCGGAATTGTCCTCAATGGAACCGAATATCGGACCCCGGAGGGCATGAGAAGGCTGCTCTGACCGCCCGCCGGTCCGAGTGTCGCTCAGCTATTCAGGTACCACTCGCTGCTGTTGTTCATCCAGGAGTCCGTCGCCGGTGCATAACCGTTGAGCCGGTGGTTGTAAGCGATGACGGTGATCTGCTGATAGAGGGCCACTTCGGGCAGATCCCTGGCAAGGACATTGGCAGCCGCGACATACGCCTGCTTTCTCCCGGCCGGCGCAACCGTGGTTCGTCCAGCTTTGAAGGCGGCATCGAGTGCCGGGTTGCACTCCAGGGTGTCATTGAGCCCGAGGCCTCCGTTGGTTGCCAGCGGAACCTGGTCGCAGACAAAGACACCGTACCAACCGTCCGGATCCCCGCCGGGCACGGTGTTCGCGTATTGCGCCATGTCGAAGGTGTGGTTGTACAGCACCCCTCCCTCGGCGAAGGACCCGAAGAGTTGGGCAGCCGTGGGATTCTTGAAAGGTGTCTTCACCTTGATGCCAATGGCGGCGAGATCGGACGCGATCTGCGCCTCCTGCTGCTCTCGCAGGGTGTTACCTGCCGTGGTCACCAGCGACAGGGCGATCGTGGTGCCATCTGAGAAGGCGCGAAAGCCCGCCTCGGGGCCCACTGTTCGCAACTTGTAACCGGCGGCGTCGAGCAGGTTGTTCGCTGCCTTGCGGTCGTACTTGGTCACGGGAATCGAGGCATCAGAGCACCAGGCCGCGAGACCAAGGCAGATCCCCGTATCGGGCGATATGGAGGTCCTTCCCTGGAGCAGGCGGTCGACCATTTTCTGCTTGTCGATCGACATGTTTATCGCCTTGCGGATTGTCGGATCCGCCAGGTACTTGTTCTTGAGGTTGAAGTCGAGCTTCTCCGAGCCGCTGTCACGAACTACCCGGGTGTTGAGGTTGGCCACATGTCCGAGTGGTCCGAGAAGCCCGGCACGGAAGTCAATACCCAACTGGGCGGTTTCGGTGCGCACATCACTGTATTGGGTTTCGATGTCCGGTTCGAACTTGACTGTGATCTGGTCGAGGTAGGCTGTGTGCCGCCCCCAGTAGGAGTTGTTGCGAACCATTGTCAGGTGATCGCCCGGCACCCACTCTTTGAATACGAAGGGACCGGTACCCACCAACCACTTGTCCCAGGTCCCGCTGCCCTTGAAGCCCGACGGGTTGGCCGGACTGAGATCAACCGATATTTTCGTCTTCGTCATGTCGCCCCCTGCAGCCCATGTTGGCTGCAGGAGATGAGACGGCAGCACCCCGTACGGCCCGGAGAAGAGACTCAGATAAGGGCCGTAGATGCTTTTGAAGTTAACAACTGCCGTATTGGCATTGGGAGTGTCGACCGACGAGATCTGGTCCCAGCCATTGGTTGACAGAATTGGTGTCGGGTTCGCTTCCTTGTACTTCAGGTAATAGAAGTTCGCCGTGTCAGCCACGTCCTTCGAAGTGAACGGCTTGCCGTCGTGCCATTTCACACCCTGCCGAAGCTTATAGGTGACTTTCATTGTCGAACCGCTCACCTTCACATCGCCGTTCTCCACCGTCGGCACTTCCGTGGCCAGTTGGGGCTGGAAGTGGTCGGACAGTTTGCCCGCCGGTAGCACAGACCCACCTGCCGTGCGCCCGATCAACCCCTCGACCATCGGAGCTTCGTAGGCAATGGCCTGAGGTGCCGAGTCTGTTATCCCGGCCGCCAGCAGCGATGTCTGCTCCTGCCATGAGGCGGCAACCAGAGCACCTCCCCTTTTTGGCTGACCGTTACCTGTCGGCGACACGGCCGGGACCTCGCATCCCAGCGTGACCGCCACAACGACAGCCATGGCAATGACCGTCCGCAGCCCAGTTACCCTGGCCGAGAACCAATTCGTCCGGCCCCTTTCCTTGCCTATGGTGCGCTGGACTATATCGGATCTGATTCCCGCGCCGCCGCCAACCGCCGCCGCCAACCAGGCCCGTGGGCACTCGCCCGGCCCGTCGCCCCGTTTTCAAAAACTGGCCGACGAGAATCCCGCTTCGTGGTAGACACTTCCATTTCATGGCGGGATCACGGGGCACGGTGGTCGTGATCGAAGACTCCCCGGACGAGGCCGAGCTCCTATCCATCGCTCTCGAAGAGGAATCCTTCGTCGCACTGGCCTGCTCGACCGCGGCCGAGGGCATCGCGGCGTACGGCCGGGCGAAGCCCGTCGCGGTGATTCTCGACTGGGGACTTCCCGATCGCCCCGGAATCGAGGTTTGTCGCGAGCTTCGGGCCGCAGACCCCTTCCTGCCCATCCTCTTCGTCTCGGGCCGAATCGACGAGGCGACGGTGACTCGAGCCCTGGATGCCGGCGCCGACGACTTCCTCACCAAGCCCGTGCGTCGCATTGAGCTCATCGCTCGCGTCGAGGCCCACCTGCGCAAGGCCTCGGCCGTGGCGGCGCGGGCCAAGCCCGTCTCCCTGCCGGTCCAGGCCCCCGCCGAGGGAATGCGCTTTGGAGATGTGGCCATCGACATTTCGGCCCGTCAGGTCACAGTGGCCGGCTTGCCGGTGACCCTGGGTCCGCTCGAGTTCAAGCTCCTGGAATACCTCGTCCACAACGCCGGCGTGGCCGTCTCCCGGAACCAGATCATGGCCGAGGTCTACGGGTACGCCGCGGATATCTCGACCGAGCGCGTCGACCTGCTGGCCCGCCGACTGCGCTCCAAGCTCGGCGAGGGCGGCGGGCGCGGGGGTCAGCTCGCGGCAGTGGCCGGATACGGATATCGCTGGGAGCGCCGTCGGGCGGCCGACGCTCGGACCTCGAGCTAGCTCCCGGTCCAGCGCGCGGGCCGCTTCTCGACGAAAGCGCGCGAGCCCTCCATCGCGTCGGCGCTCGCCGCGATCTTCGCGAATTCCTCGGTATTGATACGCCAGAGCTCTGGCTCAGGCAGGTCAAGCGCCCGGCGCCCGATCTTGAGGCTTGCCGCCACCCCGAGCGGTGATGCCGCGATGATCGTCGCGGCCATCTTCCCGGCCGCCGGCATGAGCTCGGCCGCGGGGACCACCTGGTTGACGAGGCCGTGTGCGAGGGCCGTCGCGGCGTCGATGGAACGGCCCGTCAGAAGAAGGTCCATTCCCATTCGCGCACCGGCCTGGCGAAGCAGGCGGAAGGCTCCGCCGCCGGCCGGGAAGAGGCCCCTAAGGACCTCGGTAACTGCGAAGACTGCGGTGTCTGCCGCGACAACCAGGTCGCAGGCAAGGACCAGTTCGAAGCCCCCGGCCAGGGCGGCGCCGTTGACGGCAGCGATCACCGGCTTGGTGTGGTCGGCATTGAAGAAGTA
>JAYUBK010000237.1:0-13213 GCA_043740835.1 Chloroflexota bacterium
GTGACACGAATGTCCCTCCCGCCTTGCTGGCCGTTTCCCCTGATCTGGCACCCGAAGGTGCGATCCCTTCGCTGATTCGGAGACACTGCATTAGATGAAAACTCTCCTCCTGGTCCATGCCCATCCGGATGACGAAGCCATCTCCACGGGCGGCATCATGGCCCGTTCCTTTGACTCCGGTCACAGGGTCGTCCTCGTGACCGCGACACGCGGCGAAGAGGGCGAGATCTCGAACATGGATGTCGAGGAGTCGAGGCCGCGCCTGGGCGAGATAAGGACCGAGGAGCTGCGGCGCGCCCTCGAGATCATCGGGACGTCCCGCCAGGAGTTTCTCGGCTATCGCGACAGCGGCATGGCGGGCACTCCCAGCAACGAGCACCCGGACTCCTTCCACAAGGCTCCTCTCGACGAGGCCGGCGAGCGGCTGGCTGCGATCATGCGAATCGAGCGCCCGGATGTCGTCGTGACCTACGACCCCATGGGTACCTACGGCCATCCGGACCACATCAAGGCCCACGATGTGACCGTGGCGGCCCTCGACATTCTCAAAGCTGAGGGCTGGGAGCCGGCCAAGTTCTACGAACACGCGATCCCGGCCAGCGGAATGCGCATGATGGCCGAGCGGATGAAGGAGGCCGGGCGGCCGAATCCCTTCGAGAACTCGACGCTGGTCGGCATCCCGGACGAAGAGATCACCACTCACGTGGACGTCCGTGAGTATTCCAAGCGCAAGAGCGACGCCTTCAAGGCACATCGGAGCCAGAACTCGCCCGACTCGTTCTTCCTGAATACGCCCGATGAGATGGTCCGCGAGATCTTCGGGATGGAGGCCTACGTGCTCCGGCGAGGCAAGCTGGGCGGCGACGGGCGCGAAACCGATATCTGGAGCGGGATCGAGTAGGCCGCAAACAGGCCGGGTCGTTTCGATTGGCAGCGGAGTTCCGTGGTTGCATTGCCTGCCGACTCGGCTGGGTAGAGTAGCTACGTGGAAGTCCTCAAGATCACACCGCGAGGCTACTGCCACGGGGTGGTTGACGCGATCCGGATGGCGAAACACGTTGGTGAGGACAGTGCCGGCCCCGTGCACATGCTCGGTTACCTGGTTCACAACACCCACGTCACTGACGATCTGCAGGAGCACGGCGTGAAGCTCGTCGACGCCAATGACAGGATTGCGGGGCTCGACATGATCAAGGGCGGTGGCACGGTCATCTTCACCGCCCATGGCGTGAGTCCGGCGGTCAAGGCCAAGGCGGCCGCGATGGGTCTGAGGGCGGTCGACGCGACCTGCTCGGACGTAGTGCGCACGCACGATCTCGTCGACCGCCTCCTGGGAGAGGGCTACGAGGTCGTGTACATCGGACTCCGTGGCCATCCCGAGCCCGAGGGCGTCATCGGGCATGGGCCCAATCGCATTCACCTGGTCCAGGAGTTGGAGGATGTTGCGAAGCTCGAAATCCACTCTGAGAAGGTCGCCATCACGTGCCAGACGACGCTCTCGGTTTGGGACACCGACTCCCTCATCGAAGCAACCAAGGTTCGGTACCCCCACGCGGAGGTCCACAACGAGATCTGCCGGGCCACTCAGGAACGCCAGGAGGCGGCGGTCGAGGCAGCCGCGGACGTCGACATGGTGATCGTTGTTGGCAGCCCACGTTCCTCTAACTCAAAGCGCCTTGTCGAGGTTGTCGAGAAAAAGGGCGGCAAGCCGGCCCACCTCGTCGACTCCCTCGACGAGATCGACGTCAATTGGTTTCGCGGCATCAGCAGGGTCGGGGTCACGAGCGGGGCGTCGACGCCTAGTCAGCTGACGAGACGAGTCATTGAGTATCTCCAGGGACTCGAACCGCCGGATTAGGCTGGTTCAGCTCAGGGTCTGCCGGACTTGGAGCATTCAGGCCCGGGGTAACCGACGGCAGGTTCCATCGGCGAGCGTCTACCCTCGAGTTTGCTGGTCGCCCTCTTTCGTCACCCTGCGAGGCGCCCGTCGGAACCTCTTCAGGATCTGCCCGATCGGGTTCTCAGGGCCGGCGGAGATTGGAACAACAGGGGTGGGCGTCGTGGTCAGAGCGGCGTTGGTCCATTCAGCCTCGGGCACGTAGACCGGGTGTTCGGCCGTCGGCGCGACAGCGAGAGAGCCGTCCGTCGAGGGAGCCTCCGTGCCCCCTTTGGTTCCGGAACCATCAGCTGACGATGTCGCCGCGCTGCCGCCGCTGCCCCCGCGCCGGCGGCGCCGGCGGCGAGCGGAAGCACTGGTCGGCCCCGGTGTCTCCTCGGGCGGCGGCACCGAGGCGGGGACGACCTGGGCGACGGGATCCGGCTGGGACTTCACGCCCGCGCCCCGGCGGCGCCTACTCGGAGCCGGCGCGTCGGCCGGGGCCGGCTCGGGCAGGTTCGCCTCCGCGGATGGCGCACTGGGCACCTCCACAGGGAGCGCAACCGGATCCTTGCCGCGGCGGCCTCGTCGGTGCCGCTTGGATGCAGGGGATGCGATGGAGACGTGCGGTACGTCGCGCTTGGTCACCAGGACCGTGACCTCGCCTTCGGCCACGATCTCCTGGCGCTGATTCGTGATCTCGATCCTCCAGACGGCCAGGCCCCAGCGCGGCTCATCCACGTCGCGTTTGCGGCTGAGCCGGTAGTGCGCGCGGATCGTGTCGCCGGCACGGACCGGCCGCATGAATCGCCAGCCGGTGCCGACCATCCCCACGGTCGCCGGATGAGGTACGTCCATTGCTCCGAGGCCCATCGCGAGCGAGACCAGAAGCGACCCGTGAGCGACCCGGGTCCCGAAATGGCCGGCGCTGGCGAACTCCTGGTTGACGTGGAGTGGGCCCCAGTCGCCGGACGTCGAGGCATGGTTGACGATGTCGGTCTCGGTGATGGTCCGGCCTCGTGTCGTCCAGCTGCCCCCAAGGTCCAGGTCTTCGAAATGAAGGATGTTCACTGTCGCTTCTGACGCATTTTGGCCGGGCCGGAGAGGCCGACTGCGATTGCGAGCAACACGCCCACGACGAGGAGCGCGCCCGCCAGCTGGTGCTGGTTGGAGTAACGGGCTGTGAAGAGGCCGACACCGAGAAGTGCGGCGATGGTGAAGATCGCCAAAGCGCCGTCGTCGACGAAGAGGCCCCAGAGCTCGCTCCCGGCCGCGCGCATCCATTTCATGGCCGGGCTCGGCTCGCCGGTCGCCCGGACGGGACGCCTGAGGTACCACACGAGTGCCACCGACGCCAGCGCGTAGACGGCGATCAGGACCAGGAGGACGCCATCCGCCAGAGGCCAATCGACACCCAGGCCCTCGCCGGCGAAGAATGTTCCGAAGGACGTGAGCATGATGCCGACGACGTACTTGAGCGTGTTCTCCGGGACCCGCGTGAGGGGGTGCCGGAGGGCGACGCCGGCGATCACCACGACTATCACCGAGGCGACCGCCCCGATCGTGGCCGGGATGATGTTCTCGTTCCGCAAACCGCCCAGCGCGACGACGATGAAGACGACCTCGAGCCCCTCGAGGAAGACGCCGTTGAAGGCCGTCGCGAAGCCGGCGGCGTGGTTCTTGGCCGCGGCGCTGAGTTCGGCCCGAGTCTCCTCGTAGATCTTCTCCTCGTCATGCAACGACTTGAGCCCGCTCGAGCGAAGGATCGCCTTGTGCAGCCACTTGAGACCGAAGAGGAGCAGGAAGATGCCGACGAGGGTCCTCACGGCCGCGATCGGCACGTACGCCGTGAGGGCCACACCGAAGAGGAGGACCATCGCGGCGAGGAGGGCGAAGGCGGCAACGGTGCCGCCAAATGCGCTCCGCCAACCACGGGTGGTTCCGACGGCGAGGACGATGGTGAGCGCCTCGACCCATTCGACGCCCGCGGCGATGAACGTCGCTCCCAGGACAAGGAGCGCCGATGAACTCACCCGGTGGAGTCTACCGAGATCGTGCTGAGATCAGAGCGGTGACCAGGCGGGCGCCGACGTGGCGTCGAGGTCGAGGCCGGTCGTGACCTGGCGGCGACCGGAGGCGACGGCAGGGCTCGCCGTGGGCGACGCCGCAACCGCGTTTTCCCCGCTGAGAGCCACCCACCAGAGGTCGAACCCGGTCCCCGCCTTGCCAGCGGCCAGGTAAGCGATTCCCTTCCCATCGGGCGACCAGGCCGGTGAGGCCACCAGCTGGTCGTCGATCGAGATGCTCGGCGGCCCGATCACGCCGTCCTTGAAGGGCGCCACGACGAGTCTCGACCTATCCGCGGCAGGCGAGCAGATCATCGCCAGCTGGTCACCGGACGGCGACAGCGCCGGCCTGCCACAATTCGCGGCCAGCTCCGTGAGCGGTTTTCCGGCAACGTCCGGCCCCGTCTGCCACCAGATCCGCGACTGGATCTGGCGGTCGGGCCCGATCGAGTACCCGGCGTAGAGAAGGCCACCTCCGTCCACAGGCTGCGGGGCGGTGTCCCCGCCCGTGAATTCGTCGGGCTGCGTCCAGCGCCGCCCCGGCGGCTGCTCACCGGCCTTGATGTCGAGGCTGTAGACAGCCAGGTCGACGCGCAACGGTTTCCCGGCGTCTTTGGGGTCCCAGCTATAAAAGATCGAGTTGCCGTCGTTGCCGAAGCGCGGATAGAAGGCCCAGTGGTTCTGGGCGACTTCCCGCGCCGCGTCGTTCGTGAGCCGGCGCCCGACCTCGCCCGTCGGCGACATCAGGTAGAGCTCGGTGAAACGCGTGTCGCCTCCAGCCACGACGAGTTGGGTGCCGTCGCGCGTCACGGCCGGGTGGGACCAGAGTGTCGTCGGGGAAAGCTTCAGCTTCGCCACGGCTCCCCTGTTGACCGTGTAAATTGCCCCGTGCTGGGTCACGAAGATGGTGCCGGGCAGTGTGAACATCGGCGTTGTCGCAGTGGGAGGCGGGGGTGGCCCGACCTTGGTCCCGAATCTGGTCAGGACGATGTAGGTCCCGCTCGAGATGAGGACCATCCCCAGCACGGTCACGAGCAGCCGCCGGCTACCGCTCATCGCGACGGGAAACTCTGCGCGACGAGCGGAAGGATGGCCTGCCAGTCGGGAAGAAGGACGTCCTCGCCGTCGCTGAGAATCGTCTCGGTAGTCAGCGGTGGGGCAAGGAAGACCTGGTGAACGTCGCTCGTGTTGAACCCCGACGCCAGCGGTACGAGTGCCTGGATCCTGTCGATCCCAAGGCTAGTCTTGAACTCGCCCGAGAAGGTCCCGATGAGGCGCGGCAGGTCTGTGATGTTCACTGTCCGGGCTCGTTGCTTGAGCGCCAGGAGCAGCTGCTGCTGGCGCTGGGAGCGTCCGAAGTCGCTGCGAGCGTCACTGTGCCGCGAGCGGACGTATTGGAGCGCGTGGACGCCGTCGAGGTGCTGCGGCCCGGGCAGGACGGCGATGCGCTGAAAGCCATACGGGTTGCCCGGATTCAGGTCGTCGGGAAAGTAGTCGTCCAGGACGGGGTTGCTGACGACCAGGTCGACGCCGTCGAACTCGTCGACGAGGCCGACCAAACCCTTGAGGCCTACCCACGCATAGTCGTCGATGCGGACGTTGAAGTTCTTCTCCACGGTGGCGACCGCCGCCTGGGCGCCACCAGAGGAATAAGCGAGTGAGATCTTGCCCTCGCGGCCCGTCGACAGGGGCACGTAGAGGTCGCGGGCGATCGACAGCATCGTCACCTGGTGGGTGGCGGGGATGACTCTCACGAGGATCATCGACTGAGTGTTGGTGTGGTCCGGGGCGAACTTGGAGTCGTCGTCGCTCCCTAGTAACAGGAGTGTGAAGGGGTCGCCGATGGCGATGGTCGGGCGCGCCGCGCCCGACGGCTGGGGGAGCGGCTGGCCGGTCGCGGAGACCGCCGTCAAGGCGGCAGGCACGAAGTAGGCGACACCACCGGCGAGCGCCGCCAGGAAGAAGGCGAGCGTCGTGACGAGTGGTCCCTTGAACCTCGACAACCGCGCGTATCGCGAGCGTCTGCGGCGCGGCGAGGAGACCACTTCCCGTTGATGATCGACTAAATCGCGGGCGGTGGCTGTGGAGCACTCGGCGCGCGGCGTAGGTTATCCCTTGCCGTGGCCCATTTCTGCCTTAACTGCGGGACCCGGCTCGTGCCCCGTGTCATCGAGGGCCGCGAGCTCGAAGGCTGTCCGAGCTGTGAGTTCGTCCTCTGGCGCAATCCGGTCGTCGCGACGATGGTTGTCGTCGAGACGCCGGCCGGGGTAGTCCTCGGCAAGCGCTCCATCGAGCCCGGCTACGGCCTCTGGTGCCTTCCGGGCGGCTTCGTGAACGACGATGAACATCCCGAGGTGGCCGCCAGGCGGGAATGCCTCGAAGAGATCGGCGCCGGTGTCGAGATCACCTCGCTCCTGGGGATCTACCACATCGTCCGCGGAAACGGGACCGGGATGCTGGGTCTTGCCTATCGAGCGCGGTTGGCAGAGGGGGAGGTGGCCAGCGCCGGCAGCGAGATGCTGGAGGTTGGGATCTTCACCCTGGCCGACCTGCCACCTCTCGCCTTCCCAAGCCACCGCCAGGCGCTCGAGGACTGGGCTGCCGGCTGAGGCGTGTCAGCGCCGTTTACCCAGGTGGCCTCAGTCCGCATAGTCGCCGACGACCGGAGGGGGCACGATGGGTCGGCGGAAGCGCTGGAGGGGCTCGTGGCGGATCCCGAGTGCGACGACCGCAAGGATTGCCGCAGCCACGGCGCAGAGCAGGAAGCCGAACTGGTAACCGCTGGCCTGGATGACGGGAGCGAAGATGGCCGGCCCGAGGCCGAGACCCACGAACAGCACCGCCGAGTAGACGCCCATGGCGACCCCGCGGGAGTCGTCGGGGGCGATCTGCGCAAAGGCGACGCCAATGCCGACGAAACTCACCGCCATCAGCGGAACGGTGAGGCTCAGCAGGATCGTGGGCTGCCAGAAGCCGTGAAGGTGAGGCAAGACGGCGACGGTCACCGCGAACCCGATGGTGCACGCGGTGACGAGCGCGATCCTGCTCTGGAGCCGGTCGACCATCCTGCCGGCCGGGACCCTTGTCGCCCCGTTGAATACCGAGACGATGCCGAGGAGATAGCCGATCATTGGCCCCGAGAGTCCGAACAACTCCTTGCCCATCAGTGGCAGGTAGGCCTGGAAGGTGCCCCACAGCAGCGTCACGGCCAGCAGCGAGGCCGTCAGCGCCCAGAATGTGGATCCGCGAGCGAAACTCTTGACCGGCCCCCAGAGCGCCATGCTCGCGCTCGGGTTGCGCTTGTCGGGAACGCCCCCGAAGGACATCAGGAGGGCAACCCCGAAAGGGATGGTGGTGACGAGGAGGTCCTGTTGGAGCGTCAGCCAGCCGAGGAGCAGGCCGGCGACCGCGGGGCCCACGAAGAAGCCCGTCTGCATGCTCAGCGTGAGCCAGCCCATGGCCTTGCCGAGATCCTGGCTGGGAACGATGTCGGTCAGCGTGGCGAAGAGCGCAGTCTGGCTGGCGCCGGCGCTGAGGCCGCCGACGAGCTGCCAGACGAAGAGGAGGCCGACATCCTGGCTGCCGGCGGCGGCAAGTTGCGACGCCGCCGCAACACAGATGGCGAGGATCAAGGTGCGCAAGCGCCCGAAACGATCGGTGATGACGCCCGAAGGCACGGCCACGAGGGCGGCGCTGACCATATAGCTGGTGAAGAGAAGCCCCACGGAGCCGCGGCTGGCCCCGAGCTGGTGTGCGTAGAGCGGGATTTCGAGGCCCCGGGCGGATACCGCCCCGAAGATCATGCCGGTCGTGAGATAGATGGGAAGGGCTCGCACGACCGGGTCTACGATACCGCCGCGATGGTGAGCGACATCCTTATCGACGCAGGCTCCGCCTGGCGCGGAATGCTGACCGGCCTCGTATCCGGTGGAGTTGTCGTGGGGGACTTCGTGAGTCGTGCCCCAGCGCGCCGGGTCCATCCTGTGGCTCTCGGTGGCTGAGTTGGTGACCCAATGACCGAACTTGCGGCCGCGGCGGCGCTGATCAGGTCGGCCCGCCGCGGAGTCGCGTTCACAGGAGCCGGGATCTCCCAGGAGAGCGGAATTCCGACCTATCGGGGCGCTGGCGGTATCTACCAGACCGTCGACCCGATGAAGGTCTCGAACATCACCTACTTCCGGCAGGACCCCGCCCTCTATTGGACCCACGCTCGGGCGCGCGGCGCTCTTGCCCTGGCTGCGCGACCCAATCCCGCCCATGTCGCTGTGGTGGAGATGGAGCGCCAGGGCCACCTCGTCGCGGTTGTGACGCAGAACACCGACGGACTGCACACCGACGCCGGATCCACGCGGGTCATCGAGCTGCACGGCACCGGCCGCCAGGTCGAGTGCCTGGACTGCGGTGCGCGGGAGCCGCGCTCACAGGTCCAGTCGCGCCTCGAGGAGGAGTTTCCGCCTCGTTGCCTCGAGTGCGACAGCATCTACATCAAGCCCGCCGCGGTCTTCTTCGGCGAGGCGATGCCCGGACAGGCGGTCGCCGACGCCTTCGAACTGGCCCAGGCCTCCGACCTGATGCTCGTCGTCGGCAGCACCTTGCAGGTCTACCCTGCCGCCGAGGTGCCGCTCCAGGCGGCGCAGTCGGGCGCCCCGCTGATCATTGTCAACCTCGAGGCCACGCCCTTCGACAGGCTTGCGGAGATCGTGATCCGTGGCAAGGCCGGCGAGGTGCTTCCCCAGCTCAGCCGGCTGGCCGGACAGCGTGGTGACGGAGGTGGCGAGTGACCCGCGCGGGTGAGTTGCACGCTTGGCCAGGAATCCCTCTCAGCTGATCGGGCGCAGCCTGACCACGTCCCCGGCGATGACCCGGCGGCCGTCGACGATCAGCGCCCCGTCAGCGTCGATGTCCTCGGCCAGGCCTTCGAAAGTCTCCCCGTCGAGCTCGACCCGGACCGTCTGACCCAGCGTCCACGAGCGCTCGCGCCAGGCGGCGAGGATTTCGTCGTCCGGCGCCAGCGCCCAGGTCGGGAGAAGGCGGCTGAGGTCGGCGAGGACCAACTCGCGGTCAGCGTTCAACTGGGCGGCGCCGGGGGGCGACCAGGTGAGGTTGATGCCGATACCGACCAGGGCCCTGCCGGCCTTGAGCTCGGCCAGAACGCCGCCCAGCTTGCGGTCGTCACGTACCAGGTCGTTGGGCCACTTGAGCCGAACGTCGGGACCGCAGGCCTCCGCCGCCGCGACTCCCGCGGCGAAGACGATCAGGCGGCGCGGCTGGAGGACGTAGGTGACGAGGAGGCCGGTCCCGGGAGGCGCCTCCCAGTGCCTGTCGAGCCGGCCTCGCCCGGCAGTCTGCTCGTCCGCGAGCACGACGGAACCGATCGGGAGCCCGGCGGCGATCTTCTGCGTTGATTCGATGGAGCCGTAGCGGTGCAGGGAGGGCTCGCTCACAGCGGAACTAAGCTTATGGGCGGCCATGGCGGGAACTTCCTGGGACAAGCTCGGTCAGATGGACGCGGCGTTCGAGATCGTCGCGCCGGCGATCCGGCGCGTGGCCACCGAGTCTGGCGTCAAGCTCCATGAGTTCTTCCGCGACGACCCGGTCTGGCGCCTCAACTTCACTCGCGAACATGGTGGCGAGGCGATGGTCGATGTCACCTGGTCCGAGGAGACGCCGGACACCTACCACGTCACGGCCACCTGGTGGCTCGACGACTACGACAGCACAATGCGCAGCCAGCGCTCGCAGGGGATCGGTGAGTTCAAGCGCGACCAGCCTCCGGCGGACCTCGAGGTCCTGGTTCGCCGCGGCGTCGAGACAATCGACGGTTGGAGCCCCGACGATCTGGACGAGAAGCTAGGGCCCTACCCGGATTGGCAGAAGTACTCGACCAAGGAGGAGTTTGGCAAGATCCGACTCCCGAGGCGATGAAGATCCACCGCGCGATCACCCTCGGGGCGATGATCGTCTTCTCGGTCCTGTTCCTTATTTACACGTTCCCGACGCCGGTCGCGTACTCGGGAAGAAACGTGATCGCCCTGGTCATCGTCGTGGTGGGTGCCGCAGTGGCTGGAATCGCCTTCAGCTGGACAAGGTATTTCCCTCGCAGGATGTCCAGACCGGATGGCGCCGCACTTCGTCCGGCAGTACCGGAAGTGAAGCCGCCACATGGTGTGGCTGAGGGGCCCGAGCGGAATGATGAGACAGGAACCGGAAGGAATGGCGCGTGATGAGTGACCACCCCCTGCGCCTCGGCTATAAGGCGTCGGCGGAGCAGTTCAACCCCGTCGACCTACTCGAGCTCGCCGTCCGGGCCGAGGAGAACGGGTTCGACTCGGTCATGGTCTCGGACCACTTCCAGCCCTGGAAGCACACCGACGGCCACGCGCCCTTCTCCCTCTCCTGGCTTGCAGCCGCGGGCCAGCGCACGAAGAGAGTTGTCCTCGGCACCAGCGTCCTGACTCCGACCTTTCGCTACCACCCGGCGGTGATCGCCCAGGCCTTCGCAACGCTCGGCTTCCTCACGCCCGGAAGGGTGATTTTGGGGGTCGGGACCGGCGAGTCGATGAACGAGGTGCCGGTGATCGGCATCGAATGGCCCGAGTTCAAGGAGCGTTTCCGCAGGCTCAGCGAGGCGATCAAGCTCATCCGCAGACTCTGGGACGAGGAGTTCGTCGAGTTCGAGGGCGAGTACTACGTCACCAAGGGGGCGACCATCTATGACAGGCCGCCCGTCCCGGTGCCCATCTACGTGGGAGCGTCCGGTGAGGTGGCCTCGAGGCTGGCCGGTCGCACTGCAGAGGGCTTCATCTGCACCTCTGGCAAGGGCATGGACCTCTACGAAAAGTTGCTGGCGGCCGTGAGGGAGGGCGCGGGGAAGGCCGGCCGCGACTTCGAGTCGATCGAGAAGATGATTGAGATGAAGGTCTCCTTCAACCACGATCGCGAGCAGGCCCTGAAAGACACCCGGAACTGGGCGGCCCTGGCGCTTCCAGCCGAGGACAAGGCCGGCGTCGAGGATCCTCGCGAGATGGAGCGCCTCTCCGAGGCGGTAAAGGACATCGCGCACCGGCGCTGGCTTGTCTCCGATGACGTGGACGAGCACCTCGAGCAGCTGAAGCCGTACCTGGACCTCGGCTTCCGTCACCTCGTCTTCCACGCCCCTGGCGACGACCAGGGGGCGTTCCTCGAGCTCTACGGCAAGGAGATCCTGCCCCGGCTTCGAAAACAGTACGAGTAGCACTGTGCAAGACCTGCTGGTCGCCGTCCTGATCAAGGACTTCGACCTCGCCAAGACCCGCCTCAGCCCGAGCCTCGACCCTGCCCAGCGTCGCGAGCTGGCGGAGCGCTGCGCCCGGGTCGTCCTCCGGGCCACCGCCGGGGACCATCTCCGGCTCGTCGTCGCCGGTTCTGCGGCGGCGGCGCGCGTCGCCGCCGAGTTCGGGGTGGAGGCGCACGTCGAGTCGATGCCGGCCGGCCAGAACGCCGCCGCCCGGGTTGCCGTGGACAGAGCGATCCGGCAGGGCATCGGCGCCATAGTCGTGATCTCGAGCGACCTGCCGCTGCTGACTCGGCGCGTCTTCGCGACCTTTCTCGCGGCGGCGCGCCGTAACGCCGGCCCGGCCGCGTTCGCCGCCCCGGCGACGGGGCGGGGCGGAACCAACGCCCTTTACATGAGCCCGGCCACCGCGCTCGGGCTCCATTTCGGCGACGACTCCCTGCGCAAGTTCGCCGCCGACGCCGCCGCGCGCGGCATCAGGTTCGGGCTGCACCGCTCGCGGGCGATGGCCCTCGACCTCGACGAGCCCAGCGACCTGGAGCGGCTCGGCGTCGCCGGGTGATCGAGCTCAGGCCCGTCACCGGTCTCCCCGAGGTCAGACCCGGCGATGATCTCGCGACGCTGATCCTTGGCGCCGGTGCGGAGTTGAGCGACGGCGACATCATCGTGGTCGCGCAGAAGGCGGTCTCCAAAGCCGAGGGCCGGCTGGTGGACATGGCGACCGTGAAGCCCGGATCGGAAGCGCTCGAACTGGCCGGCAGGCTCGCCGCCGACCCACGTCACGTCCAGGTCGTCCTCGACGAGAGCGTGCGGCTCGTGCGCACCGAGCGCGTGATCATCTCCGAGACCCGGCACGGCTTCGTCTGCGCGAACGCGGGTGTTGATCATTCCAACGTTCCCGGAGACGAAGTCCTCTGTCTATTGCCGGTGGATTGCGATGCCAGCGCCGAGCGGCTGCGGTCGCGGCTGCGCCAGCTGGCCGGTGTCGAGGTGGCCGTCATCGTCGCCGACACCTTCGGACGGGCGTGGCGGATGGGCATCGCAAACATCGCCCTCGGTGTCGCCGGCATGCCGGCGCTCATCGACTACCGCGGCCGCGAAGACGACTTCGGGCGCGAGATGACTGCGACTGTGATCGCCATCGCCGACGAGGTGGCCTCCGCTGCGGAACTCGCAATGGGCAAGGTCGAGCGGGTCCCGGTCGTAGTGGTCCGCGGCTATCGACCTGAGGGAGACCCCGGCAGCGGTCGCCAACTGGTGCGGCCGCCCGAGCTGGACCTCTTCCGATGAGGATCGTCGTCCTCGCCGGGGGCAGTGGGGGCGCGATGCTCGCCGAGGGACTGGACGCCGTCCTGCCGGCCGGCGAGCTCACCGTCATCGCCAACACCGGGGATGACGTTGTTCTCTGGGGTCTTCACGTCTCCCCAGACGTCGACGCCGTGCTCTACCGGCTGGCAGGCATCTTCAACGAGGTTTCGCATTGGGGGATAGCAGAAGAGACTTTCGCCTCCCTCGAGATGCTGAGACGGCTTGGTGAGGAAACCTGGTTTGGCCTCGGCGACCGAGACCTGGCGACGCACATCCTGCGCAGCGAGTGGATGCGCTCTGGGATGACGCTGACTGAAGCGACGGCCGAGATCGGACGCCGGCTGGGCGTGGCCACGGCCGTGATCCCGATGTCCGATGAGCCGGTGCGCACCTTCATAGACACGGTGAGCAAGGGGCGGCTGAGTCTTCAGGAGTACTTCGTCCGGGAGGGAACCGAGCCCGAGGTCGCAGCCGTGATGATCGAGAACGCCGGCGCCCCGCCGAGCCCGGCTGCAGTTGCGGCATTGGAATCTGCCGATCTGGTCGTGATCGGACCCTCGAACCCCGTTGTCAGCATCGACCCCATCCTCTCGATCCTGGGGGACCGGCTCGACCCGGCGCGGACCGTCGCCGTCACTCCGATCGTCGCCGGCGCCGCACTCAAAGGCCCGACCCTGAAGATGCTCACGA
>JAYUBK010000238.1:0-13192 GCA_043740835.1 Chloroflexota bacterium
ATGACCGTCCTCGGCGCGCAGGCCGAGCTCGCCGGGGCGCCGACCCTCGTCTCCAGCAGCCTCGCCCGTGCGGTGCGCCGCCTGCCCGGCACGGTCGTAATCGTAAAGAGCGCGCGTTCGGTCGAGCGCGGGCTCTCGGATGTCGAGCCGGGACCGATGACCGTCGTCAGCGAACGCCAGCTCTCGCAGCGCGTCGACCGCTGGTTCGCCGAGAACACATTCCATTCGCGAGAGTTCAGAGACATCGCTCGGCTCGTGGAGATGAAGCGGCGTCAGGGCCTCACGATCAGCCTCGGACTGCCGACTCTCAACGAGGCCGCCACGGTCGGGCGCATCCTCCAACTGGTCATGGAAGAGCTCGTTGAACGCCACCCGCTCCTCGACGAGGTGGTGGTCGTCGACAGCGGGTCGACGGACGACACCGTCGCCATCGCCCGGGCCGCCGGAGCCAAGGTCGTGCAGCACCCCGACATCCTGCCCACCTACGGCAGCCACGCCGGCAAGGGCGAGGCCCTCTGGAAAAGCCTGCACCACCTGACCGGCGACCTCGTGGCCTGGTGCGACACCGACATCTCGAACTTTCACCCCGGATTCGTGTTCGGCACCATCGGCCCACTTCTGACCGACTCTCGCATCGGCTACGTGAAGGGTTTCTACAAGCGCCCGCTGAAGTTCGGCGGCGAGATCGTCACCGCCGGCGGGGGCCGCGTCACGGAGTTGACCGCCAGGCCCGTGATCAACCTCTTCTATCCGGAACTCTCAGGCCTGCTGCAGCCCCTCTCGGGCGAGTATGCGGGCAGGCGTGAAATCCTCGAACAGATCCCCTTCTTCACCGGCTATGGCGTCGAGATCGGGATGCTCATCGACATCCTCGAGAGCTATGGCCTAAACCGCATCGCCCAGGTTGACCTGGGGATGCGGATCCACCGCAACCAACCGCTGTTCGACCTCTCGAAGATGGCCTTCGCGATCATGCAGGTGGCGCTACGGCGCCTTGGTGACAGACACCGCCTGCACCTGCTCGAAGAGGTCAACCGGTCGATGAAGCTGATCCACTACGACAACGACAGGTTCTTTCTCGAGGTTAAGGACATCCTCGACCAGGAACGGCCCGCGCTGGCGCGACTGCCCGAATACATCGCAAGGCGCCACGAACTCCGCGCCGGCGAGCACCGCGTGGGCCTCGAAGGGACTTAGCTCAGGAGATCTCCAGCGGTTCGTCCAGCAGGGGTCCCCCGTCCTCAGTGGCCATGAACGCGTTGGCATCCACGACGTTGCCTCTCTCGCAGGAGACGATGAGGTAGACGGGTCCTGCCCAGGAGCGCTCGGAGTCGAAGAGCGACGCCCTTGCGGAATGGTCGGGATGGCTGTGGTAGTAGCCGACGAGGTCGAGGCCATCGTCGTCAACTCGCCGTTGGATGCGGATCATGTCCCTCGGGTCGATCTCGTAGCGGTCGCGGGCGCGCTCGACGACCACATTCCTGGCACGGACGGCAGCGGTGACGCGACCGCTGCCACGCTGGCCGACGAGGAAACCGCAGACCTCGTGGGGGTAACCCTCCGACGCATGGGCGTTGATGGCCGCCATGGCTTCCGAAGTGATCTTCATCGGCGGTAGAGGCCCGTCGAGACATACCTGTCGCCCGAATCCGGGAAGATCGTGACTATGACGCCGGAACGAATCCGGCGCGCCAGCTTTTCGACTCCCCAGAGGGCGGCCCCGGACGAGTGGCCGACGAGGAGTCCCTCGGTACGGGAGAGGCTCTTGGCCAGCTCATAGGCCGGTTCCGTGGGCGACTCCCAGAGCTCGTCGGGCAGGCGCGGATTCCAGATCGCCGGAATTATCGAGGTCGGCAGGTGCTTCAGGCCCTCCAGCCCGTGAAACTCCTCCGGCATCACAGCGACCGTCACCACCTCGGGATTGTTCTCCTTGAGGCGACTCGCGGTGCCCACGAACGTGCCCGTGGTGCCAAGCCCGGCGACGAAGTGAGTGACGCGCCCGCCGGTCTGCTCGAGGATCTCGAGAGCGGTGCCGTTGTAGTGCGCCAATGGGTTGGCGGGGTTGGAGTACTGGTCGGCGTAGAAGTACTCGTCCGGCGACTCGGCGATGAGTTCGCGAACAAGCCGGATCGCGCCGTCCGATCCCTCCATCGGGTCCGAATACACGACCTCGGCTCCATAGGCGGCCACCAGCGCCTTGCGCTCGTCGTTGACGTTGCGGGGCATCACGAGCTTGACCCGATAGCCCTTTGCGGCTCCCACGAGAGCGTAGGCAATGCCGGTGTTGCCGCTCGTCGAGTCGATGATGGTCCTACCCTTCGTGAGTGCGCCGCTTTGCTCGCCGTCCTCGATCATCGCCAGGGCCGCCCGGTCCTTGACGGAGCCTCCGGGGTTGAACCATTCCGCTTTGGCGTAAACCTCGACATCGGGGTGCTCGTTCTCAAACAGGCGCACTCGAACGAGGGGGGTGTTCCCCACCTTGTCGAGAACTGACTGGACGCCGGATCGCTCGCTTATCACGTGTCTCCAGCTTTGAAACCGGGCCGCGCCGTCCCGGATTCCTCCGGGACTGTGAACGTTCCTAGAAGTGGTTGCGGAGCAGAAGAATGCCGATCCCGGCGACAGCCGCGCCAACCCCATAGCCGACCAGGGAGCGGCGGAGCAGGGTGCCTCCCTCCGGGGCGAGGATGTTCAGCAGCGCCTTGCCGATCAGCAACCCGCCCGCGACGAGGGCAAGCGACGGATGGCGATCGGGAGTCGCCAGGAAGGAGTAGACGAGCACACCGCCAAAGAGGGCGAGCTCGACGATCTGCACGAATGTATAGAGGCGCACCTCATCCTCTGAGGGCGGTAAGGAAGTCTTCGACGATGTCGGCGGCGTTCTCGATGCCGGCAGAGATCCGGAGCGTGCCCGCCGATATGCCCAGATCGGCCCTCTGCTGGGCTGTGAGTCCTCGGTGCGAGGTGATTTCGGGATGTGAAACAGTCGTCCCGTAGCCCGCAAGGCTAGCGACGAACTTCGTCATCCGAAGGCCGTCGAGGAGCCTCTGGACCTCGGGCCGCCCGCCCTCGAGCTCCAGGGCCAGCATCCCACCTCCGCCGTCCGGCAGAAGGCGCCTGGCCAGGCCCTCCTGAGGTCCGCCGGGCAGCGTGGGATAGCGCACGCCTGCGACTCCGGGGCCTTCGCGCAGCGCCTCGGCGAGGGTAAGGGCGTTCTCGGAGTGCCGGGCCATCCGGAGCTCGAGAGTACGCATGCCGCGCAGGCCCAACCAGGCTTCAAAGGGTCCCAATGTCGTCCCGATGCGGGCGGAGCGCGCGCTCGCCTCCTTCACGATAGCGCGAGATCCTACGGCCGCTCCCGCGATCAGGTCGTGGTGACCGCCGATGTACTTGGTGACGCTGTGCACCACCATCGTCGCCCCGAGCTCGAGCGGGCGGCAGAGGATCGGGGAGGCGAATGTGTTGTCGACCAGGACCGGAATTCCTCGGAGGCGCGCGAGCCCGCAGATCGTCTCCAGGTCCGCGACTCGGACCAAAGGGTTGGTGATCGTCTCGCAGAGGACGAGACCTACTCCGTCAAGGGCGGCCTCAACGGCGTCGAGGTCGCTGAAGTCAGCGAGGCGCACCGAATAGCCGATGGGCTCCAGTTCGTGGGTGAAAAGCGCCCAGGTGCCTCCGTAGAGGTCCCGCGGTGCCAGGATCGTGACCGGCTTCGGCGCCAGCGCGGTAACCGCGAGGAAGATTGCGGCCATGCCCGAGCTGGCCGCCATCCCGGCCTCCGCCCCCTCAAGCTCGGCGATGGCGGCGGCAAGCATGTCGACGTTCTCATTGGAGTTGCGGCTGTAGACATGCCCGGCGGCGTCGCCGCGTGCCACCGAGTCGTAGTCCTCGAGGTCCGTGTAGACGTACGCAGAGGTCTGGACGAGCGGTGGGCCGGCGGGTTGCCGTGCGCCCGGGTGGTACCCGGCGTGGACCGCCCTGCTGCCGTGCTTCACCCGCTGCCGAGGCGGGAGCCGCCCGCATAACGCGCCGACGGGCCGAGTTCGGCTTCGATGGCAAGCAGCCGGTTGTACTTGGCCACCCTGTCGGAACGCGCCGGGGCGCCCGTCTTGATCATCCCCACGCCCGTGGCCACGGCAAGATCGGCGATCGTCGTGTCCTCCGTCTCGCCCGAGCGGTGCGACATCACTGCCGAATAGCCCGCGCTGCGGGCGAGGTCGACGGCGGCGAAGGTTTCGCTGAGCGAGCCGATCTGGTTGACCTTGACAAGGATCGAGTTGCCGACGCCTCTGTCGATGCCCTCCTGGAGGCGGGTGACGTTGGTGACGAAGAGATCGTCTCCGACGAGCTGGACGCCATGAAACTCGGCCGTCAATTGGGCCCAGCCCTCCCAATCGTCCTCCGCCATGCCGTCCTCGATGGAGATGATCGGGTAGCGGTCGATCCACTCCCGGTAAAGGCCGATGAGAGACGTCGCGTCGAGGCTTCGCCCTTCACCTGCCAGTTTGTAGACGCCGTCCGTGTAGAACTCGCTGGCCGCGACGTCGAGGGCGAGCGCTACGTCCCGGCCGGGCTCATAACCCGCCTGCTGGATGGCTTCGACGAGAAGCTTCAGGGCTTCCTCGTTTGACTGCAGACCCGGCGCGAACCCGCCTTCGTCACCGAGCCCGGTGCTGAGGCTGCGGGAGTTCAGGAGCTTCTTCAGCGCCTGGTAGACCTCCGCCACCGAGCGGATGGCCTCTCCGAAAGTGGGCATCCCGACCGGGCAGATCATGAATTCCTGGAGGTCGACGTTGTTGTCGGCATGGACGCCGCCGTTGATCACGTTTGCCATCGGCAGGGGCAGTAGCGTTGCCTGGGCACCCCCGAGGTAGCGGTATAGCGGAAGTCCCACGGAGGCGGCGGCCGCGTGGGCGGCGGCCAGCGAGACCCCGAGGATCGCATTCGCGCCCAGCCTCGATTTGTTCGCGGTCCCATCGAGTTCGAGAAGGATGCGGTCGAGGCTCCCCTGGTCGAGAACGTCCATGCCGACGACGGCCTGGGCGATGTCCAGGTTCACATTTCCAACGGCCCTCATGACCCCCTTGCCTCCATATCGGCGGCCATCGCCGTCCCGGAGCTCAACAGCCTCGTGGGACCCGGTCGAGGCGCCCGACGGGACCGTCGCGGTGCCCTTCCCGCTGAAGGTGTGGACAGTCACCGAAACAGTCGGGTTGCCCCTGGAGTCGAGGACCTCGAGGCCCTCAACCGACGTGATCGGAATCGTCACGAAGCGATTGTAGGAGGCCGGCTCCCCATCGTTTGCGCCGCCCCAGAGAAGCCGTAGTCAAAGAGATGGACCGCGTCCCCGTACATGATGTCGGAGCCCATCAGGACGACCATCAGGTGGCGTTCGCCGCGCGTAACGGTGGCGATGATGCAGCCTCCGGCATCTCCCGTGTATCCGGTCTTGAGCCCGCTTGCGCCGCTGTAAACGTCCAGAAAGTGGTTCGCACTGGCCAGGAAGTAAGCCTTGTGCGTATCGGTGGCGGAGATGTTGTACCCATGCAGCGAGGCGATCGCGGTGATCTCGGGGTAGGCGGCGATGACATAGGCGGCGAGAACCGCGAGATCTGCGACCGACGTGTGCGTGCCCGGCGTATCCAATCCGCTCGGCGTCGTGAAGTGGGTGTCATTCATGGTCAGGCGTGCCGCTTCACGGTTCATCAGGGCGAGGAAGCCATTTCGTGGCATGAGTCCCGTCGCCAGCGCCTCGGCGGCGTCGTTGCCGGACGGCAGCAACATTCCGTAGAGGGCATCCTGGACGGTGATCAGCTCGCCTTCACTGAGGCCCATACGGCTGGGTTCCGCGTCGGCGGCCACCGCTGTCACGATGATGGGCGTCTTCGGGGTGGCATTCTGGAGCGCCACGACGGCCGTCATCAGCTTGGCGAGGCTGGCCGGGGTGCGCTGGAGGTGGGTGTTGCGCGCCCAAAGCACGGCCCCGGCATCAAGGTCGACGAGCATCGCCGCCTTGGCGTGGAGGCCGAGGTCGGGCTCATGGCTGAGATCGACCGCCCCGTAGTCGAAGCTTGGCACCGCGGTATCAGGGTGCTGCGCGACTCGCACGTAAGGTGGATTTTTCGCCCTGACCGCGTGCCCGCCATCGTGCACCAGCGCCAGCGAGGGGCCCTTGGCATGGACGCCGACAGCGGTCGTCGCGGGCAGCACAACTGTCACCGTGAAACCACAGCCCACGGTGAGTAGGAGGACCAATCCGAGGGCAATAAAGTCACGCCGCATACGGTCCCTGGCGCGGGACCGGTGCTTTCCCCTGGGTTGGACGTTGGCTAGGACGGGGGATCGAGCGATCAAGCTCGAGCGGGATTCTAACCGTCCGAGGGCAGGTTCGTCAGGAGGTCCTCGATCGCGAGTAGTCGCGCGACGTAGGCGCGGGCTGGCTCGCCGAGTTCAGCGGCAGCTTTCCAAAGGGCCTGGTCGCCCTCCTCCCGGCGGATCGCGAGCATCGTCACGTGCTGCGGCGCCGGCCTACAGCCACGGCTCAATACCGCCTCAACGATCGAGCCCAGCCACGATTCATAGAGCGCGATCTCCTGGAGGCGTGGGTCATCGGTGCGCGAGGCCGGAAACGCGCTCCTGCGGTGCGCATTCCAGAGGCTTCGGAGTCGAGCCTCGTCGGGCGACGGTGGCCTCAGCCGCCCGCCTTCAGCTTGTCGATGATCGCGTCGGCCACCTCGCTCGTTCCGACTGACGTCGGGTCGTTGCGCTCGGCCTTCATGTCGTAGGTGAGCGACTTGCCCTCCTTGATCACGAGTGCGATCGCCGATTCCAGAGCGTCGGCAGCCTCAACCTCCTCGAGATGGCGGAGCATGAGCACGCCGGAGAGCATCACCGCCATCGGGTTGACCTTGTTCTGGCCGGCGTACTTCGGTGCCGACCCGTGGGTCGCCTCGAAGACAGCCGCGGCGGTTCCGATGTTGGCGCCCGGGGCCAGGCCGAGACCCCCGATCATGCCCGCTCCGAGGTCGGAGATGATGTCGCCGTAGAGATTCGGGCAGCAGAGCACGTCGTACTCGTACGGCCGCAGCACCAGTTGCATGCACATGTTGTCGACGATGCGGTCGTTGAACGCGATGTCGGGGTTGCGCTCCGCAACCCTCCGCGCCACGGCCAGGAAAAGCCCGTCGGTGTGCTTCATGATGTTGGCCTTGTGCACCGCCGTCACGAGCTTGCGGCCATTGCGCCGCGCGTAGTCGAAGGCGTACTCGACGATGCGCTCGCTACCTGAGGTCGAGATGGCCTTGATCGAGAGCCCACTGTCCGGCCTGATCTTCTTTTTGGCGCGCCGAGAGATCTCGGCGATCATCTCGTCGCAGTCCGGGGTCCCGAGCTCGAACTCGACGCCGGCGTAGATGTCCTCCGTATTCTCCCGAACGATGACGAAGTCCAGATCGTCCCGGAGATTGCGGGCGCCAAGGTAGGCCTTCACCGGCCGGACCAGCGCGTAAAGGTCGAGCTCCTGACGAAGGGCGACGTTGACGCTCCTGAAGCCGGTCCCGATGGGAGTTCCGATCGGGCCCTTGAGGGCGACCCGGGTTCGCCGGATCGACTCGATGACTCGACTCGGCAGCGGCGTGCCGTACTCGGCCATGGCTGCCTCGCCGGCCGGTTGAGTGTCCCATGCAAAGCCGACGCCGGTGGCCTCGAGGACCCGTATCGAGGCTTCGCAGATCTCGGGGCCGACGCCGTCCCCCGGCAGGAGCGTGACCGCATGCATGGCCAAGAGACTTGCCTCCCTTAAGTTGACTTAACTGGCCGGAGCTACTTCTTGAAGTAGTCGGCGTTGATCTGGATGAACTGCTTCCACTCGTCCGGCGTCTCGTCCTCGGGGTAGATGGCGTCTACCGGGCAGGGATCGACGCACGCACCGCAGTCGATGCACTCATCGGGGTCGATGAAGTACATCTCTGAGGCGTCGTCGCTGTGGATACAGTCGACGGGACAGACCTCCACGCAGGAGGCGTCTTTGACCGTTAGGCAGGGCTGGGTGATGATGTATGCCACTGAAGCGCCAACGATACCACCTGGGTTGCGGAGGCCGAGAAAGTCGCTGGTTTGGGCCGGGCGGGTGTCAGCGGTCGCGGGCCGTACTGGGCTCCAGTCGGTACCCATAGCCCGGTACCGCGACGAGCCGCCCGCCCCGCTCGGGACCGGCCCCGAGCTTGCTGCGCAGCCGCCTCGCCAGCTGGTCGACGCGCTCGGTGGAGATCTCGCCGGAGTAGCCGTAGACAGAGCCCAGAATCTGCTCCCGCGACACGGCGGTGCCGGCGTTGCGGGCGAGATATTCGAGAAGCGCCATCTCCAGGCGCGGCAATCCCACCGGCTTGCCTGCGATCAGGAGACGACGGGCGCCGAGGTCGACCTCGATCTCTCCGAAGCGGAGCACGGGAACGTCGGTCGGAACCGTCGCACCGGCGTCCCGGACGGAGGCAGTCTTGCGTAGGTGCGCCTCCAGCCGCGAAGCCAGTTCGCGGATTCGGGCGGGCTTCACCACATAGTCGTCGGCGCCGGCGTCGAGGCCACGGATCACGCTCGCCTCGTCGTCCCGCCCGCTGAGGAAGATGATCGGGACCAGGCGATCGAGTGCGCGAAGCCGGCGGCAGGCCTCGATCCCGGGGATATCGGGTAGCACCCAGTCCAGCAGGACTGCCGCGGGATGCAGCTTCGCGAAGGTCTCCACGGCCTCTTCACCGCCCCCTGCCCGCACGACCTGGAAGCCTTCCTGGGAGATGACGTCGGTCAGTAGCTCGCCGGTTACGGGGTCGTCCTCAACGATCAGGACGAGCCCGCGTGATCCGCTCATTGCCGAATACTAGGGGCCCTCGGGGGCGCGGGAAGCCAATTTCGGCTGGGACCTCGTCCGCCTTCGCCCCGCACCGGTCCGGACCTGCGGCCACAGCATGAGAAAAACTCCGGGCCCAGGCCCAGATCAGGGCGACTTGGCCTCGGGAGCCAGGGGTCCCTCGCGGAAGGCCGCGATGAACTTGTCGAGGGCGCTTCGAGCCTCGGCGGCGGTCACTGTCGGGCCACAGAGCTGGAGTTCGTCCCAGGCCGCGAATGCGAGCGCCTTGCCCTCCGGCAGCGGTCGATAGGGCGCCATCAGGACCTTCCTCTCGCCGGTGATGCTGGCGGTGAGGACCGTAAGGATGTCGGCCGGGAGCGGTGCGTCGGGACCGAGCGAGTAGTAGACGACGACGTACCCGTGCTCGAGGTTGTGGACGGCGCGCGTCTCCGGCAAATAGGTCGCAAAAACCTGCGGGGGCGGCTTGATCCACACCGGGTAGTGCGGCCCCGAGGTGGCGGGATGCTGTGGATAGGCGTAGGTGAGAGAGTCGATGTGCTCCGCGCCGAGGTCGGGCATCTTCGCCGGCGCGTCGCAGGCCGCAGCGGGGAGCGGGCCGGTGCTCGTCGGCGGGGGAGTTTGCTGGGAGGAGGGAGTGCTTGCGCAACCACTTGCCACCGTCGCGAAGGCGATCAGAAGGAGCCCGGCGAGGCGAGCCATTCGAGATGCGTATCGGAATTGTGGCTGCGGCGAAGTGCGAACATGGTCGCATGATCCTCAGCACGCTCGAGCTCGACGCCGCCGAATTCGAGCGGGGCACGGGTTGGGCGATCAAGCCCGAGGGCGCCTGCCACGGCGACCTCTGCGTCCCTCTCCCCGATCGCCGCCTCCCCGAGGTCGCCCGCCGGCTCAACATGCCGCTGCTCGCGGAGACGCTGTCCGGTCCCTGGTGCCTCGGCCCTGCGGCGGCTCCCGAGATTTTCCACGATGCGGCGGCCCCGCCGCTCCGCCTTCCCGCCTGGGACGGGGGGGATTTTGATCTCGCCAGCCTCCGCGGTAGCAAGGTTCTCCTGGTCGCCTGGGCGCCCTGGTGAGGCTGCCGATTCGACCTGCCCGTGTGGCAGGAATTGCGCGAGGAGCTTCACCCTTCGGGATTTGAACTGGTGACCGTCTCCCTCGACTCCACGGACGGGCGCTGGTCGAAGCGCTGGATCGAGGCGGCCGGTCCGCGGCATCCGAGCCTCATCGATTCCACGCATTCGGTGGACAGGCTCTTCGGCATCGTCAACGTCCCCAGTGGCCTATGGATCGACGAGGCGGGCTCGATGGTGCGGCCAGCCGAAACCGCCCACCCGGGGGTTGCCGTTTTCAGTCAGCTGGCACGCCCGGAGGGGCTGACGGACTACCAGGCCGAGACGTTCGAGGTATCGCGCGGGATCCGAGCCCACCCCCGCCGCTATGTGGCGGCTCTGCGGGACTGGGTGGCCAATGGTGACGCCAGCAGGTTCGCGCTCAAGCCCGACGAGTTGCGCGCGAGAGGCGGCGGGCGCAGTCGTGAGGAGGCAGAGGCGGCGGCTCACTTCGAGCTCGGCTCACATCTGTTCGGGTCCGGCCGTGCCATGGCCGCGATCCCCCACTTCCGGTCAGCGCACCGCCTCCAGCCCGACAACTGGACCTACAAGCGGCAGGCGTGGAGCCTTGCGCGGACCGACCAGGGACCGACGGACGTCTACGACTCCGACTTCCTGAGCGAGGTGCGCAAGGTTGGCGCGGAGAATTTTTATCGCCAGCTCGACATGTAGAGGCCGACATCTGGTTGTAAAGGGCCGCTCTGGCAAACTGGGCGCGATGAGTGACGATTTCAACGCAACCGGCGGCGAAACCCAGACAACCTCCTCCGGCCTTCAATACAGCGAGCTGGCGGCCGGCACGGGCGAGACCGCGATCGTCGGCAAGAGTGTGTCGGTGCACTACACGGGCTGGCTCACGAACGGCAGCAAGTTCGACAGCTCGCGCGACCGAGGTCAGCCGTTCAGCTTCGGTCTCGGCAACGGCCAGGTCATCAAGGGTTGGGACGAGGGCGTGGCCGGAATGAAGGTCGGCGGCCGGCGCCGGCTCGTAATTCCACCCACGCTCGGTTACGGCGAGCGTGGCGTCGGGCCCATTCCTGCTGGCGCGACGTTGATATTCCACGTCGAATTGCTAAGCGTGGGTTGATCCAAGCGGCCAAAACAGCAGATCATTGCCGCGTGGGAATGGGAGCAGGGCTCCGGCCGATCGTCTTGTCATTGGGCGTCGTCCTCGCCGTGGCTTGCGGTGGTGGCGGTAGTGGCGGTAGTGGCGGCTCCGCCTCCACCTCGATGCCCACCCCGACGGCTGCGCCAACGGCGGCGCCCTCGCCTACTCTCGACGTCACAGTCCTCGCCCAGGTCTTCGCGGGCGTTTACACGGGGACCTGGACGAATACCACCTTCGGATCGACCGGGCCTGTGACAGCCGACATCAAGGTAGATGCCCCGACCAGCACGATCACCGCCGTCGTCACCATCGGTGGCAACGTGTTTGGCGGACCGCCGCCACCGCCCGAGACCTTTACGGGCAAAATCGGTGACCTCACCTCGCTCAGTTTCAGCGGCCACTCGGCAACCTTCGGGGACTTCACTGTGACCGCAAAGGGAACGAGCTTCACCATGAAGGCGACAAACATCCCGGGCAATCGAGCCGATCACCTGGACGTCGTCGGGACTTTGGACCCCAAGTCGATCAACGCGACTTACACCGTGACCCTCAAGGACGGCAGCAGGGCCGCGGGCACCGCGACCATGAGCCGCTCGTAACGGCTCACCGGGGCTTCGCGTTCAGTTACGCGAGAACTTCCAATGATCAACACACCACCCACGATCCTCGAGGAGATCGCCGAGAGCCCCGCCGGGCGAGTCAGCCGCGCCCGCCTCGCGGACGGTCGCGAGGTGGCGGCGGTGCAGGTGGTTCTGGCCGACTCGACCGCCGTTGAAGCCGCCTCCGACAGGCTGCGCCGGCTGGCCCGGATCAACGACCCGGCGCTCGCGCCGGTGCTCGGCTGGTGGGTGGACGGCACGACCGTCTGGTACCTCACCGAACTGGACGAGGGGCTGCCCTTCAGCCGCTTTCCGTCCGCCGCCATCCTCTCGCCCCAGCAGTCGGTGGCGCTGAGCCTGGGCATCCTGCAGGGACTGGACGCCCTCTATAACGAGGGTCTCAGCCACGGCGCTCTGGCCGCGGCCAACGTGCGCGTCGACGACCGTGGCCGCGTTCGCCTGGCCGGCCACCCTCTCGCCATCCTCCACTTTCCGAGCGACAGCGAGCTCGTCGCCGAGGTGCGTGTGGCTGGGCGTCTCGTGTGTGACGCCTTCGGAATCCCGGTCGAGAAGTCGCCCGGACCTCCGCGTGCGATCGAGCACGCCGCGCCCGCGCTCGTGATCGCGGCCCGTTCCATAGCCAATGGGACCTTGGGCCACGACGTCAAAGGCGCGGCCGCGAGCCTTCGAGATACGGCCGGCCCTTTGGCCAGCCGCGAACGCCTGGCGCTGGGGCTGGAGGAGCTGGGCGCGCTCGTCGGCGGCCGGGAGCCCGATCGAATGGCCGCCCCTCCGCACCCCTTCACCCTGGGGGATCATCCGCCAGCCCCTCCCAGGGTCGCCGTCCCCGCACCCCTCACGCCGGTCCCTGCCCTGCTCGCCTCGGTCCCTGCGCGTCCTGCTTTGGAGCGACCGATCGTTTCCCATTCGGCGCGGGTCCGCGTCGCTCCGCCCGACTCCTTCGGTGACGGCCCCCCGACGTGGCAGCGCGTGGCGGTGATCGCCGCCATCCTGATTGTCCTCGCGGCAGTCATCGGCGGAGGCATCCTCGGTGCCAGGGCGCTTCTTGGAAGCGGGTCGAAGAGCGCCGTCGCAACCCCCGCACCGACGGCGACCAGGGCGATCTCACCTTCGCCCACCGGCCCCGTTGCAGTCCCCGTCTACGCCCCTCCCTCAATGGGAGCTGTGAAAGCGGTGATCCTGACCCTTGACGGACCGTGCGCCGTCGGCTCCTCCTGCACGGTCCAGGTCCAGGTCATGTTCCAAACTCAGTCCGACTCCCATGCCGTCAACTGGGGGTTCAAGATTTTCGATCGTTGCGCGTCGACGACAAGCGACCAGCCGGGCGGTACCGTTAACGCGCAGGGCGGGTGGAACAACACGATCTCCGATTCCGTCTTCACTCTTCCAGCCGCAAAAGGGCAACTCGCGATCGTCGCGATAAGCACCGCGCCGGACCGGGCCGCTTCGCAACCGCTGCTGGTCGGATCTGACGGCTGCTAGCCGATGGTGA
>JAYUBK010000239.1:0-4148 GCA_043740835.1 Chloroflexota bacterium
CTGGAGACACCTGAGCGCCTCTTCGTGGAGCGGTACCACGGAGGCATCGGTCCCTTTCCTCACGACGGCCGCCACGCCTGGCTGCGCCTGCGTCCGGAACGCCAGTACAGCTGGGACTTCAGGAAGCTTTAGGAGCGAGCGGCCGAGTCCCCTTCGATCCAGACCTCGCCGTCCTCGAAGTACTCCTTCTTCCAGATCGGCACTGATTCCTTGAGGCGGTCGATCCCCCACTTGCAGGCGGCAATCGACTCGGCCCGATGGGGTGAGGACACGGAGACGACCACGGAAGCCTCCCCGATCTCGAGGGTCCCGGTGCGGTGTGCGAACGCCACCAGCGCATCCGGCCACCTCTCGCCGATCTCGATGGCGATGACCCGCATCTGCTTTTCCGCCATCGCGGCGTAGGCCTCGTACTCGAGGTGGTTGGTCTGGCGGCCGCGCGAGTTGTCGCGGACAACGCCGGTGAAAGTGCAGATCGCGCCGGCACCGGCATGTGAAACAGCCGCCTCCTGGCGGCGCGCGTCGAGCACGTCGGTGGTCAATTCGAAGAGCACTCCGGCCTCACCGTTGCCCCCGCTGACCGGGAGGATGAAGGCCAGCTCGTCACCATCGGAGAGGGCCTGTGACCAGTCGCAGAACTCCTCGTTCAGAGCCGGCCGGATGAGATTCACCCGCTTCTCGAGAGCCGGGTGGAGGCGCCGCATCTCGGCGTAGGCGTCAGCCGCGGTCGCTCCCATGGGCAACTCGAGGTCCATTCGGTCCACGCCCGCCTCCTCACGAAGGCGTGCGAAGAGCAGCGCCCGAACTCTTGTCGCCACCGTCATCCCGCCATCTTAGGAATGAAGACGTGGACTTCCTTGCCCGAATCGAGTGCGCGCTCCACCGTCCCGCGGGTGCCGGTGGACGCACCATCCCAGAACGCCACCAGCACGTCGGCCTGGTCGATGAGCTTCTGGTTCCGGTCGGCGGCCACCTTTGCATCACGGGCCTCCTCGAAAGACGCGGCCACGCGGATCACCGAAAGGCCCCGTTCCCGGGCAACCCGCGTCGCCTCGGCATCGACACCGCTGGCGCTTCCCGTCACGACTATCGAACCCGCGGGCAGGGACGCGACGTAGCCGGCGACCTGCGCCAGCTCGGGAAAATGCCGGCTGCCCACGATGGCGAACTTGCGGCTCACTTTTTCAGGTAGCGGTCGAACCACTCCAGGATTGCCCGCATGTGGCGAACGCGGTTCCACGGCTTGCCGAGGACGACGAGCCCATGCGGCTCGCCGTTGAAGATCTTGAGGTCGACGGTCCGCTCCAGCTTGCGAAGCCGGATGAATATTTGCTCGGCCTGCTCCAGCGGCGTCCGGGTGTCGCCTGTCGAGGCGATGAGACGGAGCGGGGTCCTGATGTCCTTGACGTATGTGATCGGCGAGAGGCGCCTGTAAGTCTCCTGCGCCGCCTCGTCCCAGGGCTCGCCACCCATCTGGCCGACCATGAAGGGGGAGCCGATGTCGGCCGACCCATAGAAGGCGTTCATGTCCGAGACGGGCCGGGCCGATACCGCCGCTTTGAAACGATCGCTGTGGCCGATTGCCCAGAGCGTGGAAAAGCCGCCATAGCTCGCTCCGGCCACCCCGAGGCGGTCGGGGTCGGCGAAGCCCGCGGCTTCGGCGGCGTCCGCGAGCGCGAGGAAATAGGGAAGGTCGAGCTCGCCCCAATGCTCGTTGATACGCTGCGAGAAAGCCTCTCCGTAGCTCTGGCTTCCGGGCGGGTTGCAGTAGATGACCGCGTAGCCGGCGCCGGCGAGGATGCTGAACAGGTGGCTGAACGACCAGCCGTAGGCTCCGTGTGGCCCGCCGTGGATGTAGAGAAGAGTGGGCACCTTTTCGCCCACTCCGACGCCGGACGGCAACAGCGCCCAGCCGTCGATCCGATCGCCGCCGTGCTCGAAGTTGAGCTCGCTCAGCCTTCCAAGGTCGCGGTCGCCCAGCCAGGGATTGAGGTTCTCGAGCTCGCGCTCCGCGCCGCCGTCGAGGTCTGCGGACCGGAGACTGAGGGGATCGTCCTGTGAGCTCGATGTGAACGCGATGGTGGCGCCTGAGACGGCAAAATGGGAAACGATCCGGCGGCCCGAGATCACTGCCTTCGGAAGCTCGCCCGAGCGCGCCCGGTAGACGTGCACCTGCCCGCGGTCGCTGACCTGAAACCACAGGGAGCCGTCGTCGTGCCAATGCGGTCTTGGTGGTGCCGGCGACGACATGTCGCCGAGGACTTGGCCACCGACCGGTCTGTCGAGTGTCGCCGTCAGGTCATGGCCGGCGACGAAGAGGCGCGTATTAGCTCCCTTCCAGCCGCCCCCAGCCTCATTTCCGTACAACGCGAGGACACCGCTCCTGCTGAAGGCGAAGGCGCCCACCTGGAGGTCGCCGTCGGTCTCCGCGCGAAGGTCGGAGCCATCGGGGAGACAGGTCCAGACGTCTGAGACCCAGGTCCTGTCATGGTCCTCGGAGCGGTTGCTGAGGAACGCCAGTCGGCCGCCGGCCGTCCAGGCGGGCTGGGAGACGCCGAACTCGCCCTCGGTAATCATCTTCGGGTCGCCTCCGCCGGCCTCCCAGACCCACAGCTGGGCAGCCTCGTCGTCGAGGACGATCTGCGGATCCATCCGGTACTTGAAGCGCTCCACATGGCGAACCCGCTCGGAGTAGCGCTGGCGCGCCTCGTCGTCATCCTTGGGCGGCTTGCGGTCGGGATCCTCCGGCCAGCGGGGCAACCCCACGAGAGCGATGCCGCGGCCATCGGGGCTCCAGACGAACTCGGCGATCCCGCGTGGCAGCACGGCCTCGCGAGACGCCTCGCCGCCGGCGAGGCCGAGGATGTAGAGGTCGGAGCGCCAGTCCTTGTCCCGGTTGGAGAGAAACGCCAGCCGGCTGCCGTCGGGCGAGAAGCGAGGTTTCGAGTCGCGTTTGGGGCCATGGGTCAGCCGGCGTGGTGGAGCCGAGCCATCGGCGGGCACCAGCCAGATCGAGGAGAGCTGCTCGTTGGCGTCGCGGTCGAGCGTAACGACGGAGTAGGCCACCAGCCTGCCATCAGGTGATAACTGGACATCGCCCACGACGCGAAGGTCGAGGATGTCCTCGGAAGTCAGCGGTCCCGTCACAAAGTTAGGTTAGCGGGACCGGAGCGGCGACTATCCCGCGGAGGCTCCCCTCTCCCGGAAGGTCAGGTAGTACTCCTCGAACATACCCTTCAGCTTCAGTGCCTGGCGGTCGTAGTCCTCGGGGTTCGGCCAGCTGGCGCGCGGGTCGAGGATCTCCGTGGGGACCTTGGGCACGGCGTCCGGGATGTTGAGGCCGAAGACCGGGTCCGTGTGCGTTCCGACAGTCTCCAGCCGGCCCTCGACTATCGCCCTCACGATTGCCCGAGTGTGCCCGATCGAGATCCGACTGCCGACGCCGGGGGGGCCTCCGACCCACCCCGTGTTGATCATCCAGACCGAGGCCGCGTGGCGGTCCACGCGCTCGAGGAGCATCTCGGCGTAGCTGTCGGGCGGGAGGACCAGGAAGGGTGCCGCGAAACAGGTCGAGAAGGTGGGCTCGGGCTCGGTCACGCCACGTTCGGTGCCGGCGACCTTGGCCGTATAGCCGCAGAGGAAGTAGTACTTGATCTGCTCCGGGTCGAGCCTGGCCACAGGCGGCAGCACTCCGAACGCGTCAGCGCTCAGGAAGAGGACCTGGCTCGGGTGGCCGGCTCGACCGCTGAGATCGACACTCGGGATGGCGTCGATCGGATACGCCGAGCGGGTGTTCTCCGTCCTGGCGTCGGAGTCGAAATCGGGGATGCGGGTGTCCGGGTCGATGACGACGTTCTCGAGGACGGTGCCGAATCGGTTGGTGGCGGCATAGATCTCAGGCTCGGCGTCTTTCGAGATTCGGATCGTCTTTGCGTAGCAACCGCCCTCGAAGTTGAAGATCCCGTCATCGCTCCAGCCGTGCTCGTCATCGCCGATGAGGCGACGGGTGGAGTCGGAGCTCAGCGTCGTCTTCCCGGTCCCCGAGAGGCCGAAGAAGAGGGCGGAGTGGCCCTTGTCATTGATGTTTGCGGAGCAGTGCATGGGCATTACGCCGGCCATCGGCATCATGAAATTGAGGACTGTGAAAA
>JAYUBK010000240.1:0-4132 GCA_043740835.1 Chloroflexota bacterium
CGGATGGTGAAGATGACGGCGATACCGCAGATGGTCGCCCTCTTCAACGGCGTGGGCGGTGGTGCCGCGGCACTCGTCGCCACTTCGGATTACCTGCGCCAGCCCGCAGAAGGTCTGGCTGCTTCGGTACTCGTGCCGGTAGTTCTGTCGGCGGCGATCGGTTCCGTCTCCTTCGCGGGCAGTCTCATAGCCTTCCTGAAGCTCCAGGAGTTGATGACGGGTCGGCCGATCACCTATCCCGGCCAGCAGGTCGTCAACGGGTTGATCGCCCTCGGGATCGCCGCCATCGGGGTCTATCTGCTCGTCATCGCCGGCGCGAGTCCCTACCTGTTCGTCGTCCTCCTCCTCCTTGCCCTGGTGCTCGGGGTCGCCTTTGTACTTCCGATCGGTGGCGCCGACATGCCGGTCGTGATCTCGCTGTTGAACGCATTCACCGGCATTGCGGCCGCGGCGACAGGTTTCGTCCTCGGCAACACCGTGCTCATCGTCAGCGGCGCCCTCGTCGGCGCCTCCGGGACACTGCTCACGCTTTTGATGTCAAAGGCGATGGGCCGCTCCATCAGCAATGTTCTTTTCAGTGCGTTTGGCAGCGCCGTGATGGCCGGGCCGGGCAGTGCGGCCGGCCATGAGGGCCAGACCGTCCGCAGTGGCACCGCCGACGACGTTGCCGCGCTGCTCGCCTACGCGCGCACCGTCGTCATAACCCCGGGCTACGGACTCGCCGTCGCCCAGGCCCAGCATGTCGTTCGCGAGCTGGCGGACCAGCTCGAGAAGCGTGGCGTGGAGGTCAAGTACGCAATTCACCCTGTCGCCGGGCGGATGCCTGGGCACATGAACGTCCTCCTGGCGGAGGCCAATGTGCCCTATGACCAGCTCTTCGAGATGGAGCAGGTCAACCCCCAGATGGACACCACTGACGTGGCACTTGTCGTCGGCGCCAACGACACGACCAACCCGGCGGCGAAAACCAACCCGGCGTCGCCGATCTTCGGGATGCCGATCATCGAGGTCGACCGGGCGACCAACGTGGTGGTTCTGAAAAGATCGATGGCGGCCGGATTCGCAGGGATCGACAACGAGCTTTACTACAACCCCAAGACGACGATGCTGTTCGGTGACGCCAAGAAGTCGTTGCAGTCGCTTGTCGAGGCCCTGAAAAACGTCTGATCGGGAACGGTCCCCAGGTCTCGGTGGTGTCGTCGCGGTCGCTTCCAGGAAATCACTGAAATTGCCCCCCTTTGGGAGTCTTCGCACTTAGTATCTTGCCCCGGCATGCCTGAGAGAGATCGATCGTTCAACACCACCGTGACGCCGCCCACGATGATGTGGCGTCCGGAGGCTGCGACCATCCTCGACCTGGAGCCCGGCCAGAAGATCGGTCAGTACAGAGTTGAGGGCGTGCTCGGCCGCGGGGGGATGGGCATCGTCTACAAAGGGCACCACGACGCTCTTGACCGCTACGTCGCGATCAAGGTCATTTCCGGGCTGGCCCGCGACCCGGTGAGCGCGGATCGCTTCCTTCGCGAGGGTCGCGCCGCGAGCAGGATGCGTCACGCCAATATCCTCACCGTCTTCGACTACGGGGAAGTGGACGGGGTGCCCTTCATGGTCACCGAGTTCATCGCGGGTGGGTCATTGTCAGACAAGCTTGGGAACGGTCCTCTGCAACCTGGAGAGGCTCTCGATTACCTTCGCGGAGTCGGCGGTGGCATCGACTACGCCCACCGGGCGCAGATCATCCACCGCGACATCAAGCCCTCGAACGTCCTCCTGAGCGCCGGAGGCGACGCCATCCTGGCCGACTTCGGCCTCGCCAGGCTCCTCTCTCACGACGCGCAACGAAGCCAGAGCGGCTTCATCACCGGCACCGTCGCCTACATGGCGCCGGAACAGGCAAGAGAGATCGCTGTAGGTCCCGCTGCCGACATCTATTCGTTTGCGACGATGGCTTTCGAGCTTCTAACGGGCCAGGTGCCCTTCCCGGGCGCGAACGTCCTCGACGTGCTGCTCTCCCAGATCCACGAGCAGCCACCGGCGCCCTCGAGCATCAACCCGAAACTGAACCCTGAGGTCGACGAAGTCATACTCCGCGGCCTCGCGAAAGATCCACTGCAGCGCTGGGACAGTTGCGCGGAGATGGTGGCGGCGCTCCAGAACGCACTGAGGCCCACGCCGACTCTGAGACTCGTTCCGCGGCCCATGGCCGAAGTCGCACTACTGCCAAAAGCCACCGCCGGTGCCCGCGGCGGCCAAGTGCTTTGGGGGGCGGTGGCGGGTGTGGCGTTCCTACTGTTGGGCACGGTCGGGTTCATGACGGTGGGCAAAAGCCTGATCCATTCGGGCAAAGCGCCAGTGGCCTCGACGAGCCTCCGAGAGGGGACTCCCGGTTTAGCACTATCGACTCCGAATGCAAGCCAGAGCCCGAAGAACGCGCCTTCCCTTGAACCCTCACCGGCTACGGTGCCGAGCAATGCCACCGTCGGGCCGAACCCGGCGCCGACCACCAACCCGGGCGCCGCGCCCGCGCCCGGCCCGACCGGCGCTCCGACCGGCGCCGCGACCAACGCCCCGGTCCTTGTGGCGCCTGTGGCGCCGACGCAGCCGTCACAGCAACCGATCGCACAGCCAACCCCCACCGCCGCGCCTTCGACCCCGCCGAGCACCGCCCCGACGACGGACCTTCAGTCCGTCACCATCTCCAGCAATTGCTTTCTTCTGACGTGCACGATGACCGCCACCCCGACCGGTGGAAGTGGCTCATACACCTACCTATGGACCAGCGTCAACACGACAACCTCAAGTGCCGGGCCGACTGACTCCCGAAACCCCGCCACGCTGACGTTTGCCGTGCCGGGCACCTATCGCGTCAGGTGCACTGTCACCGACACGGTCGGAGGTAGAACCCGCGACAGCACCGCGACCGTCACGGTGCCCTGACCTCACCGGGTCAACTCAAAGAGCCTCAGGGGCGATAGGGGCATCTCCCTGATCTGGACGCCGATCGCGTCCTCGATCGCGGATGCGACCAGTGCGCCGACCGGGATGGTGCCCGCCTCGCCGGCGCCCTTGATCCCGAGCGGATTCAGCGGCGAGGGCGTCTCGATGTGGTGGATCTCGACGTCAGGGATCTCGGTTGCGTAGGGCATCAGGAACTCCATGAACGAGGCATTCCGGAGTTGTCCGTCGGAGTCGTAGGCCAGCCGCTCGTAGAACGCCCCGCCGATGCCCTGGGCGACTCCGCCCTGGATCTGTCCGTCCAGGACGAGCGGGTTGATGACGCGGCCGCAGTCATGGACTACCACGTAGCGCAGGAACCGCAAACGGAAGGTCTGCGGGTCGACATGGACGTAGCAGGCGTGCACCCCGGACGCCCAGGTTGACCCCGAGGGGCTGTAATAACCCGTCGCCTCCAGTCCGGGCGCCTCGCCGTCCGCCAGCGGAGGTCCCGGCCGCGGGCGCCCCTGAAACTGGGTTGCGATCTCGGCGCCACCCCCGAACGCGTAGCGCAAGGGGTTGCTCAGAATCGCTATCGCCGCCAGGGGCATCGAGCGGTCGGGCGACCCTTTCACTCGCACCGAGCCCCCGACCAGTTCGAGATCCTGGGGATCGGCCTCGAGGTGGTCGGAGGCGATCCGGCGGGCCTTCTCCGCGACGATCCGAGCCGCGTTCGCCATCGCATTGCCGGCCATCACCGCTCCGCGCGAGGCAAACGTTCCGACGCCCCATTGGAACCGGCGAGTGTCGCCCGTGGTGATCTCGACGTCGTCAGGAGTCAGGCCGAGCTCGTCGGCGACCACCTGGGCGAAGACAGTCGCATGCGCCTGGCCCTGGGTCGGGATTCCTGTTGAAGCAACGACCTTGCCATTGACCAGCACCTGGACGTGGGCGCCCTCGTAGGGGCCGACGCCGGTTCCCTCCACGTACATGGCGAGGCCCATCCCGATGTTCTCACCGGGCGGCCTGGGGCCCAGCCGGGCGATGCACTCCTCGAGAAGGCGCGGATAGTCGCCGCTGTCGTAAACGACGCGGCCGCCATCCTGCCAGGCTACTCCCACGTCGTAGGGGAATTCGTCGGGCCCAATGAGATTTCGACGGCGCACCTCCGCGCGATCGAGGCCGAGCTCGGCGGCGA
>JAYUBK010000241.1:0-13019 GCA_043740835.1 Chloroflexota bacterium
AGGTGCGGGTGATAGGGATCGTTCCGGGCCAGCTGCTCACGACGCAGGTGATCATCGAGCCGTCCCGACGCGACGATGAGATAGTTGCTGACGCGGCTCGCGACCTGGTCAAGATCGCCGTCGTCGAGCGCCACAATGCGACCGGCCGAATCGGTCGCGGCCTGGTGACAAACGTCGGGCTGCGACGCGGCGCCTTTGCCTCGACCGTCGCCCACGACGCCCACAACCTCGTTGTTCTGGGCGTCAGCGACGAGGACATGGCCGTCTGCGCCAACCGCCTTGCCGAGGTCGGGGGCGGGATAGTCGTGGCCGCCTCGGGACGTGTCCTCGCGGAACTACCGCTGCCTGTGGCGGGCCTCATGAGCGACCAGCCGCTGGCCACCGTTTACGCTCGGATCGCTGAGATGGAGAGGGTTCTCAAGGACCTGGGTTGCCACCTCGAGGCGCCTTTCATGACGATCAGCTTCCTCGCGCTCTCCGTGATACCGGAGCTCAAGATCACGGACCGGGGTCTCGTCGACGTCCGCCGTTTCGAGCTCGTGCCGCTGGAGGTGCAGGCTTGAGGTTCGACCGTCCCGCGACGCTCGAGGAGGCCCTTGAGATCATGGCCGGTAGTTCCGGCGCGACTCCTCTTGCCGGAGGCACGGACTTGATGGTCGGCATCAATTTCGGCCGTGAGCGGCCCGAGCACATCCTGTCGATCCGCCATCTCTCGGAACTGAAGAGCCTGGCCACGGGCGGACGCGTCCGCTGCGGCGCCGGAGTCACCTACACGCGCATGCTCGCGGAGCTGGGCGTATCGACGCCCGGCCTCGCGCAGGCGGCGAGGACCGTCGGCTCGCCGCAGATTCGGAATGCCGGCACCCTCGGCGGGAACCTCGCCACCTGCTCGCCGGCGGGGGACACCCTGCCCGTTCTCGCCGCTCTCGCGGCGGAGGTCCACGTGGTGTCGAAGTCCGGTGGCATTCGCAGGGTCCCCTTCTCGGAGTGGATGGCCGGACCGAAGCGATCCGTCCGCCTTCCTGACGAGATGGTGCTCGGCGCCGAGTGGGACGACGCGGGACCGGCGCAGGCCTTTCTCAAGGCTGGCACCCGCAATGCCATGGTCATCTCTGTCGCCTCGCTCGCGCTCGTGGCCGACCGCCGGCGCCGCGCCGTCCGAATCGCGATCGGGTCCGCCGGCCCGGTGATAATCCGCGCCGATGAGGCGGAGAAGTTCGCCGCGGGCCTCTTTGATGAGCTCGGCTGGGATTCACCCTTTCAACCGGCGGAGGCGGCCCTGAAGAGGTGCGGTGAGCTCGCGGCAGCCGCGGCGCGCCCCATCGACGACCAGCGCGGGACCATCGTCTACCGTCGCCACATCATTGCCGTCATGGCGGCCCGAGCGTTGCGCCGGGCGGCGGGGGCGGCATGAGAATCGACCTCCGGGTCAACGGCGCCACTCGCACGGCCGAGGCCTGGGAGGGCGAATCACTCCTCTACCTCCTGCGGGAGCGCCTGGGGCTTTTCGGGAGCAAGAACGCCTGCGAACAGGGCGAGTGCGGTTCCTGCTCGGTTCTCCTCGACGGCGACCTCGTGTGCTCGTGTCTGGTGCTCGGTGCGGCAGCCCAGGGCTCTGAGGTGGTGACAATCGAGGGTCTCGAGAACGACCTGGTGACCACCGCCGTCCAGGGCGCGATGGTCGCCGCGGGAGGTGTCCAGTGCGGTTTCTGTACGCCGGGTTTCGTCGTCGCCATGGCCGACCTCATCCGGCGCAACCCTGAGCCGGACGATTACGAGCTCCGCGAAGCGCTGAGCGGCAACCTGTGCCGCTGCACGGGCTACGTGCGCATCTTCGAGGCGGCCCGGACGGCGGCCGCAGAGCTGCGCCTCGGGTGACGCTCCTGGTCCGGGCTGCGACTGCACTTTTGAGCCCGAGCGAGCGGCTTGACGGCGCCTGGTTGCTCTGCCGCGACGGAGTCATCGAGCAGGTCGGATCGGGCCCGGTACCTCACGCGGACGACGTTCTCGATCTCCGCAACTGCGTGATGACGGCCGGGCTCGTGAATACGCATGACCACATGTACCAATGGGCGACACGCGGATACGCCTACAACAGCGGCCTCTTTGGCTGGCTGAAGCTCCTCTATCCGATCTGGGCCCATATCGACGCCGAGGTCGTCCGGGCGACAGCGCGCGCCGCGATCGGCCGGCTGCTGCTCGCCGGCTGCACGCTGACGACGGACCATCACTACATCTTTCCGGCCCGTCGGCCGGGAGTGTTCGAGGCGCTTGTCGACGCGGCGACCGACCTCGGTATCCGTTTCCATCCCTGCCGCGGATCGATGAGCCTCGGCGAGTCGAAGGGCGGTCTCCCGCCCGACAGCCTTGTCGAGGACGAAGAGGTGATCTTGGCTGAGACCGAGCGCCTCGCATCGCGGTACCACGACCCCCGGCCGGGCTCGATGCTCCGGATCGCGGTCGCCCCCTGCTCGCCGTTCTCAGTGACGCCCCGCCTGATGGAGGAGTCTGCGCGGCTCGCCCGCCGGCTCGGCGTCCACATGCACACCCACCTCGCGGAGACTCTTGACGAGGAGCGGTTCTGCATGGAAAGGTTCGGCCGCCGCCCCCTCGATCTGCTCGAGAGCTGGGGCTGGCTGGGTGACGACGTGTGGTTGGCGCATGGCGTTCATTTCAGTGACGGCGAGGTCGGCCGGCTGGGGCGGTCACGGACCGGGATCGCGCACTGCCCCTCGAGCAACATGCGGCTTGGCGCCGGAGCCTGCCGATCGATGGACCTCGTGCGCGCCGGCGCCCGCGTCGGTCTCGGTGTGGACGGGGCGGCAAGCAGCGAGGACTATGACCTCCTGCGGGAGGCGCACCAGGCTCTCCTGATGGCCCGCCTGCGCGCGGCGATGCTCGGTTCCCTCGAAGGCGCGGCCGCCATGACGCCGGCCCAGTCGTGGGACCTGGCGACTCGTGGAGGCGCGACCGTCCTGGGACGCGACGACGTCGGCGTCCTGGTTCCGGGGATGCGTGCCGACATCGCGCTCTACCGGCTCGACGACCTCGGCCGTGCCGGGATCGAGGACCCGCTCGTGGCGCTCATCCTGGCGCCGCCGCCGAGGGCTGAAGCGGTCGTCGTCGAGGGGCGCATCGTCGTCCGTGAGGGCCGTCTCGCCAACGCGGACGAGGATTCGTTGGGGCTGGAGGCCGCCGCGGCAGGTGAGAGGATGCGGAGGGTGGTCGATGCCTGAGATCAGGACGGCGGGAGTCGTCGGTGAGTCCGTCCCGCGGCCAGACGGGCCCGACAAGGTTCGCGGTCGGTTCGTGTTCGGCTCCGACCTCGTCGCGCCAGGAATGCTCTTCGGGAAGACCGTCCGCAGCCCTCATGCCCATGCGCTCATCCGCTCGATCGATACGACCAGGGCGCTTGGGATGCCCGGCGTGCGGGCAGTGATGACCGCGGCCGACATCCCCGGGTCGAACGTCTTCAGCCTCCACAAGCCGATGGATCAGCCGGTCCTGGTCGCCGCCGGGTCGGTCGTCACCTACTGCGGTGAGCCGGTCGCGCTGGTGGCCGCGGACCATCCCGAGCAGGCACGGCTGGCGGCCGCAGCGATCACCGTCGACTACGAGGAGCTCGAGGCGCTGACGGATTCGATGCTCGCGCTTGCGGGTGGTGCGTCTCTCCGCACGGTGACCATCCGCCGTGGCGACCCCGCGGCGACCGCCGACGTCGTCGTCGACGGCTACTACGAGACCGGCCAGCAGGACCAGGCGCCGCTCGGGCCCGAAGCGGGCCTCGCGATCCCCCGTGAGGGCGGCATCGACCTCCACATCGCGACCCAGGCTCTCCACGTCGACCTCGAGCAGGTCGAGGCCTCGCTGGCGCTGCCCAGGGGCGCGGTGAGACTTCACCTGGCCGGGGTCGGAGGAGCGTTCGGCGCTCGCGAAGACCTCTCGGTCCACGTCCACGCCTGCCTGCTCGCCCTCCGTACGGGGAGGCCCGTGAAGATGTGGTACACCCGGGAGGAGTCCTTTGTCGGACATGTGCACAGGCACCCCGCGAAGATGTGGTACTCCACCGGGGCTGACAAGGCGGGCAACCTCGTCTTCGTCCGCGCCACCCTCGCCTTCGACGGCGGCGCCTACGCATCAAGCTCCGGCGCGGTGGTCGCCAACGCGGCCTGTTTTGGCGCCGGGCCCTACCGCGTGCCGAACGTCCTGATCTGGAGCGGGGCCGCCAAGACCAACAACGTGCCAAATGGGGCCATGCGCGGCTTCGGCGCCGTTCAGACCTGCTTTGCGCATGAGAGCCAGATGGACAGGCTCGCCGCAGCCCTCGGCATGGATCCCCTGGAGCTCCGTCTCAGGAATGTGCTGCGCAGCGGCGACACCCTCGTCACCGGCCAGATCGTTACGGGTGCCGCACCGGTCGAGGCGTGTATCCGTGCCTGCGCCCAGCTGGACGAGCCGCCATCCACAACCAACTCCCTTGCGCTGCCCGGCGGCGCCGGCAACATCGCCGAGCCGGGCACGGTCGTCCGCGCGACGGGCTACGCCATTGGCTTCAAGAACATCGCCTACTCAGAAGGTCACGACGACTATGCCACCGCCCGGGTCCGCCTCGAGCTGGACAGCGATGGCGAGGCTGTCGGCCTCGTGAAGACCGCCGCCTGCGAGGTCGGACAGGGCCTGGTGACGATAATCCAGCAGATCGCTCGCACCGAAATGGGTCTCGAGCGAGTTCGGCTCCTTCCTTCTGACACCGAGGTCGGCGACGCCGGGTCCAGCTCGGCCAGCCGCCAGACGTGGATGACGGGCGGCGCCGTCCAGCGGGCGGCTGCCCTTGTCGCCGAGGAGCTCCTGCGGCGAGCGGGACCCCCGGCGCACCGCCTCGCCGGTGACCAGGTGCTGGACGTCGAGGGCCAGCCCCTGGCTCCGATCAAGCTCCTCGTGACGGAGCCCATCGAGCGCGAGTTCGAGTATCACCACCGGCAGACGTCCGGCCTTGATCCCGACGGCCAGGGCGACGCCCACGTCTCCTTCATGTTCGTGGCGCATCGCGCCACCGTCGACGTCGACCCCGAGGCGGGCCTGGCGCGAGTTGTGCAGGTCGCCACGGCCCAGGACGTCGGCAACGCCCTGAACCCGCTCCAGGTCCATGGACAGATCGAGGGCGGCATTGCGCAGGGAGTCGGGTTCGCGATGATGGAGGAAATTCAGCAGCGCGATGGGAAGATCACGAACGCGTCCTTTACTGACTACCTGATCCCGACCAGCCTCGACATGCCCGACATCGCGGCGGTCCTCATCGAGGAGCCGGAGCCGGGTGCCCCTTACGGAGCCAAGGGTGCGGGTGAGCCGCCTCTCATCTCCAGTCCAGCCGCCATCGCGGCCGCCCTTCGCCGGGCCACGGGCCGCTCGCTGAACCGGCTTCCGATCAGCCCTGACGAGCTCTCGGGAATCGCCGAGACGATGCCTCGCTGGAGGATCGAGGCCGGCCAAGCGCCCTCCACGGCGCAGCGAGCCTGATGCATCGCGTGTGCGTCGTCGGCAACGGCGGCAACGGCAAGTCCACCTTCAGCACCAGACTCGGGGAGCTCACCGGCCTCGAGGTGACCCACCTCGACAGGCTCGTCTGGCGGCCTGGTTGGGTGCGCGCTTCGGATGCCGAGTTCACCCGCGACCACGACGCCGTGATGGCGAAGCGCGAATGGATAATCGACGGCCTGGCGGTGCTCGACAGCATCCCGCGGCGGATGGCAGTCGCGGACACGGTCTTTTTCCTGGACCATCCCCTTCCGCTGAGCTTCTGGTGGGCGTTCAAGCGCCAGGTGCGCTACGCCTTCACACCGTCCCCAGACCTCGCCAACCCGCTCTTGGGAGTCACCTTCAAGATGGCTGCGACCCTCTGGCGAGTCCACCGGCACCTGCGACCGCAACTTCTCGAATGGTCGGCGGACGCCGCGGCGCGGGGCGCGACGGTCCATCATTTCCGGATGCCAAGCGAGTCCAGGAGGTTTCTTCGAGGCCTCGAACCTGTGCGCTGACGACACGAAGCAACCCACTCGGGTGTGCCCTTGCTTTACGCCTCCGGGGGGAGCAGAGTAGAACTCAGTCACTCCGTTGGTCCTGAATTCCGGGAGGTGCCTATGGCCGATCCACCGAAGACGTCACAGCTGTCGCGGAAGCGAAAGTCCGGCGCGTCAGGAATCGCGTAAAGGTTTCGGGGAAGACTCCCGACCTCGCGAAAAGGTCAAGCGCCATAAAGCTCAGACGAATCGCCAAGGATCATTCCGCGAACAGCCACCAAAATTCGTACGCAGATGAGCGACGGTCGGTGTTCTCCGACCGTCGTTCTTTGTTGTCGAGGCGGATGCAGGCGCACAATCGAGTCATGGCGATGACCCCGCTGGGCGCAGTTCTCCGAGGAGTGGTGGCGGGCCTCGCCGGCGTAGTCGCCATGGATGCCGTCCTCTACGCCCGCTACCGGAGGGGCGGAGGCGCTCACGGCCCGATCCGGTGGGACTTCGGTGGACCGAATCGGTGGGATGACATCTCGGCCCCGGGCACTCTCGGTAAACACCTTTACGAGGGCTTCACGCAACGGCCCCTGGCGGCGAAACGGGCTCGGCTCACCAACAACCTGATGCATTGGGGGTACGGGGCGGCCTGGGGCGGCATCTACGGGCTGGTGATCGGATCGATGGGTCGTCGGCGCCTGAGCGGAAGCACACTTACGGGACCCCTCTTCGGAGTGGCCGTCTGGGGGGCCAGCTACGTGATTCTTCCAGCTGCGGGGCTCTACAAGCCGATCTGGAAATATGACTCCGAAACCCTTCTCAAGGACCTCCGTCCGCATCTTGCGTTCGGCACTGCGGTGGACTTGGTGTTTCGAGTCTTCGCCTGAGCCGTCAGATCTGCTCCAGCTTTCCGTCAGGCCTCTGAAAGCGGAGCGCGACAGGCAGGATGACCAGTCCGATCCCGGCCAGCAGGACAGGCGCGTAGGCGGTCGCGGGGACTGTCGTTGCGTCCCAGATCAAGCCGCCGAGCACGGGTCCCGCGAAGGCTGAGGCGTACCCGATCGTGAAGATCGCGGCACTGAGCCGGGGGACGTCGTTCGCCTCCACAAGCAGTGGAGGCAGGGCCAGGGCGAGCATGAACACCAGCCCCGCGCACAGGCCGAGGAGGCCCGCGAAGACGACCACCCAGACGCCACCAACCGCGAGAAATCCGGCGAGGCCGACGAGTGTGAAGATCCCGGCCGTCACGAACGGCCAGCGACGGGCGATGAACATGCCCGGCGCCAGTCCCACCATGAATGACGCGGGCAGTTGGATGAGGTTGAGGCTGGTGAGCGCGGGTCCGATCAGGTCGGCCTGATGGGTGGCCTTCAAATAGTCCGGGATGAACGCGTTCGATCCGAAGTAGGTGACCGACCCACAGCCGAGGAGTAAGCCCAGGCGCAGGGTGCGCGCGTCCCAGTCCGGCCACCACCGGGCCGGTCCGTGGCTGTGCGGGTCCGCGTGGGGTGTCGCCACCGCCACCAATATGGCCGTGCTGTAGACCGGGATCGACCAGAAGGCCAGCGCCAATTCCCAGCTGCCGCCGACCAGCGGAACGATCAGCCCCAGCGTCAGTGAGGCAGGGAGGATTTCGCCGATCAGGAACCCGTTCGAATAGGACGCAGTCGCGAGGCCGATCCGATCTGGCACCCAGCGTCGCACGAGGGTCGGCAGCGTTGGCTGGCAGACCGCGATGCCCGTGCCCATCAGAACAGTCATCGCGAAGAGCAGCACCACGTTGTGTCCGAAGCCGCGCAGCGCACCGGCGGTTCCCAGAAGGAGTAGGCCGCCGATGAGGGCGCGGCGTGCGCCAACATGGCTGATCAGCAGCGAGCCCGGTATCGCCGCGGCGGCGAAAAGCAGGACGGGAAGCCCGTTGAGGGCGCCGACGGCGCTCTCGGTGAGGTGGAGGCTGCGATGGATGAGCGGAAGGAGAGGCGGCACTGCGAGCAGCGTCAGTCGCACGCAGTTGCCGGCCAACCAGAGAAGTGCCACCCGGACGAAAAGCTGGTTCGTGGCTGCGTCAGTTCTCGCGGGTGGCGCCGATGGCTTCGAGCGACGCCGGATTTTCCAGGGCGCTGAGATCGCCCGGTTCCTGGCCAAGGTGAACGGCGCGAACGACGCGCCGCAGGATCTTGGCGTTGCGGGTCTTGGGAAGATCGGGCACGAAGTGGATGGATTTGGGCTTCATGGGTTTACCCATGTTCTGGACGATGCGTTCAGAAAGCCGGGCCGCGAGTTCGGGCGTCGGCAGGTTGTTGGGCCGGAGCACGACGAAGCAGACCAGCGCCTCTCCCTTCAGCTCGTCCGGGACTCCGACGGCGGCGGCCTCCTGGACGACCGGGTCGCCGACGAGTACGGACTCAACCTCGGCGGGGCCGGTGCGCTTGCCGGCGATCTTGATCGTGTCGTCCGACCGGCCGAGCACATACCAGAGGCCGTCACGGGGGTCGATGTAGGCCCAGTCCCCGTGTACCCAGAGACCCGGAAAGCGGCTCCAGTAGGTGGTCAGATAACGTTCATTGTCCTTCCAAAAGCCGTGGGTCATGCCAGGCCAGGGCTTGCGCACGACGAGCTCGCCGACCTCGCCTCGGACCGGGCGCCCGTTTTCGTCGACGACGTCGGCCGCCATTCCGGGAACTGGCCCGCTGAATGAGCAGGGGCGCAGCGGCGTGAGCACGTTGCTCACCAGGATCCCGCCCGCGATCTCGGTCCCGCCGGTGTAGTTGATGATCGGAAGGCGGCTGTTGCCGACCTCGCGGAAAAACCACAGCCAGGGTTCGGGGTTCCACGGCTCGCCGGTGCCGCCGAGAATGCGGAGCGCCGACAGGTCGTACCTGTGCGGAAGTTCGTCGCCGGCCCCCATGAGACCGCGGATGAGGGTGGGCGCCGCGCCGAGGACTGTGACCCGGTGGTCCTCGCACATCCGCCACAGGCGGTCGGGCCCGGGTGTGTCCGGCGTTCCCTCGTACATGACGAGCGTTGCCCCGAGGATGAGGCTCCCGAAGATCAGCCACGGCCCCATCATCCAGCCGATGTCGCTGATCCAGAGGATGGTGTCGCGCTCGTCGACGTCAAACCCGAAGGCCATGTCCTGGGCGCCCTTGATTGGGAAGCCGGCGTGGCTGTGGATGGCGCCCTTCGGCCTTCCGGTCGTGCCCGACGTATAGATGATCATCACCGGGCTGTCCGGGTCAAGCCGATGAGTGGGCAGGTGATCGGGCTGCTCGTCCACGACGGCGTCCCAGACGTGGTCGCGGCCGTGGGTCCAGGGAATCTCGCGAATGACGCGTCGGAGCACCACGACATCGGTGACGGTGGGGCAGTCGCGGAGGGCCTCGTCCGCCACCTCCTTCATTTTCACGACCTGGCCCCGGCGGTAGAACCCGTCGGCAGTCAGCAGCACCTTGGCCTCACCGTCATTGAGTCGGCCGGCAATGGCGCCGGCACCGAATCCGCTGAATAGGGGCACGACGACGGCACCGATCTTGGCGCAGGCCAGGAGTGCGATGGCGGTCTCGGGGACCATGGGCATGAAGATCCCGACCCTGTCGCCGGGCCGGACCTTGAGCTTGTGGAGCGCGTTGCCGAGCTTGCAGACCTCGGCGTTCAACTCTCGATAGGTGAGGCGCCGAACCTCGCCCGGCTCACCCTCCCAGATCAGGGCCACCTTGTCGGGCGTCGCGTGCGCGCCGCTGACATGGCGATCGACGGCCGTCTGGACGATGTTGAGCTTGCCTCCGGGAAACCAGTTTGGCCACTGCGGGCCATGGGAGTCGTCGAGGACCCTGTCGTAGGCCCGGTACCAGTGGATCCCGAGGTCATGGATGACCGCGTCCCAGAACCACTCCGTCTCGCTGGTGGAACGTTCGTTCAGCTCGGCGAGGGTGCCGATGCCGTGCCGGTCCATGAATCGCTTTAGCCGGCTGCGCCCGATGACCTCTGCAGAGGGTTCCCAGACGACGTCGCCGATGACCACCGGTTGCATCGGTGATCGATTCTACGGGTGTCTCGCATGCGGCCCCCTGCGGAGCCGCGCCGCCTCTTCGGCGAGCTCCCAGTAATTGGCCCACGCCGCCGCGGCGCGGGCCAGAGCCCGCCGCGCTCCGCTTCGCTCACGGGTTGCCCGCGTGGCGTGGTGCTGGGCGTACGACCAACGGTCAAGCGCCCGCTCGACGGTGCCATCGACGAGTTCGATCCAGGCTCCCTCAGTCGCCGAGGAGGGCGGAGGGAGGGTGAGCAATTTCCACTTCTCGCCTCCCTCGAGCCGCCGCATCGTCGACTGCCCGGCCGCGCGGCCGGGGTGCGTTCGCGGGGTCCCGCTGCGAGGGTTCGAGCCGAGCAGGCCGTGTTGCACTGCCAGGACCAGCTCGTGTGCCGAGCGGAGCGTCGACGGTGACAGCGGGGCGTCCGACCTGCCGACCTTGAGCTGGAGGTTCTCGATCGACCTCTTGAGCGGTTCGGGCACGTGGCGCTGGTTATCGAGCCGGAGCTCCTCGACCTCGTTGAGGATCTGGTCCGAGGCGTCGAGAAGGCCTCGGCGACGCCGCTCGGCGGCTTCCTGCTCGGCTGTCTGGAGCATGGCCGCACGCTAGCGCGGCGCCGGTAATTTGTAAATCAGACCTTTACAAGCTCCGTGTGGACGGGACCTTAACAGGACCTCTTGTGTTGCTTTCACCGGGTGGCCAGGCTTCGGACCATGGTTCGCAGGATCGTCATCGCAGCCGTAGCCACCATGGCCGGGCTTGCCGTCGCCGCGGGGCTGCTCGTCTACGACCGCGGGGGGCAGGCGACGGAGGAGGTCTATGCGGCGGCGACCGATCTGCCGGCGGGAGCCCACCTCGGCGGGGGTGGCATCCGGCTCGTTCGGGCCGCCTTGGGAGGGCGACAGGCCGCCCTCGCCTACCGGGCCGGCGAGGAATCGCGCCTGGCCGCCACCGCGGCAGCACATGACCTGAGCGCCGGCCAGATCATCCAACGCTCGGACACCGTTCTCGCGGGGCATGACGGACCGCGAGCACTCGTGGTCGTGCCACTGAAGGACGCGCCGCCACTCCGCGCCGGTGACCGCGTCGACCTCTTGGCGGTCAACGGCACGGGCGACAGCTTGACGGTCAGCCTCTTCGCACCAGCCGTCGAAGTCCACGCAGTTACGGGCGGAGGCGTGGTTCTGGAGGTCGGCGCAACCCAGGCACCGGGCTTCGTCTATGCCTCGGCGGCCATGCGACTCGTCGCGGTCCGAGTTCCTGTCCCGATGCCCGGGGGCAATGGTCCGGCGGGCCCCCGGACGGCTGACGAATCAACGATCACGTCGAGCCAACAGGCCCGGGCGGTGGCGCGAAGATGACGCGGTTTCGGCTCTTCGCCGTGGCCTCCGCCAAGGGCAGTCCCGGTTGCTCGTTCGTTGCGGCAGGCCTTGCGGCTCAGCTTGCCGAGTGTGGCGTTGCCACGCTGCTCGTCGACGCGGACGCCGAGGAGCGCGGGATCGCCAGTCTGCTCGACCTGCCCGCAACGCCGGCGGCCGGGCGTATCGGAGGCCTCGGACCGCTGGATTCCGCGGTCGTCGAGGAGACGGCGGTTCGCGTCGGGTCGCTGCTGAACTGGCTCGAACTGGGTTCCGCGAGGATCGATGGCCTCGATCTGGTAGGGGCCACCCGGGGCTGCTACGGAGCCGTGGTCGCCGACCTCGGCCATCAGCCCGGCGAAGTTCAGCGCGGTATCGCCACTGCCGCCGACTGGCTCGTCTGGGTGGCGACGCCCGATCGAGTTGGAGTCGAGCGAGCGGACCGGGCCCTCGGAGCCGGAGACCTCCGTTCCGCATCGATCGGACTCGTTCTCAACCGCTGTGGCAGACACGCGCTCGGTGACGCCGGCGTCGTGCTTGCCGAGCGCCACCAGCTGCCTATCCTGGGCCGGGTGCGCGAATCGGTCCGCGCCGCCCGCCGCCTGCTCCAACTCGCCTTGCCCGCCAATCGGGCGCGCGAGTTTCGCCCCGCTTTCGACGAACTGGCTCGAAGCCTGCATCCGGATCTGCAGGCAGAGAACGGCGCGTGGTCGTGATGGACACGGCCGAAGCCCGCGTGAGGGCCGCCGTCGAGCGCGAGCTGGCGTCCGAGTTGGCGCGACGGGGATCGGGCCGCCTTGGCCTCGGCGACCAGGATTGGCTGTACCGCATGGTTGGGCGCATGGTCGCCGATGAGCAGCGGCGGACGGGAGCGGCGGGCGAGAGGGCGGAGGCCGCCGAGCTGTGGCGTCGCGTATACACGGCCGTGAGCCCCCTCGGACCGCTGGCCGAACAACTCGCCGATCCCGAGGTGGAGGAGGTGCGAATCAATGGCTCCGAGGCCTGCTTTGTGATCCGGAATGGGCGTCGCGAGAGGGTGCCGGTGCCTTTCGAAGACGCCGACGCGCTGATAGCCCTTGTCCAGTGGTATGCGGACGGCGCCGGCAGCGCCAGGCTCGACAGGTCAAGCCCGACCGTCACCTTGACGCTGCCCGACGGTAGCCGCCTGCATGCCGCGCTGTCGCCGCCCGCACGTCCGCTCGCAGTTACCATCCGGCGCCACGTCGTCTCCCGTTTCGGGTGCCTCGCGGACCTCGCGGCCGCCGGCCTGGCCTCGACCGCCACGATGGACCTGCTCGAGGCGATGGTCAAGGCTCGCCTCAACATCCTCATCGCCGGCGGGACTGGCGCAGGCAAGACGACCCTTGCTCGCGCACTGTGTCGGGCGATTCCGCCCGAGGAGCGGGTCATCACAATCGAAGATCAGGCCGAGCTTCACGTATGGCCGGATCTTGCTGACGGCATCTCGCTCGAAGGTCGACCGGCGAACTCCGAGGGGCGCGGGGCCATCAGCATCCAGATGCTCGTCCACGAGGCGCTCCGGATGTCGCCCGACCGCATCGTCATCGGCGAGGTGCGAGGGGGCGAAGCGCTCGACCTGTTGGATGCGATGAATACCGGGCATC
>JAYUBK010000242.1:0-4113 GCA_043740835.1 Chloroflexota bacterium
GCGACGCCGATCGTGGACCTCAATGAGGGGTCGACCCCTCTCGTCGAAAGTCGCAACATCGGACCGGCCCTGGGTCTGAAGCGACTCTTCTTCAAGTACGAGGGCCTCAACCCCACAGGGTCCTTCAAGGACCGCGGCATGGTGGTGGCGGTGGCCAAGGCCCTGGAGGAAGGGCACAAGGTCCTCGTCTGCGCTTCAACGGGCAACACCTCAGCTTCGGCGGCTGCCTACGCCGCGCGAATGAAGATGCGGGCCATCGTCCTCATCCCTTCTGGCGAGATCGCCCTCAACAAACTCTCCCAGGCGCTGCTCTACGGAGCTCGCGTAGTCGCCCTCAAAGGTAACTTCGACACGGCGCTGGCCACAGTTCGTGAGCTTGCCGAGCAATACCCGGTGGCACTCGTGAACTCCGTTAACCCGTACCGGATCGAGGGTCAGAAGACCGCCGCGTTCGAGATCGTCGATGACCTCGGCTCGGCGCCCGACTACCTGGTGCTGCCTGTGGGCAACGCCGGCAACATCACCGCCTATTGGAAGGGGTTCAAGGAGTACCGGTCGCTGGGGCGCTGCTCCACGCTGCCCCGGATGGTGGGCGCCCAGGCCGAGGGCGCCTCGCCGATCGTCCAGAACAAGGTCATCGATGAACCGAAAACGATCGCCACCGCGATCAAGATCGGCAACCCCGCCAGCTGGGAGGGCGCGACGACGGCGCGGGACGAGTCCGGCGGCCTCATTGAGGCGGTGACCGACACCGAGATCCTGCAGGCTCAGATCCGTCTTGCCTCCGGTGAAGGCCTGTTCGCCGAGCCTGCCTCGGTGGCGCCCCTGGCCCTGCTCGTGCGCCTGGTACAGGAAGGACGGATCGACAGGGATTCGACCACCGTGGTCGTGCTCACCGGGAACGGCCTCAAGGATCCAGACGCCGCCCTCGGCAACATCGAGCGGCCCATCGAGCTGGACGGCAACGCCCGCTCGATCGCCAAGGCGCTGAAGCTGTGACCACGTACCGGCTCGCCGTTCCCGCCTCCATCGCCAACCTCGGACCCGGGTTTGACGTGCTGGCCATGGCTGTGGACCTCTGGCTGACGGTGAAAGCCCGCCCGGCGGATGCACCCGACTGGCGTTTCGAGGGCGCCGACCCGCCCCCGGGCCATCCCTTCGAGGAGCTTTCGTACAAGGGCAGGGTCAGGAGCTCGATCCCTGTCGGCGTCGGCCTTGGGAGCAGCGCGGCCGCCCGCGTCGCCGCCCTCCGCCTTTCCGGTGTGCCCGAATCGGAACTACTGGCGAAGGCGAGTGAGGCCGAGGGGCACCCCGACAATGTGGCGGCGGTCATCAACGGCGGCCTGGTGGCGGTGGTCGAAGGACGGGTCCATCACCTGCCGGTGCCCGACCTCGACATCTCCCTCTTCGTGGCGGGCGAACCGACACCCACGGAGGAGGCCCGTGCCGTGCTCCCACGACAGGTCCCACGTGAAGACGCCGTGCACAACGCCGGGCGGCTGGCCCTCCTCGTCCACACCCTCCACACCAGGAATTGGGCGCTGCTGCGCTCGGCGATGGAGGACCGCCTCCACCAGCCTGCCCGGAGTTCGCTCTACCCCTGGCTGGGCGACGTTCTCGAAGCCTCTTATGCGGCGGGCGCATGGGGCGCCGCGCTGGCCGGCGCCGGGCCGAGCGTTTTCGCATTCAGCCGCAGGGGAAAGGCGCAGGAGATAGCCGAGCGCATGGCTGCGGCGGCGGGATGCCCGGGCACTCCAGTGACGACCAGGATCGCCACATTCTGATGGTCAGGAGTTGATAGTCCAGAAGTACGGGGGAACGTCGGTCGGCAACCCAGCCCGGATCCGTCGCGTCGCGCGGCGCATCGCCGAGAACGTGGCCGCCGGCGAGCAGGTGGTCGCGGTCGTGTCCGCCATGGGCCATACCACCGACCGCCTCATTGATCTCGCCAAAAGGATCAATCCGGCGCCGCCGGCCCGGGAGATGGACATGCTCGTCGCCAATGGCGAGACGATCAGCGCCCCGCTCGTTGCCATGTGTCTCGAGGGTATGGGAGTCCCGGCGATTTCGCTGACCGGTCTCCAGGCCGGCGTTCGCACCATCGGTCATTACTCGAAGGCCCGAATCCGGGAGGTCCGGACCGACCGCGTGAAGGCCGAACTTGCGAAGGGGAAGGTGGTCATCGTCGCCGGCTTCCAGGGCGTCACCGAGGACTTCGAGGTGATGACGCTCGGCCGCGGTGGCTCGGATACGACCGCCGTCGCCCTGGCAGCGGCGCTGGGCGCCAAGGTCTGCGAGATCTTCACCGACGTGGACGCGATCTACACGGCGGATCCGCGGATCGTGAAATCGCCCAGCCGCATCGAGTTCATCTCCTATGAAGAGATGCTCGAGCTGGCGGCTGTCGGCGCCAAGGTCCTGCACCCGCGCGCCGTTGAGATCGGGGAGTTATTCGGTGTTGAGATCCACGTCCGGAGCTCGTTCAAGAAGGGCACCGGTACCATGATCGTGGCCTCTGTCCCGATGGAAGATCGAAATCGAGTGCGCGGCGTGGCGCACGACAGCAACGTCGCCAAGATCACGGTCTTGGGTGTGCCCGACCGTCCGGGAATCGCGGCGACCCTATTTGAGCCCTTGGGGGAGGCGGCGATATCCGTGGACGTCATCGTCCAGAACGTCTCCATTACCAGTGCCACCGACATCACGTTCACCGTCACCGAATCGGACCTCGAGCAAGCGGTTCAGCTGGTCGAGGAAGCGAACAAGACGATCGGGGCCGAGAGGGTGATCGCGTCCGGAGGGCTCGCCAAGCTTTCGATCGTAGGGACCGGGATGCTGGGCACGCCCGGCATCGCAGCCCGGATGTTTCGCGTACTTGCCGAGGAGAAGATCAACATCGAGATGATCAGCACCTCGGAGATCCGGATCACCTGCCTAATCGATGGCAATGACGCCGAGCGCGGTGTCCGCGCGCTGCACACCGCATTCGGCCTCGACGCCATCAAGGCGCACTGACGTGTCGGTTTCTGTAGCGATCGTCGGTCCTCCGGCGGCCGGCAAGACGACCCTCTTCAACGCCTTGACCGGCGGCCGCGGCTCCGGTGGCGTGGGAATGGCGGACGTCCCCGATGGCCGGCTTCAACAGCTGGCGGACGCCGTCCATCCGAAGAAGATCGTGCCGGCCCAGGTACGCGTCGCCGATGCGCCGGCCGGCAGCCGCGCGCAGCAGGTGGCCGCCGCCCGGGAGGCGGATGTGATCCTCCTCGTCGCGCGCTGTTTCGGACCCGAGCAGGATCCGGCCGGCGACCTCGCTTCGGCCTCCCTGGACATGGTCCTCGCCGATCTCGCCTCGGTCGAGAAGCGACTTGAGATCGCAACCAAGGAAGCCCGCATGAACCGCCCCGGCGCCGCCGTCGCCGCCGAGGCGCTGGAACGAGCGAAGGCGCATCTCGACGCCGGCAAACCGCTTCGCACCCTGCAGCTGGAGGCGGCTGGAATGGAGGCATTGGCACCGATCTTCCCAGTGACGCTGAAGCCCGTCGTGTACGTGGCCAACGTCGCTGACGACGCGGCCCAGGGCGACCCCGTGAAGGCAGCTGCCGCGGCCGACGGGGCGTCGATGGCGATTGTCGCGGCGGCTCTGGAGGCCGAGCTCGCGGAGCTGGACGCGGCCGAGGCCGCCGAATACCGAGCCAGCTATGGAATCACCCAGTCCGGCTTGGACGCAGTCGCCCGGGCCGTGTGGTCGGCCAGCGGCCTCATAACGTTCTTCACGGCCGGTGAGCCCGAGGTCCGGGCCTGGCCCTGCGAGAGCGACGCCCCCGCCCCGATTGCGGCAGGGGTAATCCACACAGACTTCATCAAGAAGTTCATCCGCGCCGAGGTCACCTCGGTCGATGAGCTGGTGGCCGCCGGATCGATGGAGGCCCTCCGCACGGCCGGCAAGCTTCGTGTCGAAGGCAAGGAATACCACGTCAAAGACGGGGACACGATCTTCTTCCGGATAGGCGGCTAGGCAGCCCGGGCGCGTTGCCGTGGTGGCGGATGGGCCAGCAGCCGACCGCCGGAGTCCCACTCGATGCTCCAGCCGCCCTCGTGCACCTTCCGATGGTG
>JAYUBK010000243.1:0-12937 GCA_043740835.1 Chloroflexota bacterium
CGGGGGGCTGCTCCTAAAGAGCCGCAGGCGTAGCGCCGCTCTTTGCCGCCCGCTTGTTGAAGCGCTCGACTTGGCCGCCGGTGTCCACGATGCGCTGGTTGCCCGTGTAGAACGGGTGGCAGGCCGAGCAGATTTCAGTCTTCAGTTCCATGCGCGTGGAACCGGTGACAAAGGTGTTCCCGCACACGCAGGTCATGACCGCGTCTTCGTGAAAGGTGGGATGTATCTGGGCTTTCATAGGTTCGACTCCAAGCGGATGATTCTACCGCAGCCGCGGTAGTGGGTTCGGTTCGGGCGTCTAGAAACCGTGCAACGCCCTATGCAGCTGGCCGTCCGACTGGAGAGTCGCAAAGCCCAGGAATATTGCTAACACCAACCAGGCCGCGCCCATTCCCCAGCGGGCCACAACCGGCACCGACGTGAAGTAGGGGTCATCGGCGAAGCGGAAGCGCGAAAGGATCGTCGGGATGCTGAAAATTATGAAGATGAAGATGATCGGGTTCAGGCCGGCGAAGAAGATCAGCCCGGCGAGCAGAGCCAGGCCGACCACCTGGAACCATTTTGAGACCGGGGCCAGGATCCAGCCACCGTCGAACATCCCGGCCGGGATCAGGTTGAAGAGGTTGATCCAGAAGCCGAGGTAGGCGGCGAGCAGGAGCGGCACGAAGCCGGTGGCTCCGTACAAGGCATAGGCGACGATGGCGCCGACAGTCCCGAGAAGAGGCCCCGCGATCCCGATCTTGGCTTGGCTGAGCGCATCGGTGGGGTGGCTGCGCTGGAAGATGGCGGCGCCCATGAAGGGGATGAAGATCGGCGCCGTCGCCTGCATGCCCTGCCTGCGGATCTCGATCACGTGGCCCATCTCGTGGACGAGGATCATCCCGACGAGGGCCGCTGCAAACCAGGGGCCCTGCCAGAGCGCGTACAGACCGAAGCTGACCAGAAGGCTGCCACCGGTTGCCAGGACGGGGATCGCCTTGAATGCGAGGAGCACGTACTTGGCCCCGGCCCAGATGGCCAGGAGCACCCCGGTGATGTAGCCCATGACCCCGGTGCGGTTCTTCCGGGATGGAGCGTTGTAGTGGTGTTCAGAGTCCGCGGGGATGTCGGCCTGCATGCCCGGCACGCCCGAGTTGGGCGGCATCGGGTAGGAGGCGGGAGGAGCCTGATGACCGAGGTCTGGGTCTTGCACCTTCGAGTTATACCCTTGCCTGCCCGCCAATAATCGAGTTCATCCGATCCACTCTATTGAGTACGTATTAAAGGTGCCTGAAGGGCAGTTACGCTGACTCCATGCAGCTGACCGAGCACGTCGCCTATGAGCTTCGAAATCGCGTCGCCCACATCACGCTCACCCGTCCCGACGCGCGCAACGCCCTCAGTCCCGAGCTCGCCATGGGAATTCTGCTGGCAGTGAGGGAGATCGAGAAGGACAGGCGCGTCCGCGCGGCAATCCTCACCGGGGAGGGCCCGGTGTTCTGCTCGGGTGGCGACCTCAAGGCCTTCGCCGCGGCCACGCCACCCGGGACCGGCCTCGCCGGCACGGTCCACGAGGGGCTGCTGGGCCTCCACCGTTCTCCGGTTCCCGTCATCGCAGCCATCCAGGGCGCCGCCATCGGGTACGGAGTTGGGGTCGCAAGCGCCTGCGACATCCGGGTCGCCGCGGCCGGTGCCCGCTTCCAGGCCGGCTTCACGGGGATCGGCCTCAGCCCCGACTCGACTACGTCCTACTTCCTTCCCCGCCTCCTCGGCCCGTCGCGCGCTCGCGCCTTCATGCTCACGAACCTGCCCTGGACGGCCGAGGACATGCTCGGCGCGGGTTACGTGCTCTCCGTTCACCCCCCGGAGGAGCTGGCCGGCGCCGCCCAGGCGCTCGCCGACCGGATGGCAGGGATGCCCAGCGGAGCCCTTCGTCGCACCAAGCACCTGCTCGAAAAGAGCCTCGACAACGAGGCCGATGAGCACGTCACGATGGAGGTCGGCTACATCCTCGAGTCCTTCGCAACGGAGGACTTCCGGGAGGGTGTGATGGCCTTTGTCGAGAAGCGCAAGCCCGAGTTCTCGGCGGAGAGGCTCGACTAGCACCTACTGGGAGCCGTCCAGCCTAGCCTAGCCGGGCGTCGGAAACTGGTGCCGAGTGGTGACCCTGCGGATGGTTCGGCTGCGCGCGCCCAGGATCAGGGAGTGAGTCTCCGCCCAGCCGCCGCCGTAGCGGACGGGCCCGAGGAGGGAACCACCGGTGATCCCGGTGATCGCAACCGAGACCTCCTTGAGGCAAAGGTCGGCAGTCCCATAAGAGCGGTTGCCGTCTTCGCCGGCGAGGATCCTCTCCTCGTCGTTGCGTGGCCAGAGCCGGCACTGGATATCGCCGCCCAGGCAGCTCAATGCGGCCGCGGCCATGATCGCCTCCTGGAAGCCGCCGAACCCGACCATCGCGTCGATGCCGGTCCAGTCCGCAGACGCCAGGAGGGCTGCCGTGATGTCCCCGTCCTCGAGGGTCAGAATCCTGGCGCCCGCGGCGCGGACCTCCTCGATGAGGCCCTGGTGGCGGGGCCGGCCGAGGATGGCGACCGTCAGATCGGCCACTCGACAGTCGCGGGCGAAGGCGATCCGGCGGAGGTTGTCGGCGACGGGATCATCGAGCTCGATGGCTCCACGCGCGGCCGGCCCGACGACCACTTTTTCCATGTACGCGACTGCTGGCAGGGAGGGAAAGGAGCCGGGAGGACCGGCTACCACCATCGAGATCGCGTTCGGAAGCCCACGCGAAACCAGGGACGCTCCTTCGACCGGGTAGACGCCGAACTCGCTGAAATGCTCTTGGCCGACACCGATGAGCGAGCCCGAGGATAGGATGCCGTCGCCACGGGGACCGAGGACGACCCGGCCCGCGAGGTTCAGCTCCTCCAGCGATTGCAGCATCGCCGATGCGGCGACGCTCTTGACGCGGTCCTGGTCGCCGCGTCCGGCCAGCCGGCCGGCGACAAGTGCGGCAGCCTCAGTGACCTTGACGAGCTCCAGTTCACCATGGCCGAGAACATCGGGCAGCGGCACACGATCGGTCAGCTCACGTTCCATCTCAGTTGACTCTTCTAACGGTTCGGACAGGCAACCGGGTTACGTGAGCTGGCTGACGAGAAGGGTCGGCTGGGACTCGACGCCGCCTTTTTCACCTACAACTCGGCTTCATCGGAGAGCAACTCCGGTGGTTGGAGCTCCATCTGGTCGATCCCGCTCTGCCTTATCGAAGCGTGCAGGAAGCCCCTGAACAGCGGGTGCGCGCGGTTGGGACGCGAGCGCAGCTCGGGATGGAATTGGCTGGCTACGAACCAGGGATGATCACCCAGTTCGATGATCTCGACGAGGCGACCGTTGGGGGACATCCCGCTGAATACCATGCCCGCCTCCTGGAGATCCTCTCGGTACTCGTTGTTGAACTCGAAGCGGTGGCGGTGCCGCTCGTAGATGACTTCCTCGCCATACGCCGCCTGCGCCCTGCTGCCGGGCAGAAGCTTGCAAGGATAGAGTCCGAGGCGCATGGTCCCGCCCATGTTCGCGATGTCCCGCTGGTCCGGCATCAGGTCGATGACCGGCGTCGACGTGAAAGCCGCGAACTCCGTTGAGTTGGCGTCGGGTGCGTCCAGCACCTCTCGGGCGAAGTCGATCACGGCGCACTGGAGGCCGAGACACAGGCCCAGGTACGGAATGCGGTTGTGGCGCGCGTAGTGCGAAGCGGCGACCTTACCCTCGATACCGCGGTGGCCAAAGCCGCCCGGCACGACGATGCCCGCCACTCCCAGCAGTTGCGCCGTGTCTCCCTGGTCGAGGCTCTCGGATTGGATCCAGCGGAGGTCGATGCCGACACCGTGGTGGATTCCTGCGTGGCGGAGGGCCTCAGTCACGCTGAGGTAGGCGTCGGGCAGGGCCACGTACTTGCCGACCACCGCGATCGTCACTTTCCCGCGGGGGTGCGTGATCCTTTCGACAATGCGGATGAACGGGGCCAGGTCGGGCTGGTGCTCCGGTGTGTCAAGCCCGAAGTGGCGGGTCAGGATGCGACCGAGACCGGCCTCCTCGAGGATCAGCGGGACCCGGTAGATCGTATCTGCGTCATGCACGGAGATCACGGCCTCTCGGGGCACATCGCAGAAGAGGGCGATCTTGTCCTTGAGGTCCTGGCCGACGGGTTCCTCGGCGCGGGCGACTATCGCGTCCGGCTGGATGCCGATGGCGCGGAGCGCTTGAACGGAATGCTGGGTGGGCTTCGTTTTCATCTCCTCGCCGCGGATGACCGGTACCAGCGAGACGTGGATGTAGAAAACGTTCTGGCGACCGACGTCGTTCTTCAACTGTCGGATCGCCTCCAGGAATGGAAGGCTCTCGATGTCGCCGACCGTGCCCCCCACCTCACAGACGACAACTTCCGCCTGTGAATCTCGGGCGACCCGCAGGACCCGCTCTTTGATCTCATTGGTGACGTGCGGGATGACCTGCACTGTCGCCCCCAGGTAGTCGCCGCGGCGCTCCTTTGCGATCACCTCGGCGTAGATCTTTCCGGAGGTCACATTGGAGCTCGCGCTCAGGTTCTCGTCAATGAAGCGCTCGTAGTGACCGAGGTCGAGGTCCGTTTCCGCCCCGTCGTCGGTGACGAACACCTCCCCGTGCTGGTAGGGGCTCATCGTGCCGGGATCAACGTTCAGGTAGGGGTCGAGCTTCTGGATGGTCACGGAGATGCCACGGGCTTTGAGGATGCTTCCGATGGACGCCGCCGTGATTCCCTTGCCCAGGGAGGAAACAACGCCGCCGGTCACGAAGACGTATTTGGCCAAGATCAGGACCTCCCGCGGGTTTTTCCGATTTTACTCTTGACGGGACGGCCGCGGACGACGGTTGTCAGAGGCGGGGCTCCAGCACCACGACCTTCATCTCGCTCTCGCCACTCGAGGCGCTTGCCGCCACTGACAACCGGTTGACCGGAGTCGCCTCGGTGACGCCCATCTCCTTCAGGAAGGTCTCGACGCCATCGAGCTCTTTCTTGATCCCGGGAATCGCGTAGTGCATTGGGATCACGGTCCGGGGCTCGATGAGGCGCACCATGTCGGCCGCGGCCGCGGCGCCGAGGCTGTTCCGAGCCCCGACCGGCACCAGCAGGACGTCAACTGTGCCAATTTTCTCGACGGTCTCCTCGTCGAGCTTGTGGCCGAGATCGCCGAGGTGGCAGACCCGAACGTCGTCGATCTCAATGACGTAGATCGCGTTGCGCCCCTTTTCGACGCCACCGACGCTGTCATGGAAGGACGCGATGCCGAAGACCATGATCCCGGCCACCTCGAACTCCCCGAGTCCGTCGACGACGTGGGCGCCCTTGGTACAGCCATCGACGTAAGAGTGGTTCTCGTGCCCGTGGCTGACGGTTATCACGTTGGCCTCGAGCCTGGGCAGCTTGATGCCCAGCGAAGGTGGAAAGGGATCGGTGACGGCGGAGGCGTTCTTGCCTTTCAGTCGGAAGCAGCCGTGTCCATGCCAGGTCAGGTCCAAGGTTTCTCAGTCTCCTCCATCTGTTTCGGTTGATCTTTCCATCCTGTCCGGCGCGGCGACACCGATCAGGTCCAGGCCGCTTTTCATCGTCGCGCGAGCGGCGCGAGTCAACTCGAGCCGAGCCCTCGTGAGAGCGACATCGGGGACGACGACACGGTGGGCGCCGTCGCTGTTCCCGGCTTCGTAGAACGTGCTGACCCTGTCGGCAAGTGAGTTTAGGTAGTACGGGATGCGATGCGGCTCGCGGAGTCGAGCGGCATCGGCGACCACCTCCGGCCAGAACACGAGCTGGCGAGCGAGGTCGAGCTCAGACTCCAGCGTGAGCAGCTCCAGGTTCGCCTCCTCTGGGAGCTCGCGCTCGCCGGCGGCCCGCTCGATGCCGGCCAGTCGGGCATGCGCGTACTGGACGTAGTAGACCGGGTTGGAGCGCCCCTGGCTGACTGCAAGCTCAAGGTCGAAGTCCATCGTCGTGTCGGGTGTCCGCGTCAGGTAGAAGTAGCGGACCGCATCGGCGCCCACGAGGTCGATGAGCTCGACGAAGGGCACATAGCGGCCGGCCCGCTTCGACATCTTGCCCTCTTTCAGGTTGACCATCTGCATCAGGAGGATCTCGAGCCGCGAGTTGTCCAGGCCGAGTGCCTCGGCGCCGGAGCGCATCCTCGCCACGTAGCCGTGGTGATCGGCGCCCCAGACCTCAATTACCCGCTCGAAACCACGCTTCTCGAAACGCTGAATCAGGTAGCCGAGGTCGGACGCAAAGTAGGTGTGTTCGCCGTTGGCGCGTACGACCACCCGCTCCTCCTCGTCTGCCGTCTCCTCCTCCATCGCAGGGGCGAACCAGGTCGCGCCGTCGCGAACCCGCAGGTAGCCCGCCTCTCGGAGGCGCTCGAGGGCCTCGGGACCGAAGCCCTCCGCCCATAGAACCTTTTCGGACCGCCAGTGGTCGTAACGGATCCCGAGGCGCTCCATGACGAGCTTGAATTCCTCGGTCACCCGGGCCGTTCCGAACTCCATCATGGCTTCAAGGGTCGGCCCCACGCCGGCAGCTCGGGCCGCGATCGCGATCTCTTTGACATAGTCACCGAGGTAACCGCCCTCGGGGGGCTCGCCACCCTGGTAGCGGGCGAGGATCGATTGCCCGAACTTGCGGGCCTGGGTGCCGAAGTCGTTGAGGTAATACTCGCGTTCCACCGCGTGGCCGGTGAACTCCAGAAGCCGGGCAAGGCTGTCGCCGAGGACTATGCCCCTGCCATGGCCGATATGCAGCGGGCCCGTAGGGTTGATGCTGCCGAACTCGACCTGGACGCGCTCGCCTGCACCAAGGGTCGTGCGTCCATAGTCAGGCCCGGCAGCCGCGATCTCGCCCACCGACCGGCGCAGGTATGACGGCGCGAGCCTGAAGTTCACGTAACCGCCCGCCGTCTCGGCGGTCGCGATCCCCCCCGGGATGTCGATGGTGGCGGCAACCTGGGAGGCGATCTGGGGGGGGGCCCGGCGGAGGAGACGCGCAAGCTTCATCCCGGCCGAACTGGCGTAATCGCCATGCTCCGCGTTTCGGGTGCGGACGAGTTCGAGATCAGGGAGATCGCCCTCGGCGCCGACCGCGCGGGCTGCCTCTTCGAGGGCTTGAGCGATCACGATTCGCGGCGACTCCGTCATGTGCACACCGGACGCTCACGGCGGAGTGTCAGCTGGACCTGGGTGGCCTGGCCGGCGCTGGCGACTCCGAGGCTGACGCGCTGGTCCGGGTGGTAGCGGGAACTCCTGAGAAGCTGACCGAGCGGGTGTGCGGGGGTGATCTTGACCTCGTCGAGCGCGGTGATGACGTCGCCGACCTTGACGCCGGCCAGTTCGGCGGGGCCGCCCTTGGTGACGCTGTGGACGAGGTCTCCTTCCGGGACCGAGCGAAGCGCTGCCTCTTCGGGGCCGATGATTTCCATCGAGGCACCGATCGCCGGCACCACCAGGGTGCCGTCGCGAACGATCTGTTCCGCCTCGGCCTGTACGTCCGCCGCGCTGAGGGCGAAGGAGAACATCTCGTTGCCGGAGACGGTCGAGACGTTGACGCCGACAACCTGCCCGGCGACGTTCAACAGCGGTCCGCCGGAGTTCCCGGCGCCCATGTTGGCGTCCGTCTCGGTCACGTCCCAGAGCTGTGTCGAGGCATTGAGGTTGACGGGGTCGGCGACGTTCAACGCCCGGTGGAGTGCGCTGATGATGCCTTTGCTGACTGCGAAGCGGGGCTCCAACGGGGTACCCATCGCGATCACGGTCTGGCCGACTGCGAGGTTGCTGACATCGGCGAAGGCGAGCGTTGGCAGCTGCGCCACGCCGTCGACCTTGAGGACCGCCAGGCCGGTCTGGCAGTCGGCGTCAACGATTCGAGCGTCGTGCCGCCTGGGGTCTCCGGGGAGAAGGACGGTGACGCTGTGCGCCGCGGCCAGGACCCGCGTGTTGGTGACCACGTAGCCGTCGGATGTGATGATGAAGCCGGAGCCGAAGGACGGCCCGGAGCTGGTTTCGTCGGTGACGATGGAGACAACGGCCCTCGTCGCCTTGGCGGCGACTGTGATCACCGCCGACTCCTCGGTGATGCGGACGTTCGATCCCAGGTTGATCGTCTGGGGATTGGTCCGGGACTGATAGGAGAGGACGCCGAGTGTCACGCCGGCGGAGACGAGCCCGCTCACGGTGACGGCGATGACCACGAGGGCGACCACCGCGCCAGGGCGCCGGCTTGACGTCGGCTCGACCGGCTCCGCCGGCCGTGACTCGTGCCCCGTCGGCTCGATCACTGAACGTGAATTCTACTTGGAGAGCCTACGAGGGTCGATCACGACGGGTACCAGGTCAGGACCAGTTGGCGGTTCGTCTCGAAGCCGGCCTTCCTGTACGCGTCGACGGCGGCCTTGTTCTCGTCACGCGTCCAGACGTAGGCGAGCGTCACTCCCCGCTCCCTGAAAAGAGAGACGGCGTGCTCGAGAAGGGCGGCCGCGATGCCACCGCGCCGATGACCCGGCGAGACGAAGACCTCTGCCACCTCGCCCTCGAGGCCTGTGCCCGGATCGAAGAGCAGGCACCAGCAGAAGCCGGCCACCGAGCCGTCGGCGGCCCGGACCGCGAAGATGATGTTCTCGCCGACGAAGCGGGACGGGATGGGACCGACGATCGACTGCAGCTCGTTCGGCGAAAGCTGGGGGTGATCGTCGTAATAGCCCTGTTCGGCCGCGTAGAGCTCGGCCAACAGCGGCCGGATGAGCTCGAAGTCCTCTTCGCGCAGCCGTTCAACGTCTGGCTTTTGCACCCGGCCAAGTATTCCTGAACGGTAGACTCGCGTACTGCGACAGGGGAAAGTCGCCGACGTAGCTCAGCTGGTAGAGCAGCCGCCTCGTAAGTGGCAGGTCGCGAGTTCGAATCTCGCCGTCGGCTCCACCCGGCGGAGAGGACAGGGGGTGGCCCGTGTGGCCGACTCTTTTGGGGCTCAGCCCCGGCGCGGTCCCTTTCTGGCCAGACTCGGAGCGACGATCAGAGCGAGCCCAAGAACGTCGACTGCGGCTCCGATGAAAAACCATCTCATCGAACCTGTCATGAAGCTTCCCCTGATGTAGCCGAGACCCTGGCCGACCCACACGGTCCCGAGGAGGAGGAGAAGGACGCCGAAGGCGATCCGTGCGGATTTCATAACCGCTGATACGGAGTCCGGTGGTTCATCGGATCAACGGCGATTCGCGCTTTGCTGTCGAGGCCTGAGGACGGTCAGTGGCCGGACCCGCCGAAGGTTGCCGAAGCGCCGTAGCGGTCGGAGCTGACGCTGTAAGTGATCTTTTCCACGACGACCGGGGCGCTCGCGGTGATCACCAGGCCCTCGAGGGTCAGGCCCGGCCCGACGCCCTCGGCGGGGTGGGCGATGGGCACGGTGTGGCGGGTCGAGGCTGGCACCTGCAGCGTCCGCGTGATGGTCCCTGAGGCCGAGAAGTAGTTAAGGGTCACGGTCACCGGCTGGGCTGCAGGGTTGGCGATTGTCAGGTAGTCACTGTCACCGGGCAGGCTGGAGCCCCCGGCGAATGAGAACATCGTGGCGCCGGCCTGCACCCCAGGCGCCACGTCGGCGCCCGCGACCAGCCCGCCCCCGATGATCGCGCTCATGTACATCGGCCTCTCGGCGACGATTGGAATGCTGCTGGTCACCTGCGCCGACACGCCGGCGATGCCGCGCCCGACGCCGAGTCCGGCGTCGAACACGAACACGGTGAATCGGCTCTGCGGCGCGATCTTGACCTGGTGATCGGTCACCTGGCCGGCCGCGTCGATGTAGTGAAGCGCGACGAGGGCGGTCGCCAGGTTCGGGTTCTGGAGCGTCAGGTATTCGTTGAAGCCCGGCAGCGTGGTGCCTTCCGCGAAATACCAGCTTGTATCGGCAGCGTTCACGCCAAAGGCGTCGTGGCCGTCGCGGACCGCACCACTGCCAAAGTCAAAACCGTTCACATAGAAGGGACGCTCGGCGACGATCGGCGCGCTCGCGACGACCTCCATCGATACGCCGCCGACGCCGCGACCGACCCCCAGGGTCGGGTCGAAGACCGGGATCGTCAGTCGCCGCCCGGCACCCACGACGACAGGAGGGCTGATCGGGTGCTGGCCGGCGTCCGTGGCGTACGAAATCGTGACGCTTACGTCGCTCGTCTGTGGATTCAAGAGCGTGAGAAATTCGTCGAACCGGTCGAGGGTCGATCCCTCCGAGAAATACCACTTCGGCTGGGGTGCGGGCACTCCAACCTGGCGTTCGGTTCCATGCCAGTTTCCCGTTTGGTAGTCCATCTCGCGTTCAACGACGCCCGGTCCCGGGAGAGTGACCTTGATCGCCACCTCCACACCGGGGCCGACCGCGTCGTTGACGGACACCACGAGGTCGTGACCGGCGATCAACTGGATTGGAACGACGAGGTGACCGGTGGCCGTGTAGTAATCGATCGTCCCGAAACCGCCAGCCAAAGGCATGAACAGTCGCAGACGTTCCACGTAGCCTGGGCCGGTGAAACCCTCCGCGAAGTAATAGGTCGTCGGTGGCACGGTGGGCGTGACCGGGTTCGTCGGCGCCGACGCCGGCGAGACTCCCTCGCTGTTGGTGGCTGTGACAGAGAAGGTGTAGGTCGTGCCCAGCGTCAGGCCCTGGAAAACGGCCCGTGAATCGGTCCCCGGAACCTGCATCGTGGCACCGCCGGGCGTGGCCCGAACGGTGTACGAACTGATCGGCTCGCCGCCGTCGAAGCCGGGGCTCCAGGTGACGCTCGCGGAGTTGCCGCCAAGCACCGCCGCGGTCGACAGCGGCGCCTGGGGAAAGGGGTCCTGGGGATTGCCGGTCAGCCACATGTCGCCCGTGTCGTAGGGGTACGGGTCGGCGCCGGGAGGGCCAAGCCAGCCCCAGGGATCGATCGCGTTCCAGGGGTTCGTCGAGTAGAGGCCGAAATGCAGGTGGGGCCCGGTCGAGCAGCCCGTCGTTCCGCTCAACCCGATCTGCTGGCCGCGAGCGACCACCTGGCCCCCGCTGACGTCGATACGCGACATATGTGCGTAGCGGGTGGTGTAGCCGTTGCCGTGATCGACGGTGACGTTGAGACCGAAGCAGGGGTTCGCAGAGTCGATCCCGGCGACCTGCACAGTGCCGGGCGCAGCGGCCAGCAGGGTCTCATAGGAGAGGCCGACGTCGAAACCGTTGTGGCCGTCGTAGTACACGTAATCGGTGCCCCCCGGGGTTGCCGCATAGCCCTTCGGAAAGGTGGGGTCGTACCCGTTGGACTTCCGCGCCACGAGGCCGTCGACGGTGCAGAGCCTGTTGTCGACCGCGTAGTCGGGGCTGCAGTGGTCGAAGTAGGAGTTGAGGCTGTGCCAGCCGATATAGGGCCGCGTCAGGAACGGCGCTCCGGTGACGTTGGCTGTGGCATGGGCCGCGGCGACCTCAGCCGCCTGGGTACGTGCCCTGACGTTCGCAACCACCGCCGCCGACAGAGGAAATTCGTCGCGGGCGCGGGCGACTGGCGGCCTTCCCAGCCCCACGGTGGGCTGCTCGGATGGGTGAGCAGGGCCGGCCCCGGCGGCCGCCGGCAGGGCGGGCAGGAACAGCAACAGCGTTGCAGCAACGAGTGGAAGACGTTTGCAGAGACGCGAGAGCAAGATCGGCCCGAACAGTGAGGGCTGGCAGCGAACATGTGAGCGACGTGGTGTAAAGAGAGGTAAAGCGGCCTCTCTGTCAGTTGGCCGCCTCGCGTAATTCCTCGTAGGCTTTGCGCTGCGCTTCGGTTGCGTTGTCGGGGACTTGAACCCGCACGTGGAGAAGGAGGTCGCCGGCGGTCTTGTCCTTCAAGGCCGGAAGGCCCCTGCCCCGCAGCCGCATGACGCTGTCAGCGTGAGTGCCGGCCGGAACCGTGAGAGAGATCCGCCCGGTGGGCGTCGTCGCGGTGACCTCCCCTCCCAGGACGGCGGTGTGGTCGGGGACCTCGACATCGCCATGAAGGTCGCGACCTTCGACGCGCCAGAGGGCGTCGTCACGCAGCTTCACGACGAAGTTGTGGCCTCCCGCACGGACTTTGGAGCCGGTCGTCACGCCGGGCGGGAAGCTGACCTCGATCTGGCGCCCATCGTCCTGGCGGACGAGGCGCTTGCCGCCATTGACTGCCTCCCGTACGTCCAGCTCGACAGGTATCTCAGCTGCGCGCGGCGGGGGCGGCGCGGTCGCGCGGCCACGGTTCCGGAACATTCCGCCGAAACGGTCGCCGAAAAGCTCGCCGAGGTCGATGTCACCGATGTCGAACTCGCCACGCTGCCCACCCGGCTGTCCCGCACCCCCGAACCCGCCGAATGGGCTGCCCGCGGTGCCGGCGGCGCCATGGAACTGAGACACGGGGTTGTCGTACTCGGCCCTCTTCCTGGTGTCTCTGAGGACGTCATAGGCCTCGCTGATCTCCTTGAAACGCTTCTCGGCCGTCGCGTCGTCCTTGTTGGTGTCCGGGTGGTACTTGCGGGCGAGCTTGCGGAACGCGGCCTTGATCTGCTCGGGCGTGGCCGCCCTCTCGACGCCGAGCATCTTGTAGTAATCCTTGGTGGCCACCATCAGGAAGCGTATATACCCGGCCTGTGGAAGGGCGGAAACTCAGGACCCCGGAGTGAGCACCGCCTGGGTCTGGGTGACCTGGGCGACCCTCTTTCCCGCGCTGTCGCGGATGTCGGTCTGCACCACGATCGTCGTCCGCCCCACGTGCAGGGGGCGACTCACAGAATCCACGTGACCCTCGCGAGCGACCCGAAAGAAGTTCGTCTTTGACTCGATGGTGCTCGTCCTCGAGTCTCCCGGGAGGTTCAGGAAGGCGCAAATTGCACCGAGGGAATCGGCAAGCGTCATGAG
>JAYUBK010000244.1:0-4050 GCA_043740835.1 Chloroflexota bacterium
CGGCGAATCGTGATCAAGTCGACGGTCGCCGTCTATGGTTTTGGGTCGACACAACCCTCGCTGCTCACCGAGCGCGCCGCCGGGCGGCCGGCGCCGCAGAACCCCGCCGGGCGTGACCTCCGCGAGGTCGAGCGGCTGGCCCATGAACACCACCTCGCGAACCCGGCGTCGGTTCTCACCACGCTGCGTCTGGGCACCATCCTCAGCGCCGGCTGGAAGAGCCCGCTCGCCGAGTACCTGTCACTCTCGCCGGTGCCCACCGTCGCCGGGTTCGACCCCCGACTCCAACTCCTGCACGAGGCGGATGCCGTTGACGCCATCTACCGAGCCGCACTCGAGGACCACCCGGGCGTCTTCAATGTCGCCGCGGACGGAGTCCTCCTTCTCAGCCAGTTGATCCGGCTGGCCGGTGCCCACGGGTCTGCGAGCCTGCCTCCCCTGGTGGGTGGTTGGCTGCAGCGCCAGGCGCTCAGGTTCCTGCACGGCGCCGATCTCCCCGCGCATCTTCTCGACGTCCTCAGCAGCGGTCAGGTCGTCGACTGCGCGGCGCTCCTCGAGGAGTTCGGGTGGCGGCCGCCCCGGACGACCCGAGACGTCGCCGAGGAATGGGTGGCCGCTCGCATGCTGTCGGAGGTGGCAGTCCGGTGAGCACTGCGGAGCAGCGCGTGAGAGATGACCTGGGCGACCTCTACCGTGAGGTTGCGCTCGAGATCCGTGGCCGCACCGCCCCGACAATGCCGGGAGAGCGGCCCCGGACCCAACTTCCAAAGCAGGTCCGGAGGCTCCAACGCAAGGCCCCACTGCTCGCCCTGCAGGGACTCGGCCGTTTGTCCGTCGCGCTCCGGAACGCGACCGGGCGTCAGGTCATCGACCTTGCGGCGATGATGGCCATCGTCCAGTTCTTCCATCAACAGGCGGAAATGGGGAGGCGCGAGGCGTTCGAAGTCGACGACTTCGGCTTCGACCCGGAGTGGACCGAGTCACTGCTCCCGATCTTCCGCTGGCTCTACCACTCCTATTGGCGCGTTGAGACGACAGGAGTTGAGAACGTCCCCTCCCGGGGCCGGGCCCTCCTCGTGGCCAACCACGCCGGTGTCCTGCCCTGGGACGGGGCGATGATCAAGACCGCACTTTTCGAGGAGCACCCCTCACCCAGGCACGCGCGCGGCCTGGTCGCCAACTACTTTTTCGAGCTGCCGGTCCTATCCTGGCTGCTGCGCCGGACCGGGCAGACGGTCGGTCACCCCGAGGACTCCCTGCGCCTCCTCAAGGCCGACCAGCTGGTCCTCGTCTTTCCCGAAGGCGTGAAGGGCACAGGCAAAGGGTGGTCGCAGCGCTACCGGTTGCAGCGCTTCGGCCGCGGTGGCTATGTCGAGGCTGCCATCCGCTCCAAAGCGCCGATCATCCCGATCTCAGTCGTCGGATCGGAGGAGATCTACCCGATGATCGCCGATCTTCGGCCGCTCGCCAAGCTCGTCGGAATGCCCTTCTTCCCGCTCACCCCGACCTTTCCCATTCTTGGCCCGCTGGGGCTCGTGCCACTACCGTCGAGGTGGCGAATCCAATTCCACGAGCCAGTCCGGACCGACCTCTGCGCCCCCGACGACGCCGACGACAAGCGGATGGTGATGTCCCTCAACGACAAGGTCCGCGACTCGATCCAGGCGGGCCTCGTCGAGAACCTAAAGCTGCGCAAGGGAACCTTCCTCTAGCCGGGTCGCCCTCCTCGCCTTCAGCCAGGATGATTTCCGAGATCGGACTCGGCTAGGTGCTCTTGAAGTTCTTGAGGGCGGCGAGGCGGAGCTGCTCCTCGTCGGGTTCCTCGAGGACGTCGATCTGCCGGGCCTGGCTAACCCAGTACTGAACTTCGGAAACGGAGGGAGCCTGGGCCTGGCCGACAGCTTCCAGTATCCGCAGTTGAAAAGTCGCCGGGTCCTGGCCCCGCAGTTCCCTGAGGCTGGTGACGCCAAGGCGCATCACGACGCGGCGGTGGCGCTCGAGGCCGGAGACCTCAATCAGGGCGGCCTGCCGGCCGAGCACGAGAAGGCGCTCTTCGGGGATGCCGGTGCGTTCGCTCAGCCGCTTGCGGTCCGCCACCAGAGTCGTCACATGGATTAGTTGATTGGTGTGGAAGACTGCCAGCGAGCGCAGGCTCCGGCACTCCTCTTCCGAGATTCCGCGCAGCCGCTCCAGGGGCAACATCATGGCCGCCTAAGAGAATACGGGTTCACCCTTCTCAACCCGCCCGGGGAGGGGAGCGCGGATGGTGCGCTGGTATACTTCGGCGAAGTTTTCCTCCGACTTTGGGAGAAGCACACCCTGAACAATCTCGTCACAGAAACGTTGGCCGGGCTCGGACTCGAGATCGGCATCGGACGCCGCGCCCGCCGCGCCTATGGATTCGACGAGATCGCGCTCGTTCCCGGCCGGGTGACGATCAACCCGGCCGAGACCGACATCCGCTTCCGGATGGACGGCTTCGAGCTTGACCTGCCCATCTGGGGCTCGGCCATGGACGGAGTCGTGGATGTCGATTTTGCAATCGAGATGGGTCGTCTCGGAGGTGTGGCCGTCCTCAACCTCGATGGCCTCCAGACTCGCTACGACGACCCCGCCCCGATCGTGCGCCGCATCGCGGAAGCTTCAAAGGCGGATGTCAATGTGCTCCTGCAGGAGCTTTACCTGGAACCGGTCAAGCCGCACCTGATCGTCGATCGGATCCACACCATCAAGGCCGCCGGCGTCGCGTGCGCCGTCTCCACCGTCCCGGCCCACGCCGCCGAGCGTGCCCGCATCGTCGAGGAAGCGGGGGCCGATGTGCTCGTCGTCCAGGGCACAGTTCTCACGGCCCGGCATGTCTCCCAGTCCTACTCCCAACTCTCTTTCGCCGAGCTTGTCCGCAGCCTCCGCATTCCCGTCGTCGTCGGCAACTGTGTCTCCTATGAAACCGCCCTAGAACTGATGGAGGAGGGCATCGCCGGCATTCTTGTCGGGGTGGGCCCGGGTGCTGCCTGCACGACCCGCGGAGTCCTCGGCGTCGGAGTGCCGCAGGTAACGGCCACGGCTGACGTCGCCGCCGCCCGCGAGACGTACCAGGCGAGAACCGGTCGCCGGGTGGCCGTGATCACCGACGGTGGGATGAGGATCGGCGCCGACATCTGCAAGGCGTTCGCCGCCGGCGCGGATGGGGTGATGATCGGGTCACCACTGGCCGGTTCGGCCGAATCGGCCTCCAGGGGATTCAACTGGGGCATGGCGACGCCAGACCCGAACTTGCCTCGCGGCACCCGCATCGAGGTCGGCGTCAAAGCCACGCTCCGCGAGATCCTCCACGGACCTGCCAGGGTCGATGACGGCAGTCAGAACTTCGCCGGAGCGCTGCGCTCGTGCCTCGGAGTCTGCGGAGCTCACAACCTCCGCGAGTTCCAGGGCGTCGAGATGGTCATCGCCCCTGCCATCGTCTCCGAGGGCAAGGGCTTCCAGCAGGCACAAAGAGTCGGCATGGGCAAATGAGGATCCTGGCGCCGCCATCTCGCGCCACCGTCCTCATCCTCGACTTCGGCTCGCAATACACCCAGCTCATCGCCCGGCGCGTCCGCGAGGCCAACGTCTATTGCGAGCTGGTGCCGGGCACCACGCCGTGGAGTGAGCTCAAGCTAAGGAATCCATCGGCGCTGATCCTCGGCGGCGGGCCGGCCAGCGTTTACGAGGAGGGCGCGCCCCAGATCGACCCGGAGGCCCTTCACGCCGGCATCCCGGTCCTCGGCATCTGCTATGGCATGCAGCTCATCGCCCACCACCTCGGCGGCGAGGTAGCGCCCGGCACCCACCGCGAATTCGGTCCGGCCGTCGTCAATGTGGACACCGGCGGCGGCCTCTTCGCGGGCCTGCCCACGGAGATGCCGGTGTGGATGAGCCACGGCGACAACGTGCTGCGGCTTCCGCGCGGATTCCGGGCCCTGGCCCACTCCGCCAACTCTCCGGTCGCGGCCTTCGCCAACGACGCTGGGATCCTTGGCATCCAGTTCCACCTCGAGGTGGTTCACACGC
>JAYUBK010000245.1:0-12765 GCA_043740835.1 Chloroflexota bacterium
GCGTCTCGGGGGAGGTTGACCCGGTCACCGGGATGGTCATCAACCTGAAGGACCTCGACCGGGTCGTGAAAGCAGAGATCATCGAGCTCGTCGACCATAGGCACCTCAACCGCGACGTCGAATTCCTGGCAGGGGTGATACCGACGGCCGAGAACCTGGCGGTGGCCTTCTGGAATCGTCTGCGAGATCGATTTGGCGAGGCGGCCCTGCGCCGGGTCAAACTCGTTGAGACCGAGAACAACTCCGTTGAAGTGAGCATCCAATGAGCATTTACAGACCCAAATTCGACAGTGATGAGCTGAAGACAACCGTCTCCCGGCTCCTCGAGGAGTTGGGTGAGGACGTGACGCGCGAAGGCCTCGTCGAGACGCCCCGGCGGGTGGCCGAATCCCTGCGCTTCCTCACCGAGGGCTATAACATGGATCCTGCTGAAATCGTCGGGAGAGCCCAGTTCGAGGAGGCCGCCTACGACGACATGGTGACAGTGCGCGGCATCGGCTTTTTCAGTCTCTGTGAGCACCACCTGCTGCCCTTTTTCGGCACTGCGCACGTTGGCTACATCCCGAACGGCCGGGTCGTCGGCTTGAGCAAGGTGCCCCGCATAGTAGACGCGTTTGCGCATCGCCTCCAGCTCCAGGAGCGCCTGACCCGGCAGATCGCCGATGCCCTGGAGGAGGTCCTCGAGCCGCGCGGGGTCGCGGTGGTCATCGAAGCTCGTCACATGTGCATGGAGATGCGCGGTGTGCAGAAGCAGGACTCGGAGACGGTGACGTCCTGCATGATCGGTGCGTTCCGGGACGACCCCCGGACTCGCCAGGAGTTCATGGAGAGCATCCGCCGCTGAAAATAGCGGTGGTCGCCTCCCTCGTGACCACGCTGCGCCCGGCACAGGCCGGGGGGGCCCAGGCCTTCGTCTGCGACCTCGCCCAGGGCTTGGTAATGCGAGGGCACACCGTCGAGCTGTACTGCGCGGCGGGTTCCGATGTTCCCGGGGTCGATGTCGTCCCGATCGAGGTCGGACCGGAGGTCGCCGATGCCAGGGTGATGCCCGGTGGGCGGGTCGCTCCCTCCGTCGCTGCCTTGACGGATGGTTTCGAGCGTCTCTTCACGACGCTGCGCTTCCGAGGAGCCGACGCAGTGAGCTTGCATGCTTTCGACGCCGCGGCGTTCGACTCGCAGAACTTCGGGCCAGGGCACGTGCCGACGTTGCACACTTTGCACCTGCCTCCGCTGGTTCCGGCTGTCGTTGCCGCCGCCGCTCGCTGTCGAGACTCCCTCATCACGGTCTCCGAGGCGACGCGGCGGGAGTGGGAGGCGGCGGGGGTCACCGGCATCGGCGTGATTCGCAATGGGGTCCCCGATTTTGATCCGGGGACACCTCTGGTTGAACGGCGGGCGATCATCGCGGGCCGGATCTCGCCGGAAAAGGGGATCGAGGACGCCATCGAGGCGTCGCGGCTGGCCGGTCTACCACTCTCCATCGTGGGAGACGTGTACGACTCCGAATATCGCGAGGCGCGCCTGCGGGATGTCCAGATCATCCCGGCGATGAGCCGCCCCGACCTCTGGCGGCGCTTTGCATCGTCGGCGGTCTCGGTTCTTCCCGTCCAATGGGAGGAGCCTTTCGGGCTGGTGGCCGCTGAATCGCAGGTGATGGGCTGCCCGGTCGCCGCCTACCGCCGCGGAGCACTCCCCGAGGTGGTCGAAGAGGGAGTCAGTGGGTACCTGGCCGAGCCCGGAGACGTCGAGGACTTGGCTCGGGCGATGAGGGAGTGCGTGCTGCTGGACCGCGCTGCGGTGCGCGCCAGCGGGCGCCGGAGGCTTCTGATCGACCGTTGCGTGAGCGAATATGAGGCTGTGCTATCGAGATGAGCGCGGTCGCTGTCGTGACGGGCGGGTCGGGAGGTCTCGGGCGAGCGGTGTGCGATGCGCTTGCCGCCCGCGGTCACATGGTCGTCTCCTGGAGTCGCAGCGACGGAGTCGACGTCGGGGACGAGGCTTCTGTCGAGCAAGCTGCATCGCGGTTGAGCCGCCTCGACGTCCTCGTGAACAACGCGTCCCTGCTCGTGATGAACGAAGTCGCGAACATGAGCGCTGACGAGTGGGACGCGTGCCTGCGAACCGGATTGCGAGGGCCGTTCCTCTGCAGCCGAGCGGCCTTCCGGCTGATGGAACCGGGATCGGCGATCGTCAATGTGTCGAGCCTCTCGGGAGTGCAGGGCGCGGAAAAGTTCCCCCGGATGGGGGCCTATGTGGCGGCGAAATCGGGTCTGGCCGGGTTGACGGAGGTCCTCGCGGTGGAGGGCCGCGGGCGCGGTATTCGTGTCAACGCGATAAGCCCCGGATCGATCGACACCCCGATGTCGGCCCTCGCCGGCGTTCCCGGTGCGAAGCTCGACCCTGTCGAGGTGGCCCGGGTCATCGCCTGGCTGGCGTCGCCGGAGTCGGCGCCGCTGACAGGCGCGAATCTTCGAATGGATCCCTAACCGGGCGGGAGCCCCTTGGACCGCGTCAGGTGCTCCCGTCGTCCTGGCCGCGCGCCTGCAGCCGGGCCAGGATGTGGCTCACCGCGGCTGCGCCGACGGTGCCGCCGGCTGTCTGTGCGAAGCGCATCCCGATCCTGTGCCACTGCGTGCTCGGCGGTTCCTCGCCCAATTGGCGATCGCCGACGAAGAGGCGGATCGGCGGCACCTGGCGTCGGATGCCCAGCTCCCAAGACTCCCGCAGCTGCCCAAGGCGGATGAGCCATTTCCTGGGGACCAGGCGCTCCACGCGCTCGCGATTACTCGGCGGACGCGTCAAGCGCCAGACGACGACGCCGACGGCAAGCGCGGCGATGGCCGTTCCCGCGATGACTGCGCCGGCGATCAGGGCTCTGCGGCTGCGGTCGACCGCGACCTCGCCCCTCTCGCGGAGTTCGAGGATCTTCTCCTCCATGTCGTCGCGGGTCCCGGCTATCTGCCGGGCGATTTCATCTGCCGAAGCGCCCAATTGCGTGTCTCCTTAAGAGTGTTGATTGTCAGTTGCGGGGCCTCGATCCGCAGCTTTGAACGCCCGTAGAGGGCGAGGCCGCCCGCGATCACGAGGTAGAGGGCGATCCACGCCACCGCCGCGACCCATTGAGCTTCGACGAGGACGACGATCAGGACGGGGATTCCGATCAGCAGCGCGATGATCGCCAGCAGCGCCGCGCCCGCGAAGGCCCCGATCGCGTAGGCGTTCGTGAGGGCGAGTTCCAGCAGTTCCTGTTTGGCAAGCTGTACCTCGAGTCTGACGAGTCGCTCGGCGTCCTCGACGATCCCCGCTGCAATGTCGGCGCTGGAGTCGTTTGCATTCATCTCGGTATCAAGAAATGATACATCCAAATCGTGGGGCGCGATCCATAACCGATCCTTTATGCTTTAGACTTCCATAAAGCATCCTTTATGTTTCTTCCAGGGCAGCAAGCAGAACTCCCGGCGCACTTCATGGCTCTTGCCAATGAGACCCGCCTGCGCATCGTGCAGCGCCTCGCCCAGAGGGGCGAGGAGACTGTCAACGAACTGGCGACCTTCATGCGGATGAGCCAGCCTCGCATTTCGTGGCACCTCCGAATGCTCGAGCTCGGCGGCGTCGTGAGGACGCGACGGGACGGGCGTCTTACCTTTTGCTCGCTTGACCTGGAAACAATCCGCCGCCGCCAATCCGAGCTCGAGAAGATGCTCGACTCGCCTCTGTCGGCCGTCAACTTGAGAGAGGTGTCGGGGTGAAAAACGGCAAAGGCAACAACAGTGGCAAGGTCCGCGTCGCGATCGTCGGTGTCGGCAATTGCGCATCGTCGCTCATCCAGGGCGTCGAGTACTACCGGAACGCCTCCGAGGAGGACTTCGTCCCCGGCCTGATGCATGTGAATCTGGGTGGCTACCACATCCGGGACATCGAGTTCACGGCCGCGTTCGACGTCGACAGGACGAAGGTCGGGCTCGACCTCTCGGAAGCGATCTGGAAGGGCCAGAACAACACCGTGAAGTTCGCCGACGTGAAATCGCTGGGCGTCAAGGTCGAGCGCGGCATGACGCATGACGGAATCGGCAAGTTCCTGGCTGATGTCATCGAGAAGGCGCCCGGCGCCACGGCGGACGTCGTCCAGATCCTCAAGGATACGAAGACCGACGTCGTCGTGAACTACCTCCCGGTCGGATCCGAGGAGGCCACCAAGTGGTACGTCGAGCAGTCGCTGAACGCGGGCTGTGCATTCGTCAACTGCATCCCCGTCTTCATCGCCCGCGAGGACTACTGGCAGCGCCGCTTCCAGAAGGCCGGCCTTCCGATCATCGGTGACGACATCAAGTCCCAGGTCGGCGCCACGATCGTGCACCGCACGCTGGCCCGGCTCTTCCGCGAGCGCGGCGTCCGCCTCGAGCGCACCTACCAGCTCAACTTCGGCGGCAACACCGATTTCCTCAACATGCTCGAGCGCGAGCGCCTGATGTCCAAGAAGATCAGCAAGACCCGCTCCGTAACGTCCCAACTCGACTACTCCATCGGCGATGACAACGTCCACATCGGACCCTCCGACTACGTGCCCTGGTTGGACGACCGCAAGTGGGCGTACATCCGGCTCGAGGGTCGTGGCTTCGGGGACGTACCGCTCAACGCGGAGCTGAAGTTGGAGGTCCACGACTCGCCGAACTCGGCCGGCATCGTCATCGACGCTGTCCGCTGCTGCAAGCTGGCCCTGGACAACGGGCTGAGCGGGGCACTCGAAGATCCGAGCTCCTACTTCATGAAATCACCGCCCATCCAGTACTCGGACAACGATGCACGGCGCAAGACCGAAGAGTTCATCGAAAAGCAGGGCAAGCCAGTCCCCTCGAGGGAGCCGGCCACACCGGCCGAATAGTCGGACTGGGCCGCCGGACTTAGAGGGAGAGGTGTTCACCAATCGCTTTCAGACCTGGGTTCGGCGGCACGCCCAGGCGCTCGCGACCTGGCTTGGGCGGCTGCCGATAACTCCCAACCAGGTGACCGTCGCGGGAATGTTCGTCAGCTTCCTCGCCGCGGCGCTCATCGCCGGCGGCTACCTGCTCGCGGGAGGGCTAGTCCTGGCATTCGGTGGCGCATTCGACATTCTCGACGGGGCGCTGGCGCGAGCGACAAAACGCACCTACCCGTACGGAGCTTTCCTTGACTCGACGACCGATCGATACAGCGAAGCGGCCATCTACCTCGGCATCGTCATTTTTTTCCTCGGCCGCCCCAACCCCCGCTCGGCCGTCGTCGGCGCCATCCTCGCCATCTTCGGCTCGCTCCTGGTCAGCTATGTCCGGGCGCGGGCGCAGAGCCTCGGCTTCAAATGCGAGTCCGGGCTCTTCGCTCGCCCGGAGCGAGTCATAGCCACCGTCGTGGGCCTGGTGCTCGGTGCCGCGGTCCTCTTCTGGATCGTCTGGGTGCTCGCCATCCTCACCAACTTCACGGCGGCCCAGCGCGTTTTCGAGGTCTGGGGACAGGCTCGCGACCAGCGGCGCGTCCGCGAAAAGGCGACCGCACCAGTCCTCACCGGGAGTTCCCCCGAAGCAGGCCAGTAGCAGGTCCCGGGCCTTCAGGTCGGTAACTTGGATGCTTCTGTCTTCAAGAGCCGGGAACGAGCTGGTCCACGGCGACTCCGGCATCCTCGGGCGTCAGGTGGTTGAGACCGGCGAACGCTGCATACGCCAGGAGCGCCCGCTTCCGGGCGAGTCCCTCGGGGACGTCCAGTTCCCTGTAAAGAGCGGCCAACTGATCGATGTGGCGGTCGCGGACGCGGGTCAGCGTGCGGACGACGCTGGAGTCGGCGCTCGGCGCAAGCCGCTCCAGGATGAGGTCGGTGCCCCGCCAGAGCAGGCGTCGCAGACGTGCGCGCGGGTCGGCGATGGCAGCCTGGTCGACCCTCAGCGCCTCCGACTCCAGGCGCTCCCAGCGTGCGAGCGCCACCAGGAGCATTGAGGAGCGGCTGGAGAAGTGCCAATAGAAGCTTCCCTTGGTGACGCCGAGGCGGCGAGCCAGGGACTCGACGTTCAAGTTCTCCAGGCCGGCTTCCGAGATGACCTCCAGAGCCGCATCCGCCCACGCCTCTGGAGACAAGCTCTTCGCGGTAGCCATACGGTTGCGTATGGTAACTCAGGAGGCCTCATGCGGCGGCGTTTGTTCTCGGTGCAGTGCGCCCATGGGCCTTCCTTGAGGCGAACCATACGAGACCGTATGGTCTGGCCGCCTATGGACTGGGCAGCTGACGGGCCGACAGGCGGAGGCGGACTCGCGCCGGATGCTCTCCGAGATGTACCCGGCTGACGATGCTGAGTGCGGCCCCCTGGGTGACGCGCTCGTAACCCGCTTCGGAATTGTTCACGGTCTCGACAGGCAGGTACCAGACCTGGGCCGGGGCGCTCGCGATCGCGTCCACTGCCACACCCAGAGCCGGCTGCTCGGCACGGAAGTGGGTCGCCGAGCGTATGGAGAGCGGCCGCCCCAGCGGCTGCGGGGCCCCGCGGTCGACGCGAATGGTCCCGGATTCGACGCCGGCAGTGATGGCGAGGTTGGTTTCAACGATGAGGGCCGCGGCGAGGGGAGGTCCGGAGAGCTGCTCGATTGTCAGGTCGAGGTCCAGCGTCGCAGTTGCGCAATGGACAAGGAGCACCTTGGTCATCCGCAGCAGGCGAGCCTGCGTGCCTCTGCCGACGGTCTCGGTCCGGGTCATCGTCACCCGTTGTCCCGCCTTCATTTCGCGAACCAGGACCTCAAAGGCCCCATCGCCGAACCGGCCAACTTCGTTCAGGCGTCCCTTCGCGGCCGCGGCCGCCGTGGAGCCGGGCGTCGCCAGGTAGGCCTGCAGCCCCAGCCGGCGACGGCGGTCGTAGTCGAGGAGCTTCGCCAGCCCGGGCTCCTTGGCACGTACCGACTCGTGGACAGCTTCGGTTTCGTCGGCCATGCCGGTGGCGGCGTCGCGCAGTCGACGGTGGTACGGCTCTTCACGGCGAGCGACGCAGTCGATCAGGTTGAGCCCCGCACCGCGCACGTCCCACTCGGTCAGGGCGCCGCCGCGAGCCGGGGCGACATAGGCGTTCTGGACCGAGCCTTCGACAAGGATCTCGTCAGCGCCGTCGGCGTCGATGTCCACCTTCTCGACGCGCTGCCAGCCGCCGGCCCCGTGAAGGGCGCGGTCCGCGACCCGCTCGGCTTCCAGAAGCGAGCTCCAGGCCGCCCGCCGGAGGTGCGGAAGGTAGATGCCGCCGAAAACCCCGTGCCAGTAGGTGTCGTTGGCCTGGCCGCGGAGCAGCGGAACCAGGGCGGCGTCCGGAGGGTCGCCGCCGAAGGCCGTGGCCACGAGTTCCGACGTCCGCAGCATCTTCTTGTGGAGCGCATTGACTTCCGGGTAGCGGACGAGGAAGTTGCGCCAGAAGCCTCCCGACCACTGCAGCATTTCCGCGTAGCTGCCGGCAGGCAGGTAGATCGGCCCTTCGGCACCGTGGGTCGCGATGTAGTCGCGCGGGAGGACGGTCTGCAGCCACTCGGAGGACGCCTCGATGGCGGAGAAGAAGCGGTCGACCCACCCTTCCTTCCAGCAGAGCCCGTAAGTCGTGGGCCAGGCGCCGAACTTCTCCCCGTCGTCTCCCATGATCGCGATCCGGGGATCCTCGGAGGCCAGCTCCCGGAGTTCATCGATCACGGCTTCGACGCTGTGCCAGGGGATCGAGTAGCGCATCTGGCTCGGCGTCGCCAGGAGCACCAATCGGTGGCCCTGCTCCTCGGTCAGGTGCGGCTTGAAGATATCGGCCCCCCTGACACCGACCATCTCGAAATGGGAGTCGTCGAGGATCGCGTACTCGTAGCCGGCTTCGGCAAGTGGCTTCGCGAGCGCCGGCTCCCAAACTCGCTCCGCCAGCCAGAACCCCGTCGGCGCGGTGCCGAAGGCGCGCTCGACCGCGTCCCGCAGGCGGACCGCCTGGGAGTGCTTGTCTCGGTCCGGGATGGAGGGCAGGATGGGCTCGAAGTAGCCACCGCCCATGACCTCGACCTGGCCTCGGACGGCCAGTGCCCGCACCCGCTCGATGAAATCCGGGTGGTGCGTGGCGAGGTGGTCGAGAAGAAAGCCCGTGTAGTGGAGGGCGACGCGGATTTTGGGATGGTGTTCGAGGCACTCGACCAGGGGCAGGTAGGACCGCGCGTAGGTTTCTTCCAGCACCCAGCCGAAGTTGCCCGCCGGCTGGTGGTTGTGCAACGCCAGGGCGAGGTTCAGGCGCTTGATGAATCCAGAATACCGATACCCTTTCCGCTTCCATGGCAGCGTCGACGTTCGCCGGCGTAGCGGGTCACCAGGCGGTCGTGCGGCGCCTCGAGGCTCAGGTCGAAACCGGCCGCCTCCCCCACGCTTACCTCTTCAGCGGCGAGTCCCAGCTGGGCAAGACGACAGTCGCACGCGCCTTCGCTGCGGCCCTCCTGCCCCAGGCTCCCCTGCACAGGCATCCCGACTTCTGGGAGGACGACCGCCACGCTGCGATCAAGATGGACGAGATCCGCCTCATTCCTGACAAGGGCCCGGAGGCCCACTCCCAGACGATGCACCAGTTCATCTCCCAGAAGCCCGCGATTGCCACGAGGCGGGTGGCGCTGATCAGCAACGTCGGGCGGATGGCCGACGTCGCTCAGAACCTCCTCCTCAAGACACTCGAAGAGCCGCACCCGAACCGGGTGATCATCCTCACCTCCTCCAGCACGTCCGCATTCGTGGTCCTCCCGACGGTCGTCTCGCGCTGCCGCCGGGTCAGCTTCAGCCCGGTTCCCGACGGCGAGGTTCGCGACCTGCTGCTGGAGCGCGGGGTTGAGCCAGAGAACGCGGTGGAGCTGGCGCGCCTTGCCCGAGGGCGCCCAGGGTGGGCGTTGGACGCCGCCCAGGACCCGGCCGTGCTGGCGCGCCATCGTGATTGGGAGGAGAAGCTGGTCTCCATATTCGGGGGGCCGGCCGACGTGGCTCTCGACCTGGCCACCCAGATGGATGGCATCCACTTCCAATGGCGCGGCAGCGACAAGGAGGGTGGCGATCCGCTCCTCGAAGCCTTCGGCGCGTGGCAGCTCGAGCTCCGCCGCCGGATGCTCACCGACGCCCATCCCGCCCGCTGGGCCCGGCTGCTCGAGCTGAGCTACGACGCGCTTGGATATCACGAGCAGAACGTCAGCCCCCGCCTCAACCTCGAGGTGTTTCTACTTCAATGCCGCCGCGCTTCCTGAAAGAGAGCCTTCGCGGCTTCCATGAGTACGTGCCCGGCCAGCAACCGCCGGACGGAGAACGCTGGATCAAGCTGAATACGAACGAGTCGCCCTACCCTCCCTCTCCAAAGGTCCTGGAAGCGATCCGGGCCGCGGTTGACGACAACTTGCGGCTTTACCCGAGCCCGACCTCGCAGCCGGCGCGGGAGGCCATCGGAAGGGCCGCCGGCCTCGACGCGGCCTGGGTGTGCCTCGGCAACGGCGGAGACGAGCTGATCGAGATGTTCTTCCGGGTCTTCGTTGCTGCCGGCGAACGGGTGGCCTATCCGTGGCCGACATACCCATTGCTGGAGCCGCTCTGCCACATCCACGAGTGCGTCCCGGGCCCCACCCCGCTCGGCGCGGCGTGGGCACTCCCCGCCGAGTTCGCCACTGATCCGGCGCCTTTGAAGTTCCTCGTCAATCCCAACTCGCCGACGGGCACGTGGTTTCGGCGCGAAGAGGTCGAGGCTGTCGTCGCCGGGTCGACAGGGGTCGTCATCCTCGACGAGGCCTACGTCGACTTCGCCCCGGAGTCGCGGCTCGACCTGCTCAAGAGCTACGACAACCTCATCATCCTGCGGACCTTCTCAAAGGCCTATGCACTGGCCGGGATGCGGATCGGCTACGCCCTCGCGCACCCCGATCTCATCGCGGCGCTCGACCTTGTCCGCGACTCCTACAACGTCGATCGCCTCGCGATCGTCGCCGCCGTCGCTGCAATCGAGGACCGAGCCTACCGGGACCACCTCGTCTCACGGGTTGTCGCCGACCGCGAGTGGCTCGGCGACGAGCTTACGGCGCTTGATTTCGAGGCTTCGCCGTCGGCGTCGAACTTTATCTTCACCCGCCCGCCGGACGGGATTTCCGCCGCAACGGTGCAGCAGGGTCTGCGTAAGCGAAAGATCCTTGTCCGCCACTTCGCGAAGCCGCCGCTCGACGGCTGGCTTCGGATCACCGTTGGCAGTCGCGATGAGCTCTCTGAGCTCATCACCGGCATTGCCGCCATCTTGAGAGAGGACGAATCATGACAACGCGTGCCGAAGCCTGGGCCCTTGTGACGGAGTTCACGAAGTCGCCGACATTGCTACGACACATGCAGAGTGTCGAGGCGTCGATGCGCGCCTACGCCCGCCTCCACGGCGAGGACGAGGAGTACTGGGGCGTCGTCGGCCTCCTCCACGACTTCGACTTCGAGGCCTTTCCCCAGGAGCACCCGCACTCGAACCTGCGCATCCTCCGCGAACGGGGCTTCACCGAGGAGCTCGCCCTCGACTGCTACTCGCACGGCGACACGGGCGTCCCCCGCGACACCCCAGTCCGCAAGGCGATCTTCGCCGTTGACGAGATGAGTGGCTTCGTGATTGCCTGCGCCCTTGTCAAGCCGGACAAGTCGCTCGGCGCGGTCGAGCCCGCAGGCGTGCGCAGAAAGATGAAAGACAAGGCATTCGCGAGGGGCGTCCATCGCGAGGACCTGATCGCGGGCGCCGAGCTTTTGGGGGTACCCTTCGACTCGCACGTGGAGACGGTTCGAGACGCTCTGAAGCCCATCGCCGGAGAACTGGGACTCATGCCTTGAGAAGGTCGCAGGGGGGTCAGGCCCCTCCTACGGAACCCCCCCGGGCGGCGATCAAACCTTTCACGCTTCGGTTGGGCACGTTGTTGCGGCGGAGCCACAACAACGGAGGGACGGAGGTCGTATGAGCGACACGAAACCGGTCGTTGTCGTCTCTCACCCCATCCTCGCCCCCGGGCCCGCGCTGCTCGCCGAAGCCTGTGAGGTCAGGAATCTTCCCAATGACTACAAGCACCCGGTCGAATTCCTCCAGGAAGCCGCGGCGGGCGCCCTCGGGATGCTGACCCAGCTGATGGACGACATCGGCGAGCCGGTGCTCTCGACGTCCGGGCTCAAGTGCGTCGCCAATTGCGCAGTCGGCTACGACAACATCGACGTCGCTGCCGCCACGAAGTACGGAGTCATGGTCTGCAATACGCCCGGGATCCTCGACGACACCACGGCCGACTTCGCCTTCGCGCTGATGATGACCGCGGGCCGCCGCATTCTCGAAGCCGATCGTTTCGTCCGCAGTGGTGCCTTCAAGGGCTGGGCAATCGACATGCTTCTGGGTCACGACGTGCACCAGGCGACTCTCGGACTGATCGGTTTTGGCCGCATCGGCAAGGGCATGGCACGCCGCGCCCGTGCGTTCAACATGAGGGTCCTCTACTACGATGAGCAGCCGGCGTCGGCGGACACCGAGAGGGAGCTGAATGTCACTCGCGTCGACCTCGGCCGGCTGCTTGAAGAGAGCGATTTCGTCAGCGTCCACGTGCCGCTGACCCCGGCTACGAAGCACCTGATCAGCTCAGAACAGCTGAGTCGGATGAAGCGGACGGCCGTCCTCGTGAACACCTCTCGAGGGCCGGTCGTCGATGAGGCGGCACTTGCCGAAGCGCTGAAGGGCAATGTCATCTTCGCTGCCGGTCTGGATGTTTACGAGCGCGAGCCGGCCATTCACCCCGAGCTGATGAAGCTCGACAACGTCGTGCTCGCGCCCCACATCGCAAGCGCATCGGTGCGGACCCGCTCGCAGATGTCCGAGGTCGCGGCGCGCAACCTCATCACGGCTGTCCGAGGTGGCCATCCGCCAAACCTCGTCAACCCCGAGGTGCTCAGGTAGCCAGTATCCGACTGCTGGCGCTGGACCTCGACGGGACGATCGTGGACCTGGACCTGCAGGTCGACCCGCGCGACGAGGCCGCCGTGGCGCGGGCCCACGCGGCCGGGCTCAAGATCGTGGCCTGCACCGGCCGGCCGTACAGCGGGGCGGTCCAGTGGGTGAAGCGCTTTGGCCTCACCGAGCCGGTCATCTGCTACCAGGGCGCCCAGGTCCGAGCGGTGGACGGTGGAATGCTCCTCGACAACGGCATCCCGCACGACATCGCAATGGAGGTAATCCGCTTCGCGCGAGAACGTCGACTGCACGTCAACGCTTACCGGGACGACCTCCTGCTCGTCGAGCACGACACCGAGGAAGGTCGCGAGTATGCCCACCATTCAGGGCTCGAGCCCCACATCGTCAGCGACCTCGATGAGGCGATTGGTCCGACCACTCCGAAGCTGGTGATCGTCGCCGCCGCGGAGATCATCGACGCGCTGCTGCCCGAGGTTCGCGAGCGCTGGAAGGACCGGCTCTTCGTTGCGACCTCACTTCCTGAGTACCTCGAGATGACGATCCCAGGTGCGGACAAGGGCTCGGCCCTGGAGTTCCTCGCGAGATACCTCGGCATCCCTCGCGACCAGGTCGCCGCCGCCGGCGACGGCCGCAACGACCTGCCGATGCTGGAGTGGGCGGCGCTCGGCGTTGCCGTGAGCACCGCTCCGCCCGAGGTTCTGGCCGTCGCTCAGCAGGTGATCGGGCCGCCCGGGAGCGGAGGAATCGCGCGATTACTGGACCAGTTGATGTCCTAGTGCTGCATCTCCAACGGAGCCTGGCAATGGCC
>JAYUBK010000246.1:0-12744 GCA_043740835.1 Chloroflexota bacterium
ATGTGGCCCCCGGCCACGAGCGCGGCGGCCGCCAGGCGGACGGTGTGGCCCTTGCCGAGAATCACCTTCTGGACGTTCGCCTCAAGCTTCGCCAGCTGACCGGCCGCCTGCTCCGGAAGCAGTGCCGGCTCTGGTACCGCCATCGGCCGAAAGTCTAGGCGCCGAGTTCGAGATTCCCTCTCATCGGAACTTAACACACCCCTACTAGCAATCGATTGGAACTCGTGTTATGTTATACCGCAGGAGGTAGATAACAGACCAAAGATGTACATCGAACCGCACAGCCTCATCGTCTGGATCGTCGTCGGTCTCGTCGCCGGCTTCCTCGCTGGGAAGGTGATGACGGGACATGGTCTCGGAATCGTGATGGACGTCGTCGTCGGAATCATCGGAGCGTTTCTGGGCGGGTTCCTGGCCGCGATGGTCGGGTTGGCTGCAACGACGCTCCTCTCACAAGTCGTGGTGGCCTTTATCGGCGCCGTAATCCTGCTCATGCTCCTGCGCCTGGTCGGACTGGGTCGCAGGCGGCGAAGGCTCATTTAGGAGGAACCGTTATGCACATCATTGTTTGGCTACTCGTTGGTCTCGTCGCCGGCTTCCTTGCCGGTAAGGTCGTCTCGGGCCATGGCTATGGCGTCGTCGTCGACATCGTCGTCGGTATCGTTGGCGCCTTCATCGGCGGTTTCATCGCCAGCCTCTTGGGCATCGCGACCACGAACCTTCTGATGATGGTCATCGTGGCCTTCGCCGGTGCCGTGCTGCTGCTCGTCATCCTCAGGGCCGTCGGTGTGGGCCGCCGCCGCACGACCACCTAACAACCGCACCTCTCCCCCCGCGCACCAGAGCCCGCCTCCCGGCGGGCTCTGTTTTTTCTCGGTTTCGGTAACCTGCCGGCGCGCCGCTGGGTCCTACCGTTGAGATGACCGATGGACTCGAGCGCCAAAATCGCCGTTAAGACCGCGGAACTGGTCGACGCCTCTCGGTTCGGCGACCGGACGGCCTTCGATGCCCTCGTCGACCGCTTTCGGCCGCTCGCGACCCGCTACGCCTATTCGCTCCTGCAGGACCAGGGCCTCGCGGAAGACGCCTGCCAGGAAGCGTTCGTCGACGCCTTCCTGCACCTGGGTCAGCTCCGCGAGTCCGCCGCCTTCTCGGGCTGGCTGCGCCGCATCGTCCTCAAACACGCCGACCGACAGCGCCGTTCCCGGCTCCTCTTCGTGGAGCTCAGCGAATTGCCCGGGGCTCGAGACCCGCTCGCCCTACTGATCGAGGCCGAAGCAGCGAGAGAGATCCACGCCGAGATCGCCGACCTGCCTTCGCGACTGCGAACCGCCGTCTCGATGTTCTATCGCGACGGCTATTCGGTCATTGAGATCGCCGCCTTCCTCGAGATCCCGCAGGGAGCGGTCAAAAAGCGTCTGTTCGACGCCCGCCGCCGGCTCCGCGCGTCACTGTCGCCATCCGAATCGGAGGAGTTGAAGCCATGAATGCGTCGCCGTCGCAAGTGATCGAAACCGGCATCAGGGCCCTTGACCTCTACTCACCGCTCCTGCGCGGGGGTCGCCTGTCCGTGCGGGGCACACCCGGTGCCGGCCAGGTGGTTCTCGTCTTCGAGGTCGCCCACAACCTCGCCTCGAAGATGGGTGCCCGCGCCGTATTCCACACGCCGGAGGCGGAACAATTCCGCCGCGGTCTCCGTGAATCGCGCGTCGAGGCAGACGTCACGCCGGCCGAGGCTCCCTCGCGGGTCGACCTCCTGTTCGATGGCGACGTGCTGGCAACGATCGTGCTCGGCGACGACATGACGGCCGACTCCTGGGCGATCCTCACCGTAGGGCTGTTGAAGACGGGCCAGATGCCTGCCATCGACCCGACCCTCTCGGGCACGCGGGCGGAACTCGGGGAGCACGGGCTGGTAGCCGAACGGGCCCGCAAGGCCGTGGCCCAGGCGACCGGGGTGCGGGCGGGCGGCGTACTTGCCTTCACTCGGCAGTGGTTCCACGTCGCCGAACCCTGGACGGGCCAGGCAGCCGAGTACTCCTCCCTCGAGGAGACCCTGGCTGGGATCCGCCGCTTTCTCGGGGACTAAGGGATGGTGAATCGGTGGTCGGAGGACCCTCCTGTCTGCCGATCGGGGGGGTGACCAGCTCCGCCGCCGATTTGATCGGCCTGCCCGGCCGCTCAGTTCCGGCTGAGGACCCGGTTGATGACCTCCCCGATGTTCGGTCCGCCCTTGCCGAAGGGCAGCGAGCGGACGCGGTGGGCATAGACCATGTCGGCGACGCGAGTCACGTGTTCTGTCCCGACGGTCGCTGCCTTCTCGAAGGCGGCCTCGGCCTGAGCGGCGCGGGAGCAGACGAGGTCGGCGCGATGGCCGTCGACCTCGAGGGCGATCGAGATCTCAGCGATCAGGCCGAGGATACTCCGCGGAATACTGACCTCCGGGAAGGTGGCGATACCCTCGACGATGCGGTCGCGAATCTCCGTCTCAGAGCCTGCGTGCTCGGCGGCGAACTGAGTCGGATCCTCGTCCCAGGCGGCCCGCTTCTCCACGATCTCGACACGCTTGTCGAGGTCGCGGATTCCCTCCACGTCGACACAGAGGCCAAAGCGGTCGAGAAGCTGCGGGCGCAGCTCGCCCTCCTCGGGATTCATCGTCCCCACGAGGATGAAGCGGGCCGGGTGCATCACCGAAACTCCCTCTCGCTCGACGACGTTGACGCCCATGGCGGCGGCGTCCAGGAGAACATCCACGATGTGGTCGTCAAGAAGGTTCACCTCATCGACGTAGAGGATGTTGCGGTTCGCCTCGGCGAGGACACCGGGTTCGAATCGCCGCGATCCCTCTTTGAGGGCTGCTTCAAGGTCGATCGTGCCGACCACCCTGTCCTCAGAGGCGTTGATCGGCAGCTCGACCACGCGCATCCGGCGGGTCGTCGAGAGGAGCTCGTCACCGCGGGCCAGCTTGGCCTGGCAGTCGAGGCAGAGGGATTCGCGGTCGGCGGGATGGCAGCCGAAGTGGCAGCCCGCGACGATCTCCTGATCGGGTAGGAGACGGGCCAGCGCGCGAACCGCGGTGGACTTGGCTGTGCCCTTCTCGCCGCGAATGAGGACGCCCCCGATGGCCGGGTTGATGGCGTTGAGAACCAGGGCCATCTTCATGCGGTCCTGGCCGACGATCGCCGAGAAGGGGTAGGAGAAACGGTCAATGGCCACGACTGGAAAGTCTATCCAGAGCGGCCGGGCGACTTCCGGAAGCCCGACGGGGCTGAGGCTCGGACATCGACCGACCGGGGAACCGCTTTCAGTTGCGGCGGTTCAGCTGCCTTTCGACAACGCCGGCGATCTCGTCCCGCGAGAGATCGAACAGCCCGTAATAGCGGGCGCCCATGCGGCCGGCCAGGTCGGCGCAGGCGTTGATCGCGTAGGTCTGGTACATCGGCGCCACTCGCGCCAGGTGCTGGACGGAGGGCAGGTGGCTGAAGTCGCGGGCCGAATCGATGATGAGCGCATCGACCTTCTCGGCCTGGATCATCGCGGCCACCTTCTGGGCCTCGATCAACGGCTCTTCCTTGAACATCGAGATGTTGCCGCGACCATCCGAGATGAGGACCAGGAGCGGCCGCACGGTCGGGTCGCGCAATAGCTCCGTCTTAATGACTTTGAACCCGGCAAGCAGGCCGTGCGTCAGCGGCGTGGTGCCCCCGACGGAGAGGCGTTCCAGGCGGCGCCGCGCCAGCGAGACCGACGACGTGGGTCGGAGCACGACCTCGGCGGAGCGGTTCTTGAAAATCACGACGGCGACCCTGTCGCGCCGCACGTAGGCGTCCTGGAGAAGCGAAAGGATTGCTCCCTTGGTCGCCGCCATGCGCTGCTCGGCGTCCATCGAGGCCGAGGCGTCGACGACGAACACGATGAGGTTCCCGGTCTTGCGCTCCCGGATCTTCTCTCGAAGGTCGGACGTCTCGAGCTTCATCCGCTCGCCCATCGCCCGGCCCCGTCGGATCTGGAAGGGCGCGGCGGCGCGAATCGTGGCATCAATGGCAAGATCGGTGATCCGGTCGCCCTGACGCGCGCCGACGTAGCGGCCGCGGCGGTTGATGGCCTCGGCCGTCGCGCGGCGGCCACCCTGCTTGCGCGGCCGGCGCGTGCGCGGAAGTTCGATCTTGCGGATATCGAATGTGTCGGCCGCGTCGGGCGAGGAGTCGCTCCCCATGCCGCCCCCGGCGGTGCTCCCCTCGGCCGAGCCGGACGCCTCCTGGCTGGACTCGGAGGTCGAGTCCCTCTCTTCCGCCTGGCCCTGGTCTTCGGCCTGGCTTCCGTCTGGCTGTTCGTTGGATGCCTGCGGCTCCGACTGCTCCCCGCTGCCCTCTTCTTGCCGACTCTCTCCGTCGCCCGTCTCACCCTCTTCGCGTTGCACGGGATTGCGGGCGCGATGGGCAAGGGCCAGCTCGGCGGCGTCGTAGATGTCATCACGGGTTGCGAGCGCATGGCCGCGGAAGGCCGCCAGCGCCCGTGCCGCGCGGCCGACGACGAGGTCTGCTCGATGGCCGGCGACACCGCATTCGACACAGAGGCGGGAGATGAGGCGGGCCTGGTTTTGGCTGATGGGAACTGTCGTCAGTGCCGTCCGCGCCTCAACTATTCGTGTCGAGAGGCGGTGGTCGGCCTCTTCGAACTCCGCGCGAAAGGCGGGGTCTCCGGCGCGAAACGCAGCCTCGCGTTCGACGATCGTCACGCGCGCATCGGCTTCCATCACGCCTTCGACGTCGACGCAGAGCCCGAAGCGGTCGAGCAATTGGGGTCGTAACTCGCCCTCCTCCGGGTTCATCGTCCCGACGAGGATGAACCGGGCGGGATGCACGATCGAGACACCCTCGCGCTCGACGACGTTCTGGCCCATCGCGGCCGCGTCCAGGAGCACGTCGACGATGTGGTCGTCGAGAAGGTTCACCTCGTCGACGTAGAGGATGTTGCGATGCGCCTCGGCGAGAACGCCGGGCTCGAAGCGGCGATGACCGTGACGGAGGGCCGCCTCGAGGTCAATACTGCCGACGACGCGGTCCTCCGAGGCGTTGATCGGTAGCTCGACCACACGCATCGGGCGTGTCGTAACCGGCAGGGGACCCCCGGCCAGCCGAGGACGGCACTCGAAACAGAGGTGCTCGAAATCGTCAGGGTCGCAGCCGAAATGGCATCCCTCCACCACGCGCAGCTCAGGCAGCAGGCGCGCAAGGGCCCGGACGGCGGTCGACTTGCCCGTCCCCCTCTCCCCCCGGATGAGCACGCCGGCGATGCCCGGATTGACGGCGTTGGCCACCAGCGCGAGCTTCATCACTTCCTGGCCGACGATGGCCGTGAAAGGATAGAAATGCCGCTCGAGAACACTTGCCATCGAGGGCAAGATTACCCGCGGCCGGCATGAGGGGACGAAGCGCTCCCCGGCCCGCCGATCCAGTCCGCTGCGCCGGTTTCTTTAGCGGCGAGGGTCGCGGATCGGGATCGGGATCGGAACGAGCTTTGGCTTGGGCGCAAGTCGGCTGGCCAGGCCGGCCAGAGCGGCCAGGCCGGCAGCGATCACTCCGAGGAGCGGGAGGTCCGCGGCGGTCATCACTGCCAGCCTAGACCGATTTGCGGCCGAAATACCGGCAAAAGATCACGTGCGTGCATATGGGAGGTACGCAGGCCGGCCGGAAAAAGTTCTTTCGTCCCCAAAGAAAACCGCTGCTCTGATCCTTTGACCCGGCCTCAGGCGGGGAGAAGAGCCCGGACCAACTCCCGCTCCTGGACCAGCTCCTCGGTGGTGACCCGAATCCGTTCCTTGGCGGTGTCGTCATGCTGGAGCCCCTCGACGACCGTCCAGCCGCTTCCATCGCTCACCACGGGGAATCCGAATTGGAGTCCCTCGGGCGTACCGTACTGACCGCGACTGACCACTGCGAGTGACGTCCAATTGCCGGCTGAGGTCGCCGTCCTGATGGAGTTGACCGAATCGATGACTGCGTTGGCGGCGGAGGCGGCGGAGGAGGCTCCGCGGGCCTCGATGATGGCCGCTCCTCGCTTTTGAACAGTCGTGATGAAATCGCCCTTCAGCCAGGCATCGTCGCCGACCACACCCGGCGCCGACTTCCCCCCGATCATGGCGTTCGCCGCGTCGGGGTACTGGGTGGCCGAATGGTTGCCCCAGATGCCCACGTTGGTGACGTCTGCGACTGGAACGCCCGCCTTCTTGGCAAGCAGGCTCTTCGCACGGTTCTCGTCGAGCCGGGTCATCGCGAACCAGCGCTCGGCCGGCACGTCGGGGGCGTTCGAGCGAGCGATGAGGCAGTTCGTGTTGCAGGGATTGCCAACGACGAGGATGCGGACATCCGCCGCCGCGCGCCTGGCGATCGCCTGGCCCTGAGGTCCGAAGATGCCGCCGTTGATGGAAAGGAGATCGCCTCGCTCCATGCCCTGCTTGCGCGGGACCGAGCCGACGAGAAGCCCCCACGACGTGCCCTCGAAAGCCTCTTCGGTGTCAGAGGTCATGACGATGTCGCTGAGGAGCGGGAACGCGCAGTCGTCAAGCTCCATGGCGACACCGTTCAGCGCCTTCATCGCGGGTTCGATCTCGAGCAAGCGGAGCACCAGGGGCTGCTCGGGCCCCAACAACTGGCCGCTGGCGATGCGAAAGAGCAGCGAGTAACCGATCTGACCGGCGGCACCGGTAACTGTTACGTGGACGGGCTTGGTCAAGGCGAAACGCTCCTTATGTAACGGTGTGGCTTCTCAGCGGTCCTCCAGAGGGACGTACTTGAGGCTCGGTGGTCCGATGTATTCGGACTCGGGCCGGATCAGGCGGTTGTTCGCGTACTGCTCGAGCAACTGAGCGGTCCAGCCGGCCATGCGGCTGATGGCGAAGATCGGGGTGAACTCGTCGATCGGGATTCCCATCATGTGGTACACGGATGCCGAGTAGAAGTCGACGTTCGGGTAGAGGTCGGGTTTGTCGGCACGCATCGCCTTCTCGACCTCTCGTGAAATTTCGTACCAGCGAAGATCGCCGTTACGCCTGCCCAGGGCCTCGGAGTGGCGGCGGAGGATGGTCGCCCGGGGATCCTCAGTCTTGTAGACGCGGTGTCCGAAGCCCATGATTCGCTCCTTCCGGGCCAGCATTTCCTCCACCTGCCGGCCGGCACTCCGGGGGTCTCCAATTTTCAGCAGAGTCTCCATCACCCGCTCGTTGGCGCCCCCGTGAAGCGGGCCTTTCAGCGTGCCGATGGCCGAAGTGATCGCAGAGTGCATGTCGGAGAGCGTTGAAGCCGTCACCCGGGCGCTGAAGGTCGAGGCGTTGAGGCCATGCTCACAATGGAGAACGAGGCAGACGTCGAAGATCCGGCCGACCTCCGGCTCCGGATCCCGGCCGAAAAGCATGTACAGGAAATTGTTGGCCAGACTGCCGTCCGCGCGGGGGTGGACCATCTCCTTCCCGGCCCGGATGCGGTCGTAGGCGGCTACGATCGTCGGGACCTGGGCAGTGAGCCGGATCGACTTCCGAAGGTTGGCCTCGCGCGAGTTGTCCCGGGCATCCGGATCGTAGAGGCCGAGCGCCGAAACCGCCGTGCGCAGGATGTCCATCGGGTGAGCCGTCCTGGGTGCGATGCCGAGGAGTCGTTCGATGTCCTTCGGCAACTCCCGCTGGATCGCCAACGAGTGCTCGAGTTCGGCCAGCTCGGCACGAGCCGGCAGCCTGCCGTACCAGAGGAGATGGGCGACCTCTTCGTAGGTGGAGTGGGCCGCGAGCTCGTCGATGTCATAGCCGCGGTAGACGAGGCGACCGTTCTTGCCATCGACCAGGCTGGTCGCCGTGGCCGCGGCCACGATCCCTTCGAGCCCGGAGTTGACCGTCGGGTTATCTGCCATCCGCCCTCCATTCTCGCCAAAGCGGCGCGCGGGCGTGGCACTCAGTCCCTGTGACTCTCCGCCTCGAAGACCTCGTTCCCGGCGAGACGGCGAGCGAAGGTGAGGAATCCCGTGTGGGCGATCATCCGGTGGTCGGGCCGCATGCTACGGCCGCGGATCGTCCAGCCACGCTCGAGGACCTCGACGGTCCGGATGAGTCCGAAACCCCCGTGCTCGCGAAGGCCGTCCGAGAAGCGTTGGACCTGGCTCACGTTCGGGCAGTGGGCAAAGATCACGGCGCCCGGTCGCAGGACCGCGGCGAACCCCGGGATCGCCTGCCACGGCTCGGGCAGATCGAGCAGGGCCCGGTCGAACATCTCCGTCTCGTCGACACCGAGGTAGACGTCCCCAAGCTTCATCTCAAGGTTCGGGGGCACCTCGCCGCCGAAGGCATCGGCGATCGCCGCCCTGGCGGCCGCCTGGAACTCCTCACGGAGCTCATAAGAGACCATCCTGCCGGTCGGTCCGATCGCTCGCAGGGTCGCGATCGTGAGAGCGCCGGTTCCAGATCCGGCCTCGAGCACGCGAGCGCCGGGATGGAGATCGGCATGGATGACGATCGCGCCGAGGTCCTTCGGGTAAATCGGCTGGGCGCTGCGCCGCCTCCCCACGACCCGCTCCGCAAACGTGGGCCGGAGCGCGAGAAGCCGAGAGCCGCCACTGGTCTCGACGAGGGTCCCGTCCGGCTCCCCGATCAGGTCGTCGTGGCGGACGGTCCCCGAGTGGAGCGAATGAATCGCCGCGGCCCGGAGGGTGAGGTTGTAGGTTCGCCCGGCCCGGTCGTGGAGGATGACGAGTTCGCCGGACCTCAGGGCACCCGGGATGGGCTCCGGGTTCAGGGCCGGCGAGCCCGAATTAGGCCGTGCCAGTAGGCGTGCCAGAGCTTGCCGTCTCGTCTTTGCGGCCGCAGCTGCGTGCGGGCCGGGCCCTCCGCAGCCTCGAGCACGGCGGCGATGGACTCGACCTCGGCCGCGGGTACGCCGATACGCAAAACCCACGGCTCGAACTCCCAATCCAGCTCCCGCAGGCTCGCCCTCTCAACGCGGAAGCCGACATGCTCGAGCTCGAAACGCCATTCGGCGAGGGTCAGCGTGCGGACATGGCTCGGATCGCGGAGGATCTCCACCCGGTGCAGGTGGTCACGCGCCTCGGGTGGAGCGGAGCAGTCGATGAAGCAGGCGCGGCCGCCGGGCTTCAGGACTCGAAAAGCCTCATTCAGCGCCGCCCCGATGTCATGGAAGTGATGGGGGGCGGCTCGCGCCGTGTAAAGGTCGAACGACGAGTCCGGAAAGGGAAGCCGCTCGGCATCGCCCAGCACCCAGTCGGCGTTCGTCACGCCGCGCTCCGCCGTGATCCTGCGCGCCTGGTCGAGCATCTCGGGCGTCAGATCGAGGCCGGTCACGTGCGCGACATGGGGTGCCAGGGCGAGCGCCGTGTTGCCGGTCCCGGTTGCGACGTCGAGCACGACGTCGGCCGCTTTCGGCTCCGCGAGCACGACCAGCTCGTCCAGAAGCTCCGGACTGGCGTGGAAGGAAGACGTCACATAATTGGCAGCAACCGGCGCGAACCGCTTGCGTACATCCTCGGTCAAGACACCTGAATTCTAGGAGCCGCAGCCATATGCAGAAGGCAACCGCCCGCTGGACAGGCAGCAAGGTCAAGTTCGAGATTCACTCGGCATCCGGCCACCAGGCAGTCGTGGACGAGCCGCCTCTCTTCGGCGACGACGAGGGGATGAAGCCAACCGAGCTCCTCCTCGGGGCCCTCGGCGCCTGCACCGGGATCAACGTCGTGCTCCTGCTCAAGAAGTTCAAGCAGCCTTACAAGTCGCTCGACATCGAAGTCGAGGGCGACCAGATGAAGGAATGGCCGCACGCTTTCACGGACATCAGGATCAACTTCAAGATCGGCTGGGACGGGGATCACGACAAGAAGGTTGTGGCCAACGTCCTCGATCAGGCCGTCAACAAGTACTGCCCGGTGGACGCCACTCTCGTCAATGGAACGAAGGTCGAGTACAAGAAAACCGACGCCTGAGGTGGGAGCCTTTCGCCGGCGGTTGAAGGGCCGTCCTCGGCGCGGCTCGGCAGTTCGGTAAAATTCAGCCGTCCCCGTCGGCCGATTCGCACTGAGGACTTCCGAGCTTGCTCTCCGACTATGGTCCGCTGCTGATCTTCCTCGTGCTCAGCGTCGTCGTGGTCCTCGGACTCGTCGGCCTCTCCTTCGTGGGCGGCCCTTCGAAACCGAACCTGCGCAAGCTCCAGACCTACGAATCGGGAATCGTCCCCCTGACACCGGCGCGCCACCGGATGTCGGTCCGCTTCTACCTGACGGCGATGCTTTTCATCATCTTCGACGTCGAGGCGATCTTCTTCTATCCCTGGGCGGTGATCCTTCACCAGCTGCGCTGGTACGGGATCATCGAGATGTTTCTGTTCATCCTCATCCTCCTGGTGGCGCTCGCCCACATCTGGAGGAAGGGAGGCCTCGAGTGGGAATAGAGGATCTCGTCAACCAACTCGGTAACAACGTCATCACGACGACGGTCGGCAAGGTCGTCGGCTGGGGTCGTGCGAATTCGGTCTGGCCGGCGCAGTTCGGGCTCGCCTGTTGCGCGATCGAGATGATGCACATTGCCGGCAGCCGCAACGACATCGCCCGCTTCGGCTCCGAGGCCTTCCGGGCCTCACCGCGCCAGGCCGACCTGATGATCGTGGCCGGCCGTGTCTCCCAGAAGATGGCGCCCGTCCTCCGCCAGGTCTACGACCAGATGCCGGAACCCAAATGGGTGATCTCGATGGGCGCCTGCGCATCGTCCGGCGGCGTCTTCAACAACTACGCCCTGCTCCAGGGCGTCGACAAGATCGTGCCCGTGGATGTCTACGTACCCGGCTGCCCGCCTCGACCCGAGGACCTCATCAACTCGATAATGATCCTTCAGCAGAAGATCAAGGACCGGGGAATCACCCCTCGCCTGTGACCTCCAGAGGCATGTCCAAAGAACCGTCCCAGAAGATGTCCAAGAACATGTCCAAGTCCCCGGACGGTCTCGAACCACTGGTCCTCGAGCGCGGTCTGGCGGCCGGCGATGAGTACATCACCATCGCCCCGGGCACCATCCGCGAGGTCCTCACGAAACTGCGGGAGCGCGGCTTTACACAGCTTGTCTTCATCACCTGCGTCGACCACCTCAATCGCCCCGACGACCGGGTTCCGTTCACCGGAGGCGCTGAGCTCCCGCGCTTTGAGCTCGTCTACCAGGTCCGCAACAGCGATGCCCGCAGCCTCCTTCGGGTGCGCGCCTTCCTTCCCGAGAGCGAGCCGCGCGTGCAATCGGTGCACGATCTGTACGGGCCCGCGAACTGGGACGAGCGAGAGACCTGGGATCTTTTTGGAATCGAGTTCGAAGGGCATCCCGACCTCACCCGGATCCTCCTCCCCGAGGACTGGGTGGGCCATCCCCTGCGGCGTGACTACCCGGTCGGCGGCGAGGCCGTCGAGTTCTCCGAGGACCACGAAGAGTGGCAGACGACACCCCAACAGGCGTAAAGGACGGGGCCGGAGCGGGCTTCGTCACGGTCGCTCGAGAAACCGCCCAGGTGGCCCCGGGGTCGGCGATGACGATCATCCGCGAGCCTTCGCCCAACCCGGTCGACGACGGCTCCGAGATCCTCACGGTCAACTTCGGGCCCCACCACCCGTCGACCCACGGCGTCCTCCGCCTCGTCGTGGACCTCGACGGCGAGACCATTCGCAAGATCCGCCCCGTAATCGGCTACCTGCACACCGGCATCGAGAAGACGGCCGAGACCCTCCGCTACCAACAGGTGGTGACAGTCACGGACCGCCACGACTACCTCTCCCCTCTCTTCAACAACCTCAGCTACGCGCTGGCCGTCGAGAAGCTGATGGGTGTCGAGGCGCCCCCCCGCGCGCAGGCTTTGAGAGTCATCCTCTGCGAACTCTGCCGCATCTCGTCCCACCTCATCTGGCTGGGCACGTCAGGCCTCGAGATGGGCGCCATCACGATGCTCTGGTACTGCCTCCGCGAGCGCGACCGGGTCCTCGACCTCAACGAGGAGATCTCGGGCTTCCGGATGCATACCAGCTACATCCGGCCCGGGGGCGTCTCGGCGGATGTCACACCGCGCTTCATTGAGATGCTGGACACGTTCATCAACACGTTTCCGGCGTCGGTGGACCAGTACGAGGAACTGCTCACGGAGAACAAGATCTTCAAGACCCGTACGGTCGGGATCGGGCACCTCTCCAGGGAGGATGCGCTCCGGCTGGGAGCGTCCGGTCCGATGCTGCGCGGCAGCGGGGTCGACTGGGACCTCCGGAAGACGATGCCCTATTCGGGCTATGAGAACTACCAGTTCGAGACGGCGGTCGCAGGCGAAGGCGACTGCTACGCCCGTTACCGCTGCCGGATCAAGGAGTTCCGAGAGACCACCAAGATCCTCCGCCAGGCGCTCGACACGCTGCCCGAAGGTCCCATCAACGTCGACGACCGAAAGATGCTGCCGCCGCCGCGCGCCGAGCTCGACACGTCCATGGAGGCGCTCATCCATCACTTCAAGCTCTTCACGGAGGGGTACTCGCCGCCCGTCGGCGACGCTTACGCCGCTGTCGAGTCAGGGCACGGCGAGAACGGTTGCTACGTGGTTTCCGACGGCACGCACAAACCGCGCCGCGTGAAATTCCGCTCGGCGGGATTCGTGAACCTCCAATCCACGGAGACGATGGCGCTTGGAGGCCTCGTCGCCGACATGATCGCGATCATCGGCACAGTGGACGCCG
>JAYUBK010000247.1:0-4026 GCA_043740835.1 Chloroflexota bacterium
CCATGGGTGGCGAGGATGGACCGGAGTCTGAGCTCGCCCAACTGGTCGACGATCTTTTCGACGGGTGCGCCTGGGTCTATGACAATCGCTTCTCCAGCAGAGCTCAGGAGGTACGTGTTGACCTCCTTCTCCATTCGGACCTTGACGATGCTCAGCTTCGACATCAACGAATATGTACCCGAAATGCAACGTGTCGCGGCGGTCGCGTCAGGCCTGGTTCTTCTCGCCTACTGCGCCTGGGTGACCTACAGGTACCTGCGCCGGCGGATTCGCTCCTAGAAATCTCTCGGTTGCCTTTATCTAACTCACCTCGAGAGTCTCGAAGCCTGATACGGCGCGGCCGCGGAACGGCACCACGTAGCCGCGGCGCACTGCATCGACCAACAGCAGGGTGGTGACGAGTCCGCTGATGATCAGGAAGATGGCGCCGAACTCAGGACCGAAGGTCCCGCCAGTCCAGAGCGCAGGTCCTCGGCCAATCGAATTGAAAATGTGGACACCGGGAAAGAACCCGGAGATGCCCACGCTTACGACGTCGGTGCCGGCGTGGATGCCGATTGCCAGCCAGAGGTTGCGCGTAGCCATGTAGGCCGCACTGAGAAGGGCGCCGCCGCCAATCGCGGCCGCAAGGGTCGACACCAGCGTGGCGTGGGGCTGCCCCGCCTGCACGAGGCCGAAAAGCAGCGACGTGATGACGAGCGCCGGCCAGGATCCAAGCCAGCTCTCCAGACCGCGGAATAGGACTCCTCTGAAAAGTGCCTCCTGAAAGACTGCCGCGAGCAGGAAGGCGAGGGCCATCGAGCCGAGCAGGATCGGGAGTCGGCTTCCTACCACCCCCAGGCCGGTGACGGCGTACCAGCTCCGCAGGACCTCGATTGCAAGCGTGACGGAGACCATTGCGAAGCCGACGATGAATCCGCCGGCCAACTGCGGAAGGCTCCTCGGCTCGAAGCCCAGGTCTTTGACTCGAAGCCGCTCGACCCGGGGATCGACAAGAAGGAGGACAGCCACTGTCGTCGTGGCGACGAAGGCGCGGGTTATCTGCGCGGCCCATCCGTAGGGATCCGCGGCGGCGCCGAGCGCGATGGCGGCCGCGCCTCCCAACAGGTAAACGGCGCCGACGACCACGAAGGCGAGGACGATCCGGAAAGGTGGTAGCGCGAGGACGCGTCGGAGAGTCGGCATCAATTCCTCAGGGTTCCGGCCGGGACCGACGGAGCCTACTAAGCACCCCGAGAGCAAATCAAGGATATGAGCAAGGGAATGTCAAATTCGTTTGACGTGCGCAGTCCTCTGTGCTTTCCTGACACGGCGCCCGACGATTCGGGCTGGGTATGGGGATTATTCGACCACTGGTGGTGGCTGTTGCTGCCGCCGCACTGCTTTTCACGCCGGGTATGGCTGCGTCGGGAAACGATGTGGCTGACACTCCGCCGCCTCCGTCCGCGCCTCCCCAGCTGCAATATCAGCCCCTGCTGCCCGACTCCAACGTGCTCGAGCCGAGCTTGGAGACGGCCACCGACATCGACAAATTCCTCGCGCGAACGGCGCTCCACGGCCTTGGCACGGAGTTCGTCAAGGCGGAGTCGGACACCGGAGTGAACGCGCGCTTCCTTGTCGGAATCACCTGGGTCGAGAACAACGCGGGCGCCTCGCTGCTGGCGCGCAGCCAGTACAACCTGTTCAGCTTTGTGGGAACTGGCCCGACCGGCTTCCAAACCTTTACCAGCTTCCAGGACAGCATCCGGCAGGCGGCCGTGTACATCGGTCTCGAGTACGCCCGGCCGGGCGGCCACTACTATCGCGGGGGCACGATCGCCACGATCGGAAAGGTCTACGCGGAGGATCCGCAGTGGCCGGTGAAAGTGGCCACTTCGGCTAACTACATCGGGCCCAGCCAGGGTGCGGCGTATGCCGCAACGCTCCACCTGGACGGGCAGGATGGCTCCGGCCTCCACCTCAGGGTCGCGAACGACGGCTACTCTGCCTGGGATCGTGCCGGGGCGACGACGCTCCTGGTCCACTACCGCTGGTCGCACCCTGGCGCGAACGTTTCGGGCCTGGCCGGTGTGCGGGCGCCGAGGCTCCGCAGCGGGGGCGAGGTCGCCCTCGTGATACCGGGCCTCGACGCGCCGGCGGCCGGCGCCTGGTCCCTGCAGGTCACCGTCGAGCTGGCTGGCCCGGACTGGGTCACCGCGCTGGGCGACCGCGCCGAACAGACGGCGCGAGTCGACTTCGGCGGCCTCTCCACGGACCAGATCGGCACCTCTTCGAAGGGACTTCTCTAGAGGGAGCGCGCCGGCTCCTACTCGGCGGCGCCCTGCAGCTTGTCCCGGATCGAGTCGAAGCGCTCGAACTTGTCGAGCGATAGCTTGGGCCGCGCCTTTTCAGGGTACTTGGCGACCTGGACCGCCTCGAGGAGCATCTCGACCTCTTCGGGAGTGAAGTGGATTGCGCGCAGCAGCTTTCCGGCCGGCGGCCTGTCGAGGGCGTCGTTGATGATCTCGTCGGTCTCGAGGACCTCGGGACGGGTGGGGCGGAAGAGCTCTTCAGAACCGACGAGCGAGACGCGCTTGAACTTGCTCATGGAGGTTTCCTACTTCTTGCCGTTTCCGATGACTGCCTGCGCCAGCGAACGGTAGCCCTGGGCACCGTCGGAATTGCCTGAGTATTGGAGAATGGACTCCCCGGCGAGCGGAGACTCCGCGAAGCGGATGGAGTCGCGGATTGCGAACGGATAGACCTTGTCGCCGAAATGGTCTTTGACCATCTTGAGGACCTCCTGCGAGTGAAGCGTGCGGCTCTTGAAGATCGTCGGCAGGATGCCGTCAACGCGCAATTGCGGATTGAGCTTCGCCTTCACGCGGTCGATGGTGTTCAGCAACTGCTGCATGCCCTTCATGCCGAAGTACTCGCATTGGAGGGGGATGATCACCTCGTCGGAGGCGACGAAGGCGTTGAGCGTGAGGAGAGACAGCGAGGGGGGGCAGTCGATGACGATGAAGTCATAGCGGCGGCGGGCGGGCAGGAGTTTTTCCTTCAGGATCCCTTCGCGGCCGATCTCGTTGAAAAGCTGGCCTTCGGCTCCGGCGAGCTCGATGTTGGCCGGGACGTAGTGAACGTTCATCTCGGTCTGTTCGAGGATCACATCGTTGACCGTGGTCTCGGGATCCACCAGCAGGTTGTAGATCGTCTTCGAGATCTCGTCCGGCGTTTTCACGCCCATGTTGATCGTCAGGTGCGCCTGTGCGTCGAGGTCGATGAGGAGCACTCGCTGGCCGGCTTCGGCGAGGGCCGCGCCAAGGTTGACGGCGGTGGTCGTCTTGCCGACGCCGCCCTTTTGGTTCGAGATCGAGATCGTCCGAGCCACGGCGCGAGTCTACCAGCGAACCATTCGCGGGTCACCCTGATGCGTCGATCACGAAGAAGTGGTGCGGGAAGGGTGGTCCGCTTTCCTTTCTCACCACCCTCCTTAGAATGGCTCCCCGTGACAAGAGTTCGGGCGCCGGAACCTTTCGACCTCCACCGCGTTTGAAAGCCAGAAGTGATACTCGACGTCGCCTTCATCCTCATCGTGGTCCTGGCCCTCGTGGTCGGCTACCAAAAGGGCGTCATCCAGCCGCTGATGTCGCAGGTGTTCTTTTTCGGAGCCCTCTTCCTCCTCTATAGGGAGCGCGACCCGTACCTGGCGGTACTGCAGAAGTACATCCACGCGAACATCGTCCTGGCGATCTTCTTCGCTCTCATGCTCGCCGTCATCGCAGGCTACATCGGTAACGCCGTGGGTCAGGCACTCCACCGGATGCCGATCGCGCGCGGCATCGACGGGTTCCTCGGCGTTTTCGTGAACGTCGCCATCGCGCTGGCCGCGATCTACTTCATCCTTGGGGGCCTCATCACGCTCGACAAGGCCTTCGGTCCGGTGACCTCCAGCGCCAAGCTCACCTCCGCGCAGATAAGCGCCTTCTCGAAGCTCCTCAACTCCAACCCCCTGGCGACGGCGCTGGTCGACCCCAAGGACCTCAA
>JAYUBK010000248.1:0-4019 GCA_043740835.1 Chloroflexota bacterium
TCGTCGGCGCCCTCCGGGGCGCGACGTCAGGCCTGGCCGCGAACGATGTCGCCGACACGGCAGGTATCAGCCGCGTCACCGCGCGCCGCTACCTGGAGCCTCTGTGGCGCCTCGGCAAGGCCGAGTTGACGATGCGCTATGGCGGTCCGGGGCGCCCCGAGCACCGGTACCGGCTGATCGCGGGGGGTGGGACTGAAACCACACGGCGGCAGTGCCGGCCCTCCTCAGACCGCCAGCGCCTCCTCGGCGAAGTCGGCTTTCATGCCCAGGCGGGCGGCGCCGCTGACGACCGCACGCAGGGAGGCCGTGAGGATGTTGGGGTCGATTCCGACGCCCCAGGCGACCCGCCCATCTTCGGCAACGAGCTCTACGTAAGCGGCCGCGGTCGCGTCCGACCCTGCACCCACGGCGTGCTCGACGTAGTCGACCACCCGGACTTTGACGCCGCACTCGCGGTCAAGCGCATCGGTGAAGGCGGCGATGGGTCCGTTGCCGGTGCCCGCGATCTCGCGGCGCACGCCGTCCGAGCTGATGAGTGCCTGCAGGCGGGTGCGCCGATCGCCGCCTTCGGAGGCGTGGTCGGTGGTGTCGTGCTCGACCAGGTCCAGCGCCGCATTGCGCTTCAGGTACGTCTCCTGGAAGGAGGCCCAGATCTCGTCGGGGCTGATCTCCTTGCCGCTGATGTCGGTGATCCCCTGCACCACCCGCATGAACTCGACCTGGAGGCGCCTCGGGAGATCCAGGTGGTAATCGTTCTTGAGGATGTACGCGACGCCGCCCTTGCCGGACTGCGAATTGACCCGGATGATCGCCTCGTAGGTGCGGCCCACGTCGTGCGGGTCGATGGGCAGGTAGGGGACCTCCCAAACCGGGTTGGAGCTCAGCGCGAGGGCCTCCATGCCCTTCTTGATCGCATCCTGGTGCGAGCCGGAGAACGCCGTGTAGACGAGGTCGCCGGCGTAGGGATGGCGAGGATGCACGGGCAGCTGGTTGCACGCCTCAACCACCCGGCGCATCTCGTCGATGTCGGAGATGTCGAGGAGCGGGTCGACGCCCTGAGTGAAGAGGTTCATCGCGAGTGTGATCACGTCCACGTTGCCTGTCCTCTCCCCGTTGCCGAAGAGTGTTCCCTCGACCCGATCCGCACCGGCCATCAGGGCCAATTCGGTGGCCGCCACGGCGCAGCCGCGGTCGTTGTGGGGGTGGACGGAGAGAATCCAGTTCTCCCGGCGATCGATGTTGCGGTGGCACCACTCGATCTGATCCGCGTACACGTTGGGGGTGCTCATCTCGACGGTTGCCGGGAGGTTAAGGATCATCCGCCGGTCCCGACTTGGCTCAAAGACATCCATGACGGCCTCGCAGATCTCCCTCGAGAAGTCGAGCTCGGTGCCGGTGAAGCTCTCCGGTGAGTACTCGTAAACGATCTCGGTGCCGCGTTGCGCCTCGGACAGCCGGCGGATCTGCTCGGCGCCGCTGACGGCGATCTGCACGATCCCGGCGCGATCCTGGCCGAAGACCACCCGCCGCTGCAGCGTCGAAGTCGAGTTGTACAGGTGCACGATCGCGCGCCGAGCTCCCTCGATGCTCTCGAAGGTGCGGTCGATGAGCTCCTGACGCGACTGGGTCAGCACCTGGATCGTGACGTCGGCGGGGATCAGGTCCTGTTCGATGAGAAGGCGCACGAAGTCGAAGTCGGGCTGGGACGAGGAGGGGAAGCCGACCTCTATCTCCTTGAACCCGGTTCGCACCAGCAGTTCGAAGAGCCGGCGCTTGCGGTGGATGTCCATCGGGTCGATGAGTGCCTGGTTGCCATCGCGGAGGTCGACGCTGCACCAGGCGGGCGCGCTTTCAAGCACGCGCTCGGGCCAGCGGCGGTCCGCCAGCGCGACCGGGGGAAAGGCTCGGTACTTCTCGATGGGCATCTTGTTCATGGGTTTCTCGGTGATTGGTTTCTCGGTCATGGTGGGTTCCTCCGTCTTTCGTAAAGTCTCGGGCGAAAATGAAAGACCTCCTGGGTCTCTTGGACGCAGGAGGTCTTGCGCGAGCACCCTTGGGGGCGCTCGCCTACGTAAGGAGAAGCTCGACTTGGAGTCTGGTCACGTCCATCCTGGCGCCAATGGTGCCGTGGCGCGGGGGCCACGCGCTAGTCGATGGGCACCAAACCCCAGTCGACTTTCCCGTGCCGGCCCACATACGGGGCCTGCTCCGCTGCCTAGGCTCTTCCGTAGATGAAGCCGATCAGCGGAACCTGACCGCGGTGGATGGTACGGGAGCTGACGACATTCCAGCCGCGGAAGTTCATCTCGCTCACGGTCCAGGAGCCGTCCGCATTGACCGACTCGACATAGGCGACGTGCCCGTAACCGCTCTCCCAGGTCACCATCACGGCCCCTACCTGCGGTGCCTGGCCCTCGGCGTAGCCGTAGGCCCGCGCGTTCGGCCACCAGTCGGCGGCGTTGCCGAGCCAGGGTGTGTAGCGACGGTTGGCGACGTACCAGGTGCAATAGCCGTAAGCGAAGCGGTTGGGGCCGGAGGTTGCGCCCTGGACCGTGCTGACTACAGGTGAGGAGTAGGCGGCATTGGCGGAGTAGACGACCCGATCGCGGGCGGCGGCAGCCTCGGCGTCCGCGAGGGCCTGCGCCTGGGCGCGAAGGGCCTCGTCGGCCTTGGCCTGGTCCGCGATCTTCTGGGCCTCGTCGCGGCCGGCCCGAATCCGCGCCAGCCCGGTCACAGCCTCGTCGCGCGCCTTTCGGTCGCGAACTTTGAGGGTCTTGGACTCCGAGAGGAGGGCCCGCTCTCTTTCAGACACCAGCTTGTCCTGGGCCATGTCGCCCATGACCTGGCTGAGGCTGCCGGCGCCAAGGAGGCGGAGGAGCGGTCCCTGTTGCTCGTATTCAAGGCGGGCGATTGCGGTCAGAGAGACCGCGACCTGGGCCTCCCGGCTCTGGTCGGAGGCGAGCTGCAAGTTCAACTTCTCGATGTCCGCGTTGGCCCGTTCGAACTGGTCATTGAGCTGCGCAAGCCGCTCGGCAGGGGTCCCGGTTGTCGGAATCAGCGCCGCATCGGTGACTGCGACGTCGGGGTCCGATGGTCCTGTCGCCGACGGCGGAGCAGCCAAACCGGGCGTCGCTCCGAGCCCTGCCAGGCAGCCCACGGCGACCGTTATGGCAAGCAAAGAGCGCAATTTCCCCATCAGCCCGGCCACGCTAACCGACCGGCTTTGCGAAAAGCAAGGGCACGCCGTGGGGGTGGAGACCCACTCCGGTTGAGTTTGGGGCTGGATCCGGCTGGCACCGGGACCGTTAAGCCGGCTTTACAGTTGGGGTCACAGATGATCCTCGCCACCGGCCACGTCACCGCTCGACCGGAGACCCTCGACGAGATGCTTCGGCTTTCCCTGGAGCACGTCGAAAGGTCCCGCAAAGAGCCGGGATGCCTCTTCCACTCGGTCCACCAGGACGTCGAGAACCCGCACCGGATTGTCTTCCTGGAGCACTGGGCGGACCGCGCCTCCCTCGCCGCGCACTTCGCCGTCCCCGAGTCCGGGGCCTTTGTGAGGGCGCTCTACAGCCTCGCCGGGGACCGCGGCCGGATGGACGTCTACGAGGCCGAGCCGACCAGGATCTAGTCCGTAGACTTCGGGTCCGCGAATGGACCTCGACCACCTGAATCCACCCCAGCGGCAGGCGGTCACGCACGAAAAAGGTCCCTTGCTGGTCTTTGCCGGTGCCGGGAGCGGGAAGACGCGGGTCCTCACCATGCGGATCGCCAACCTGATCGCAGCCGGCGTCGCCGAACCACAGAGGATCTTGGCCCTCACCTTCACGAACAAGGCGGCCAAGGAGATGCGCAGCCGGCTGCGGGACCTCCTGGGGTCGCGCGGGGACGGCATGTGGATCGGCACCTTTCATGCCATCGCCACCCGGATGCTCCGTCCCCACGCGGTTGACGCCGGGTATCGCGAGGGCTTCGTGATCTTCGACGAGGAGGACTCCCGGTCGATCCTGAAGAGGGCA
>JAYUBK010000249.1:0-3993 GCA_043740835.1 Chloroflexota bacterium
TCGCGAGACGTGGTGTAAATCCAGGGCCGCCTTGACGAAGGCGGCCACCGTGTGGTTCCAAGTGAAGGTGTTGACGCACCACATGGAGGACCACAACGATGGCCAATCTCAGGATGACACTGCTGGACCTGCTCAACAAGGGTGCGCCTGCTTGCCCAGGAGTTGATGGACGCCGAGGTGACCCAGCTGGCGGGGGCTGGACTGCATGAGCGGAGCGAGAACCGGCTGACCTACCGCAACGGCTATCGAGAGCGCGAATGGGACACCCGGGTCGGGACGGTCGACCTTCACATCCCCAAGCTCCGCCAGGGTGCCTACTTCCCGAGCCTGTTGGAGCCCCGGCGCCGGCATGAGCGGGCGCTGCTGGCGGTGGTTCAGGAGGCATACGTGCACGGCGTCTCCACCAGGGCGGTCGACAGCCTGGCCGAAGCGCTGGGGCTGAAGGGCATCTCCAAAGACCAGGTCAGCCGGATCTGCAAGGAGCTCGACGGGCAGGTGACCGCCTTCCGCACTCGTCGGCTCGACGCCGACTACCCCTACCTGATGCTGGATGCCACCTTCGAGAAGGTGCGTGAGAACGGTCGTGTGATCTCGATGGCGGTCCTGATCGCAACCGGGGTCAAGGCCACTGGCGAACGCGAGGTCATTGGCGTCGATGTTGGTCCGGCCGAGGACCTGGAGTTCTGGCGAGCCTTTCTCCGCCAGCTCGTCAGCCGCGGCCTGAGCGGAGTCCGGCTCGTCACTTCCGACTCCCATCTCGGTCTCAAGCAGGCTGTGGCGGAGATTCTGGTCGGAGCAACTTGGCAGCGCTGCAGGGTGCACTTCATGCGCAATGCCCTGGCGACCGTGCCCAAGCTCGCCCAGCAGATGGTGGCGGCCACCCTGCGCACCATCTTCGCCCAGCCTGACGCCGCCAGCGCCCACGACACGGTGGAACGCGTCTGTCGACTCTTCGAAAAGCGCTACCCGCAACTCGTCACCTGCCTCCGCGACGCTGAGACCGACGTCCTCGCCTACTACGGCTTTCCAGTCGAGCACCGCCGGCAGATCTGGTCAACCAACTCACTGGAGCGTTTGAACCGGGAGGTCGGCCGCCGCTGCGAGGTGGTCGGCATCTTCCCCAACCGAGCCGCTCTGCTTCGTCTCGCCGGCGCCGTCCTCGAAGAGCAAAACGATCAATGGGCGGTCGGCCGTCGCTACTTCAGCACTGAGTCCATGAACAAGCTCTTTCAGCCCACCAACGAGGAGGTCGTGAAGGCTCTTCTGGAAATGGAGTCCGCTTAATCTAATGACCCAACCACACGAACGGATTTACACCACGCCCCGCGACGTGACCTGCGATCCCAACGCAGTTCCTCCATCACCATGTCCTGCTCAACGGCGTCTGTGAATGTCACTTCATGCCTCCTGGGCTGGTTAATGTTACAAAGTAACGTTAGGTCGCGGCCAGCCGCGGCGGAAGGCCATAGGTCACCACGTCGGGGGGACCATCGGCGTCTGGCGAGCTGCCGCTTTGTGGAAGAAGAGCTCGCCATCAGCGTCGAGTGAAGAAGACCGAGCAGACCCGATGCAGCCGGAAAGGGCGCAGGTGAGGAAGGAGGCGGGGGGCCTGAAGAATGTAGGCCGTTCGCCCGTTGCCAGCCGCACCGACGCAAATCAGGATGGGTGGCGATGAGAGTACTGATCCGCGATCGAACAGGCGTGCTCCCGGCCGGCCTCGGCACTTACACAAGGCGCAGGTTGCACCGGATAGGGCGCCACCTCGACCTGCTGAATGAGGCAGAAGCCGAGTTCACGCAGGAATCACGGCGAAGTGCGGAGCCGATCCAGGTCGTGGAGCTCACCTTGCGCGGCGTCGCAAGCGACCTTGAGCCGCTGCGAGCGCGAGAGTCGGGCCGCGAGCTCCTGCCGGTGATAGATCTCGCCATGGAGAAGCTGGACCGCGAGGTCGTGAAGCTGAAGGAGCGAGTGAGGTCTCATCGATGAAACCACAGGCTCAGCTGGCGCTCTCCGCGACCAGGCATCACGTCACCGCGCCTCTCGGAGATCCGTTCGCCGACCTGGAGGCTGGCCGCTTTCCTGAACTGGCACTGACTGCCTATTTGCCGGCGACGGCTCAGGGTGTCTTCGATGCCGGGTACCATGCCGCCGGCTTCTCCGAAGTTGCCCGCCACGCTGAGGATCGGCTCGGGCCACGCGAGCTTGAGGCGCTCCGCCGCGAGTCGGCGGAGGTGGCCGCCTATCTGGAGGTGGCCCGGCCACCCCAACATCTGGGACTGGCGGTCTTTGCCTGCCGGCCCGCGGGGCTGCTCGAGGTCTGGCGCCTGCGCGGCGAGGTCGAGGCGGACCTGCAAGTCGCGCAGCGTCTCAACCCGGGGCCAATCCGCGAACGGCTCGTAGTTCAACCGCCGGCGCTGGTGCTGGTCGCCGACAAGGAGAAGGCGCGTGTATTCAGCGTCGTGCTCGAGCATGTTGTCGAGCAGGTTGAGTTCACGGGCCGGGAAGTCCACGTTCGGGCCTCGCCGCACATTCGTCAGCACAAGCAGGAGGAGCGCGCCCGTGCCAACCTCGCGGTGGTGGTCGGCTGGCTGGTGCACGCCGACGACACGTTCGTCAAGCGGGTCTATCTGGCGGGTCCGCCCGAGGCCCGCTCGGAGCTGCGTCGGCTGCTGCCGCCACGGTTCCTGGCGAAGGTTGCGGGTGAGCTCCATCTCCCCCTGTACGCGAGCCCCGGCGAGATCGCCGAGCAGCTCCGGGGGTTGGTATGAGAGGGGGTAGGAGCACTGTCACCACTGAATCAGGGTTTAAGAAAAGTAGGCGGTCAGTACCAGGCAGTATTCCCCCCCGGGATGACCGGCAAATAACATAATCAGCTATCCCTCTTTAGTCATTAGTGAGGTGTCCACCGTGACGGAATCCAGCGTGTACCGAGTTACCGAATTGATCGGCGTGAGCACAAAGAGCTGGGAGGACGCCGCCCAGAACGCCGTCGAAACGGCCTCGCGAACCCTCAAGGACCTGCGCATTGCGGAGGTCGTCAAGCTCGACATGACTGTTGCCGAAGGCAAGGTCACGGGATACCGGGCGCGTATCAACGTCTCCTTCAAATACCACGCCGGCGACTGACCGGAGAAGGCACTTTCGAGGCAGCTCAACGTCTGGCTACCGCGGACCGTGGCGCCACGTACGCCACGGTCCGCCTATCGCCGGCCCTGCCAAGGCGGGCAGCCCGGGGCCGTGCCCTATTTGGCGAGGAATGCCAGCAGCGCTTTGTTGAATTGAGCGGCGTGGGTGGCGTTCAGTCCATGCGGGCCGCCCTCGATCAGGGCCAGCTCGCTGCTCGGGACGGACTCGTGCACCCGCTTGCCCGAGTGCTCGAAAGGCACGATCCCATCACTACGTCTCCGTGGATGACGAGAAGGGGCACATCGATCTTGGCGACGTCATCACGGAAGTCCGTGCGAGCAAAGGCGCGGATGCACTCCAAGGTCCCCTTGGGCGAGCCGAAGGCCGCGATGTCACGAGCGTAAATGCGCTGGGGTTCGGAGATGAGGTCGTCACGATCGCCGGCGGCGAAGAAGGACTGTGTGAACTGGTCCAGGAACGCCCGGCGGTCGCTTGTCACGCCGCCTTGGAACTGCGCGATGGTGGCGTCGTCGAGCGCTCCGTCGGGGTTGCCGTCGTCCTTGTAGAGGTAGGGCGGAACCGCGGCGGCCAGGACGGCCCTCGCGACGCGCTCCGAGCCGTGCCGGCTGAGATAGCGCACGACCTCCCCGCCTCCCATTGAGAAGCCAACCAGAGTCGCGCCACGTAAATCGAGATGGTCAAGCAGCGCCTTCAGATCGTCGGCGAAGGTGTCGTAGTCGTAGCCCTCCCAAGGCTGCGAGGAGTAGCCGAAGCCGCGTCGATCGTAGGTGACGACCCGCTGCCCGGCGTCGATGAGGGCAGGGACCTGGTTCTCCCACGAGCGGCTGCTCAACGGCCAGCCATGAA
>JAYUBK010000250.1:0-3984 GCA_043740835.1 Chloroflexota bacterium
GCCCTTATTTGTCGGGTTGGTCGGACCGCCAGCCCTCGACGCCCTTGGAGAGCTTCGCGGGGGTTGTCTCGCTCTTGATGAGGTACTCGAGGGCGCCGAGGTTCAAACCGCGCTCGACGAGTTCCTGCTCGGAGTAGTTGGACAGGATCACGACCGGGATGTCCTTGGTGTTGGGGTCCGCGCGCAACTCCTCGAGCACTGCGAAGCCGTCCATCTTCGGTAGCCGGATGTCAAGGAAGATCATGTCGGGGCGCGAGTCGCGGGCCATCTGGAGGCCGGCTTCGCCATCGGGCGCGACCGTGACAGCGTAGCCGTCGAGCTCCAGCTTCAGCTTGTACATCTGGGCGACTGCCGGGTCGTCTTCGACGAAGAGGACCCGCACCTCCTCATCCCTCACTTGATAGTCCAACTCTCACCTCCGAATCTGGCCTGGTGGCTGACAAAACTTTATAGCAAGACGCAAATTTGAACAGGGAGGGGTCGGCCGGCGACTCTTCCGAGGTGATCCAGACCTTTGAACGCCCTTTAAGCGGCCGTTGAAATCAAGCGCTTTGTGGTTGCGCCAGCGTCTGAAAAATAGGCCCGCGCGGACGTCTCGAAACCGCTATCCTGTGCCGCCATGCCCGCTCCTGAGAAAGTCCTACCCACCCCCGGAGGATGTGCCTAGAATGCCCCTGTGGTGGCAGGGGTGATGGATCACGACGCCCGCTTTCAGCGGGCGATCGAACTGATCGGTAAGCGCTGGACGGGTGCTGTCGTGCGCGCGCTGATGGCCCGACCCGCCCGATTCAACCAGCTCCTGGCGGGCATTCCGGGCATTTCCGACCGGGTACTGACCGAGCGTCTGCGCGAGCTCGAGACGGAAGGGCTGGTGGAGCGTCTCGTGGATCCCGGGCCGCCCGTGCGCGTCACGTACCGGCTGACTGCGCGGGGACGCGCGCTGCAGCCCATCCTGACGGCCGTCAGCGAGTGGGCCGAAGCCTGGATCGCGCCGACCGGGGTCGCAGCGGCAAGCTGAGGCCGCCGGGGGCAGCGGAATGCCACCAACTCGTCGTTGCAGTCCACTAGGATCGGCAGATGCCGATAGGGGACCTGTTGCGCCGGCGACCCGGTGGCGGGCCCCCCTGCCCTGCCTGTGCCGGCGCGGTGCCGAATGGCGCGATCTATTGTCCGACCTGCGCAATCAAGCTCGAAGACCCGGATTCGAGCCCTCTCCATATCGTGGACAGGGCTACCAAGCTCTTCAATGAGCGTTTCATCCGCCCCACACTCGAGGATGAACTGGCCCGGAGCCATCGGTACGGACGCTGGCTGGGCGTGATCGTCGTCGAGATGAGGACGTCAGGCGACCACGGATCGGGCAACCTGGAAGGACTGAAGGCGATCGCGGCGGCGCTCGTCGGAACGCTCCGCGACGTCGACACACCTGGGGTCCTCAAGAGGGTGCCGGCGCAGTTCCTGATCATCCTGCCCGAGGCAGAGATGGGTGGGGCGGCCCACGCCGCGACCCGCGTCCAGGATGCCCTGACCGAAACGCTCAAGCCGCTCGACCTCAAGGCGGCGGTGGGCCTTGTCTGCATCAACCCGGCCAAGCGCTCCCGGGCCGGGTCCGTGATCGAAGCGGCGGGCCGCAGCCTCCGCACCGGGCGTCCGGAGGTGCTTGGCCGATAGACATCTTCCTCGCCCGTCACGGCGAGACCAGCTGGAGCGCCACCGGTCAGCACACCGGACTCACTGACATCCCGCTCGTGGCGGAGGGTGAGCAGCGGGCGCGGCTCCTCGGCAATAGGCTCCAGGGGAGGGAGTTCGAAGCTGTCTACAGCAGCACTCTCTCGCGGGCGATCCAGACCGCTGTCCTCGCCGGCTATCCGCCAACGGACACGACCCCTCTGCTGGTGGAGGTTGACTACGGCAGGTACGACGGGATCACGACGAAGGAAATCCGCCAGACGAATCCTCAGTGGGACCTCTGGCGCGACGGCTGTCCGGGTGGCGAGACAATCCCCCACGTCATTGGGCGAGCGCGCGAGTTCCTGGAACTGGCCCTGAGCCACAAGGGCGATGTCATCGCCTTCAGCCATGGGCACTTCCTGCGGGCCGTCGCCTGCGTGTTCCTGGAACTCCCTATCGGTACGGCTAACCGGCTCAATCTCGAAACGGCGGCCCTGTCGATCCTCCACAGCGGCGATCGTGGCCCCCAGCTGGAGCTCTGGAATGACGCCGGCCACCTTCCAACGCACGATCCGGGCGCGGGTTCTGACAATTAGACTCCTTCCGCAATGAGCCAGGCGCTAACACGCGTCGCACTGCGAGGCTGAGCTTGCTTTTCCTCGGCCAGGCCGACGTGCGCCGCCTCCTTGACCTCGATGAGCTGATCGACGCCCTCGAGGACGCCTTCGTCGAGGTCAGCGCCGGCCGCACCTCCGTCCCTCCACGGATCGCGGCGGTGGTCCCCGATCGGGGCCTCCTGGCGGCGATGCCCGGCTATGTCGGCGGAGTTCTCGAGACAAAGCTCGTCTCGGTGTTCCCGCACAACCACGTCAAAGGGCTGCCCAGCCACCAGGCCCTGATCGCCCTCTTCGACGCCGAGACCGGCTCACCGCTGGCGGTGATGGACGGCACCCATATCACCGCCATGCGGACCGCGGCGGCGGCCGCCCTGGCGACCCGCTCCCTCGCCCGCAACGACTCGGTGATCCTCGCTGTGCTCGGCGCCGGGGTCCAGGGCGCCAGCCACCTCGCGGCGCTGGGTCGCGTCCGCGCCTTCACCGAAATCCGCATAGCCAGTCGTAACCCGGAGCACGCCCGCGCCCTGGCCCAGGCCGGCGGGACTCTCGCGGTCGCGTCATTCGAAGAGGCGGTGCGAGGCGCCGACGTCGTCTGTTGCTGCACCGACGCCGCGGAGCCGATCCTATCGGCGTCCTGGCTCAAGGCGGGCGCCCACGTGACGTCCGTCGGGGCCAATCCGCGCGGTCCCGAACTGGACGCGGCGACGCTCCGCGCGGGCCTTCTCGTCGTCGAGTCGCGAGCCGCCTTCCTGCCCCCACCGGCAGGATCTGCAGAGCTCCAGGGGATGGACCCGGAGGCGGCGGTCGAGTTGGGCGAGGTGCTGGCCGGCACAAGGCCGGGCCGGATCTCCGCGGCTCAGATCACTGTCTACAAGTCGATGGGCCACGCCGCCGAGGACGCCGTGGCGGCGGCTCTCGTCCACCGGCGCGCACTATCAGAGGGTGCGGGAACCCGAGTTGAGCTCTGAAGCGAGGGGCCCAGGCCCTTTTACATCCTCGGAATCGGTCCTGCTGCTCCTCTTCGACGGCACCTGAGGCATTTGAACCCGGGTCGCGCGCTGGATTCGCCGCCGCGATCCGGCCGGCCGTGTGCCGGCTTTTCCAAACCAGCTGCCTGGCATCACACAGGCCTGCGGGCTGAGCCGCGAAGAGGTTGATCGCGCCGCCTGGGCGATCGACACGGCCGGCCATCGGTGGGAGGGAGCGCAGGCAGTGAACCGGGTGCTGACCCAACTCGGGGGCGGTTGGGCTCTGCTTGCCCTTCCTTATCGATGCGCTCCTGTCGCCTGGCTGGAGGAGCGCGCCTACACCTGGGTGGCCCGCAATCGGTCCCGGTTCCAGAGATTCGGGATCACTCCCGAGTGCGATGAGCCCGGCGTCGACTGTGGTTAGCACCAAACCCTAGCATTGGGAACTCACTTGACCAGCCCCATCCGAACCGTGGTCGTCGACCTCGACGACACCCTCCTCGCCTCGGCTCGCGCCCGGCTCCGGGCCCTGAGGGCGATGCCCAGCCTCGGAATCGAGCCGCGGAGCTTTGCGGCGGCTGACCGACGCTGGTGGAAAGTGTTCGAGACCGGTGGCTGCTCCATCGAGGAGCTGCGCGCCGGTCGCTGGCGGGACTGCGGTCTGAATGGCGAGGCCGCCCTCGCGGCTGACAACGCCTATCGGGCCACGGTGACGCGCGGCCTCCGCC
>JAYUBK010000251.1:0-3982 GCA_043740835.1 Chloroflexota bacterium
GCGTTGTCGCGTGTCGCTCGTGCACACTGAAGGCATGCAAGTTACTGCGCGACCCAATTCAGTCTTTGGCCAGAGAATCCTGAACTTCCAGAACGGCAACGCCAGTCGCAAAAGGCCGGCGCCTAACCCTTCCATCAAGCGGACAGTCAAAGGGCTGCACCCTTCGCCTGCCGCTTATGTCAAACGTTAGATTGCTCAGGAGCCACCCCATGCGCGACATACCGTCGGAAGACGCCAACGCGAACTACGGCATCACCACTCGCCATCAAGAGATGGACAACGGTGAGTTGCGATTTCGCCTCGTAAAGAACGATGGAACAGCGTACATCCGAACCGAGGCGCACTCTGTTGGAGCATGGCAGAACAGCCACTACCATCAGTCGGTCCGTGAGACATACGTTGTTCAGCAAGGCTGGATCGGCTACGCAGAATTAGTCGCTGGGACACAAAAGTTGACTCTGTTTCACGCGGGCGACGTCTTTACCACGAAGCCAAACGTGATCCACAACGTGTACTTGCCTGCGAACGCAACGATTCACACTGTCAAGCATGGCGAGGCAATTGGTGAGGATCGCCTCGTCGACGACACAACAAAGGAGTTCGACCGTGCAACGCAAGGACTCACCGAGGACCAGCTGAAAACTGAAGCAGCCAAGCAGACATCGAGCAAGCCTTCAGAGGCTCCTGGCGAAAGGTACACGGCGGAATACCGCCACTTTGATACTCTGATCTGGCAGCTCCCCGCATGGTCAACGGCAATCTTTCTCGTCACTGCCGTAGGGACCAACTCGGTCCAGTCTGCGCTGTTCCTGCAAAAGGCTATGGGCTTCAGCGTCGAGCAATTGGCGACTGGTTTCCTTGGCCTAATGTTCCTCGTCATCTTGGGTCTCTCACAGGCTCTTTATCGCTTCCGAAGGCATCAAGGTACGTTGCGGCGCTATTCACGCACGTCAGTCTTTTCGTCCGCGTCGACTTACCTTCAGTTGATCGTAACTTCGGAAGCGTTCGTCCTACTCTTTGTCGTTCTCATGATCAACGGCACCTCCCTGCGGACTTCAGCCATCCTTTGCGCAGCGTCCTTGCTTGGACTGAGCGCATTCAGGGAGATCGCGTTGCGCCGTCCCTACATCAGCGGTCAAGCAATCTAACCCTTCCATCGAGCGGACGTTCCAAAGGCCGCTTCGCGCCCTTTGGCCCGCCGCTGATGCTGAGCGTTGGACAGACCACCGATCCACCGGGTGGGGCTGGGTTGACCGCGCCTCTGGGCGAGCCTAGTATCCGTGTATGGACTACCGCACCCGCATCGTCGTCGACTCCGAAGTCCGCTTCGGCAAGCCGACCGTCCGTGGGACGCGAATCACGGTGGGCGACGTGCTCTCCTACCTGGCTAGCGGGATGAACGAGGATGAGATCCTCGCCGATTTCCCGCAGCTCTCGCGCGAGGATCTCCGCGCCTGCCTCGCTTTCGCCGCGGAGCGCGAGCGCAGACTGGCGAGCGTCCCTGGCAGCTGATGCGGCCGTGCGGGACGCCCAAGGGGGGTCCGGTATGAAGCTCCTGTTCGACGAAAACCTCGCCGCGCGCCTCGCCCACGAGTTCGCCGACCTCTACCCGGGCTCCGCGCACATCCTGGCGCTCGACCTCGGCGGGGCAGGCGACCGGGCGATCTGGGCTCAGGCGGCGGGGGAGCAGTTCGTGCGCGTAACGAAGGATGAGGACTTCCATCGGTTGAGCGTGCTGCTCGGCCCTCCACCGAAGGTGATCTGGATTCGGCTCGGCAACTGCGCGACCGCAGATATAGCGCGGCTGCTGCGTTTCCGAACAGACGAGGTGCGGGCATTCGCGGAACAGACGGAAGCGGCCTTCCTGGAACTCGGGTGACTGGTTCTGAACTTGACGCGCCAGCTGCCTGTCCTACAGGTCAGCCGCCGGCCCCCGCCCGGCCCGGGACAGCCGCCGGCGGCGCGCCGCAGCGCCGCCTGCAGCGCCCGCGCCGCCTCGCCCGGCCGGCCGTCACCCACAGGCGCTCCGTCGAGCTGGACGATCGGGACGAGCTCGCGCACCGACGACGAGGTGAACGCCTCGTCGGCCGCCGCTAGCTCGGCGAGCGCGAAGCGCCCCTCCCGCACCTCGTAGCCGGCCTCAGGCGCCAGCTCGATCACCGTCGCGCGCGTCACCCCGGCGAGGATCCCCAGCTCGAGCGACGGCGTGTAGAGCGTGCTGCCGGCGCGCCACCAGACGTTCGTGACGGGCCCCTCCAGCACGATGTGGTCGGCCGTCGTGAACACGGCGTCGTCGGCGCCGCGCGCCCTCGCCTCCTGCTCGGCCGACATGTTGACGGCGTAGCTCGTCGACTTGACCCCGCCCAGCAGCCACGGCGCGGCCACGCGCACCGCCGCCTCCGGCCCGAGGATCAGCGAGATCACCCGCAGGCCCCTCGCGCGCAGCTCGTCGAAGTGCGTCGGCAGCGCTGAGACGAGGGCGAACAGGTGGCCGCGCGCGTCGCCCTCGCGGCCGGGCGTGGCGAACAGGCGCAGCACGGCGTCGGGCGTCGCAGCGGCGGCGAGCGCCTGCGCGACCGTCTCCTCGATCTCGGCGGCGGTGGGCAGTGGCAGGTCGAGGCGCGCCGCCGACTCCGCCATGCGCGCGACGTGCGGGCCGAGCTTGAACGGCCGGCCGCCGTAGACGCGCACCGTCTCGAAGACGCCGCGCCCGCGCAGCAGCGCCTGGTCGTCGACGTGCAGCAGCGGCTCCTCGGGATCGACCACGCCGCGACCCTGGACAGCGACGGCGAGCAGGCTCATGCGAACGCTCCTTCTTCGATGGGGGCGCCGATCGCCCGGCAGAGCGGGCGCGCCTTCACCCACGACTCCTCGATCTCGGTTGCGGGGACGGAGTCCCAGACGATGCCGCCGCCCACCCACAGGTGGATGCGGCCGTCGGCGACGGCGAACGTGCGGATGGTGAGCGCGAGGTCGAGGTCGCCGTTCGACTGCACCGTCCCGATCGCGCCCATCGAGGCGCCGCGGCCGACGGGCTCCAGCGCGGCGATGACGTCGAGCGCAGCGATCTTCGGAGCGCCGGTCACCGAGCCGCCGGGGAACGTCGCCTCGAGCAGGTCGGCGAGGCCGACCCCTGGCCGCAGCCGCCCCTCGACCGTCGAGACCAGGTGCGACACCCCGGCGAGCTCGCGTTGGGCCATCAGCTCGGGCCAGTGCACCGACCCCGGCTCGCACACGCGGGAGAGGTCATTGCGCTCCAGGTCGACGATCATCATGTGCTCGGCTCCGTCCTTCTCCGCGTCACGGAGCCCCTCCTCCTCACCGGTCGGCCGGGTGCCCTTGATCGGCAAAGTCCAGACGCAGTCGCCGCGACGGCGCAGGAAGACCTCAGGCGAGGCCGACACAACCGTCCAGCCGGCGCCGGCCAGCGGGCGGGGGTAGAGCGGGCGAAGAGGCACGAGCGCCGCCGCGAGGCCAGCCGGGTCGCCGGCGAACGGCGCCGAGAGGTGCTGGACGAGGTTGACCTGGTAGACATCGCCGCGGCGGATCGCCGCCCGCACGGCTTCGATCGCAGCCGCGTAGCCGGCGTCCGTCCAGCTCCGCCGCCAGGCGCCGACGGCGAAGGAGGCTGCGCCGGCCGCCCGCGTCGGATCTGCGCCGGCCGCCGGCGTCGGCTCCGTGCCGCTGCGGATGCGGCAGGTCGCGAGCGGCAGCGCCGGGCACGGCTCCGGCGGCGCCACCCCGCCCGCCCGCCGTAGAGGATCGGCAAGCCCGTAGCCGAAATAGAGATCCGCCACACGGCCGCACGCGGCGGCGTCGAAGAAACCCTCGGCCCTGAGGTACGCCTCGACTGCGGCGAACGCGCCGACCGGATCTCTCAGCTCGAGCATGCAGACACGCTACCGCCTCCCTCAACGAGCGCTACAGCCGGGGCAGCGGCGTCGCTACCATTTCCGACCCGTGCGGAGATTGCTTGCCGTAG
>JAYUBK010000252.1:0-3961 GCA_043740835.1 Chloroflexota bacterium
GCAGGAGCGCCTGGCGGCACTCCTCACCAGAGCGCTCCGGGCCTACGTCGAGACCGTCGTCGTTCCTGCGGTCGAACGTGCTGAAAGGGTGAGCCCGGCCACGAGCCCGGCCACGACGCAGAGTCCGGCGGCGATCAGGAACACGCCGTGATACTCCGCCACCAGGGAATCCGTCAGCTTCTGTTCGAAGAGCAGTTTCTGATGCTGGAAGTCGGGACCTGGCACGAGGCGCGGTGCGTAGCCGGTGTTGAACAGGTCGTAGAAACGGCGCAGGCCAAAAGCCGACAGGGCGCTGAGGCCCGCCATCATGCCCAGGGTCCGGACCAGCACGACAAGGCTGGCGGCGAGTCCGTGGCGCTGCGGACGCGCCAGGTCGATAACCGCCGCGGCCAGCGGGGCGATGACGAGCCCGAAGCCGAGTCCACAGAGGACGAGCTCGACGTCGGCCAGGCGCAGCCCCACCAGGCGCACGCTCAGCTCGGCGGCGCCCCACAACGACACCAGGTAGAAGCCCAGCGCCGCCATAGCCAGTCCCAAAACCGCTGTCGAGCGGCCCCCCAGGCGTCGGCTCAGCAGCCCGCCCGCAACGGCCCCGACTGGGATCGCCACCATGAATCGCGATAAAAGGAGGGCAGAGTCGATCTGGTTTAGGTTGAAGACGCCGCGGCCCATCAGCGGGATGTCCACCAGGGCTGTCATAAGCCCGGCGCCGACGAGGAGGTTGGCGGCCGACGAGCCCAGAAAAGAGCGGCTCCTCAGCAGTTCCGACGGAATGACGGGGTTGAGAGCCGCGAACTGCCGGTGTCCCCACCCGACCAGCAAGAGCAGGGCTGCAATGGCCCAGGGGATGAAGTTCGTGCTCACCGCCTGCTTCGCCGGGTCGTCGGGGTAGAGGGCGATCGCGAGCGAGGCCAGTCCGAAGCCGAGGAGCACGGCGCCGAGCCAATCCACGGCCGGCTGATCCATCGCCGAGGTCCGGGCGGGGGTGGCCCCCTCGGCGCGAAACGCCCTCTGTGCCACGAGGAAGCAGACGGCGCAGATCGCGGCCAGGGGGAGGTTGAGCCAGAACGCCGCACGCCAATCTCCGTAGTCAGTCGCCAGCTTGGCGACCGCGGCGCCGTACAGCGGACCCAGCACGGAGCCGGTCTCCTGGATCGCCGCCACGGCCCCGATCGCCGTGGTCCGCCGCCCGGCGGGAAAGAGGTCCGCGGCCAGTGCCAGAGCGATCGGCACCATCGCGCCACCCCCGAGTCCCTGCAACACTCGCCCGCCCACAAGCCAGGGCTGGCCGATGATCCCGTAAGGCGGTTCGCCAGTGTATGCGGCGGTCGCCGTCAGCACCGAGCCGGCGACGAACACCGCCAGCGAGCCGAGATACACGACTCCTCGCCCGTGGATGTCCGATGCCAGGCCCAGCAGCGGCATGGTGACGATATAGCCGGCGAGGAAGCCGGTCAGCATCGGGGTGGCGCGCTCGATGCGATCGACCGGCAGGTCGAGGTCGAAAAGGATCTTTGGCAGCAGGGTCACAACCACGTAGGTGTCGAGCGCTGCGACGAACAGCCCGAGTGACACTGCTCCGAGTAGAAGCCAGGGCGCCCAGCGGGCGGCACGACGAAAACGGGAGCTAGACGGGTTTGACGATGTTGAAGTTCGTGTTGAAATCGTGGAGGCGGACTTCGAGGGTTGTCGTTTTCGTCGCATCAAAGAGATGGCCCGAGAGTACGGCCTTGCGCAAGAGGTGATCCGAGCGTCCTATCCACAGGGTGGCTGGGATGTCGCCCTTCGGCTGCAGGGGTTGGACGGCCTTCGCTATCTGGTCCGCTGTGAACGTGGTCGAGATCTTCCAACAGTCAGTGCCCGAGATCGTCTCGGTGCCCTCCACCTTCGGGTTCTTACCGCTGGGAAGCACCGCGGGCAGCCCGTTTGTCGCATCGAATACCGATCCAACGCTGGGCAGCCCGGCCGCCTCCTGGGCGCTCGCCTGCTGGAAACCGATGAAGGGAAGACGCAGGTAAACGTTCCCGCCCACCGAGATCACCTGGATCTCGATGAGCGAATCCTGCTGCCTGGCCTTGATGGTGGCGTCGGTATCTGAGGGCAGCTTGACCTTGGCCGTTGCGGAGACGAGCTCGAAGCCGAAGAGCGCAGCCCCGGGTCCGAACTTGAGGTCCACTGCACCGCTCTTCAGCCCCGCGAGTTCGGAGCCCGCGCTTTTCAACTCCTTGACGGGGTCCGTCGTCGGAGGCCCGCCGAACGAGCAGGAGGAGATGAGGACGGCGGACAGAAGGGCGGTCAGGAAGGAACCGCGGGCCCGAACTGTCACGTCCCCACTTTACCGACAGCCCCTGAGCGGGCGACGGGCGCCTGTCAGCCGGCGTGTTCGGGCTGGGGCTCCTCCGCGTGTTCGGGCGCTCCCGATCCGCCGGCCACTTTGGGACTCATCGAGACGTTCCCGTTGAGGGTCGCACCATCCTCGACGGCCAGCTTCGAAACCCGCACGTCCCCGTGCAGCGTTCCCGACCCGGCGAGCGTCAGCCTTCCACGAGCGGTGACGTTGCCGGTGACGTTGCCGGTCACGATGACGTTGCCGCCTTCGACGGAGGCCTTGACCTTGGCCGAGGGTTCGATGGTGACGTCGCCGCTGGCATGGACCTCGCCCTCCACCGTGCCGAGGACACGGAGGTCGCCCTCGATGCGCAGGGTGCCGATGAGGGAGTCGCGCGGTCCGAGCGTGACCGAGTTGGCTGCGCCTCCGTCGCCGCGGCGGCCTCGCCCGCGGCCTTCGTGCTGATCGTTGCTTTCTTCGTCTGCCATGTCCTGTGCTCCTTGGAGATGCCGATACGGTTAGGACCGAAGGGATCATACCTGCCGCCGGAGGCGGGGCGATCGCGCCGTAAGATCACGCCGAATGGACCTCAGCCCAACCGACGAGATCCTCGAGCACATGGTCGAGTTCTACGACCGGGTGGCGCCGACCTATGACGCCTGGGCTGCAGGGTTTAACGGCAAGGTGGCCGGTAAACTTGTGGAGCTCGCCATTCCGGTGCCGGGTGAGGCCTGCCTGGACGTCGGCTGCGGCACGGGCCTGGTCGCTCGGCGACTGGCTGAGAGGGTCCTGCCCGGTGGCAGCGTGGTCGGCATCGATCTCAGCGACCGGATGCTCGACGAGGCACGCCGGACGCCAATGAAGGGCCTCACCTACACGACGATGGCCGCCGAGAACCTGGTCTTCCGCGACCACAGCTTCGACCTCATCACGTTCGGCCAGTCGCTGCCCTACATGGTCGATCCGCTCAAGAGCCTCGAAGAGGCGGTGAGGATGCTCAGGCCCGGGGGCCGCGTCGCCCTTTCACTGCACCGCCGGAGTCTCCACACCCAGGCCCATACGATTTTCTTCAGCCGGCTCGGCGCGCTCGGTGGCAAACACGAGGTCCGGCTCCCCGGCCCCGCCGGCGAGAGCTCCGTGCTGGGCGAGCGCGAGACGTTGCCAGTTGTCCTCCAGGAGTTCGGCTTCGCCGACATCCAGATGACCGAACTCGTGACCGGCGGTCGCACGGCCAACGCCAGGGAGTGGAACGAACTGATGGCGGGTTCGGGCCCGCTGCCCAACACGCTCCTCTCGATGCTCGGCCCGAGGCTCAAGGCGAGCTTCGAAGAGGATCTGACGCAGGCGATGGAGCCTCTCGGCGACGAGGCCTTCCGGTATCACTTCGCGATCCTTCTCGCGGTCGGGACCCTGATCGAGGTGTGAATTCGAAGCTCCGGACGCCCCTTTACAGGGGCAGTTCTCGGATCGAGTTTCGCCGCCTAGCCTGAGCCTCCCAAACCGCTAAAGGAGGTTCAAAAATGCTCGTAGTCACCGTCGACACCCAACCAATTCAGGAAGTTCTCCACGCGTGGATAAACGTCGCGCAGGCGCTTGTAGGAACCATCGGAGCCCTCGCCTTCGTCCTCGCCT
>JAYUBK010000253.1:0-3943 GCA_043740835.1 Chloroflexota bacterium
GTCGACGAGGTTCACGGCCAGCTCGGGGTCGTAGACGTTATTGAGCTGCTGCCACGCCTCCGAGGTGACCAGCTCATCGGGCATCGTGAGCGCGGCTTCCGTCATGTCGACACCCCCCGCGAGAGGAACCGGCTGCCCTTGGGGAGCGCCAGGGGAAGGACCAAGCGAGCGGCATTGAGCGCGAACAAAAGCGCCCCGGCGGTGTAGATCCAGCCGGCGGCGCGAGCCACGACGGCGTCAGCAAGGAGCAGGCCGGCCAAGACCCCGGCGAAGCCCGCCAGGAGCAGGGCGAAGGAGGCCCAGGCGAGGCGCTGGTCGACAAGGTCGCTCAGCAGCGGCACCGGCCGCGCGCCGGCCAAGCCGCTGTACTGGTGCAGCCAGGTCAGGAAGGGCAGGATCTTGTAGGACTTGCCGACGATGGCGAAACCGCACCAGCCGGCCAGGACCGCGTATCCGTAGGCGACCACCCAGCCGCGTCCGGGGACATGGCCCGAGGCCAGGGCCAGGCCCAGTCCCGCCGCAATCAGCAACGATGCCAACGACGCGAACATGTGCCACTGCTCGACGGTCAACTTGCGGCGCCGCCGAGTCCGGAGCAGCAGCCCGATGTCGAGAACGTGAAGCAGGGCGGAGATGGCGAGCAGGCCGGCGAATGCAGGCACCAGAGGAGTGCCCGGCTGGAACAGCAGGCTCAGGACGAGACCGAGGAGCCCGAGGTTCCAAAGCGCGAGGTTCGCGAACGTGAGCCGGCGCCCGTGCCCGTGAGCCAGAGCAAAGAGCTCGGTCAACTTGTAGGAGACGCCCATCAGGGTCAGACCCAGCCAGCCGGCCAGCCCCATCTGGACATGGGCCGCCAGCATCGGGTCCCCGACGTCGAACCAGCCGAAATGCCAGTTGAGAGCGTAAACGAAGCCGAAGCCGATGGTGGCGACCAGCCAGACGAGCGCAGCCAGGACGTAGAAGGCCATGGGGTGCCAGTCGGTCACCGTTGGGTAGCTGCGGAGCAGCTGGATGGCGAAATGCAGGATCCCGCCGACGGTGAGCGACCCGAAGAGGGCGACCCCCGGCCTCCAGTCGAGATAGAAACTCGGGACGAACCCCGCAATGCCGGCCGCCAGCACCCAGTAGTTCCACCGACCGAGGCGCGGCGAACGAATCGCGCCGCCGAGGGCGACCGGGAAGAGCTGGTAGATGGCGCCGAACATGGTCATGGTGATCCAGCCCAGAACGGCGAGGTGGGTGAGCGCAAAGACGCGCGGGTCGTCATTGGTGCGAACCAGCTCGGGCGCGAAGATGGGAACCCCGAGCGCGAAGAGCACGAAGGCGGCGAGACCGGTGGCGAAGTAGCGGCCGGGGAGGTCCGCCTCGGGGGAGCGCTTGGGCTGGATGGACTTCACCCCTTGCGTCCTGTCTTCTTGCGTCCGTTTTTCACGATATTGACATTATTCACTATTTATCTCGTAAAATTCAAGGGTGATCAATGATCCCGTCTTGAGGACCCATCGGGCTCTTGGCGACGTCAGCCGCTTTCGAATCCTCGAGGAGCTGCGGGGGCAGGGCACTCTCGACTCGCGCGAGCTCGGGAAGCTCGTGGGGCTCCACCCCAACACGGTTCGATCCCATGTGGACCAGCTCGTCGACGCCGGCCTGGTTCGGACCGTGACCGCGTCAGCCGCCGGAAGGGGGCGACCGCGCGTGCTCTATGAGGCTTTGACGGATTCGCCACCTGCGGCACAGAACGGCTACCTGCTACTGGCCCAGATCCTGGCCAGCTACCTGCTGAGCACCGACCGACCGCAGGCGATTGCCGAGAACGCGGGCCAGGCCTGGGGGAAATATCTCACCGAGAAACCGCCGCCCTTCGCCGGGGTCTCGGCCGACGAGGCCAGGGACAGGGTGGTGCAGCTTTTCACGGAGCTGGGATTCATGCCGGAAGCGGTCGAGGATTCGGACGAACTCAAAGTACTGCTTCATCGCTGCCCCTTTCGGGAGGTGGCCGAGTCCAACCAGTCGGTTGTCTGCGCGGTGCATCTCGGGATGCTGAAGGGCGCCCTGGCGGAGATGGGTGCTCCGCTGCAGGCGACCAGCCTGGAGCCCTTCGTGGAGCCGACTCTCTGCGTCGCCCACCTCCGACGCTCCCGTTTGCATAAATCCGAGGCGCGTCCAGCCCCGAAATAGCGCGCGGCGTTTCAGAAGACGACGCGCGTCGCCAGCAGGCCTTCGCCTCGCCCCCGGCCGGAGAGCAGCCGGCCGAACTCGAGAGCATCCAGTGCCAGCTCTTCACCACCTTCGCCGTATTGGTAGTTGCCACCGGCAGGGCCGGCCAGGCTGAGGCGAAATGGGCGTGCGTGGCGGGAGGCCCATACCTGGATGAGATCCTGGACAAAGCGCCCATCATGGTCAGCGGTCGCCTCGAACGATCTCCCGGTCGCTCGAGCAATGTCAAGCCGGTGGATCCAGGTGTCGCGCGTGAGGATCACCTCGAACAGCTGCCGGAAGGTGAGGGGTCCGGCGACATCCTGCATGGTCACGGGAAGGTGGCGCAGGCGGTGGCGCCAGCGCAGCACCGGCTGGATCACCGCTTCGTAGCGGTCGAGCAGTTCAGCGACCGGCCGCCCGGCGCGGTCAGCAACCTGCAGCGCGTTGGCGCCGTCCACCGGTTGTCTCCCATCCGTGCGGCCCTGGCGGATGAGGCGCGCCCCCATGAGGTACTGGTGCATCATCTCAAGCGGGTTGCTGAAACCCTCGGCGGCTCCGACCAGGTGGCCAAGCATGTCGCGGACCGTCCAGACCGCGCAGTCGGTCGGGCGCGACCAGTCGGCATCCGACAGCGAGCGCAACACGCCGAGCATCCTCGTGTACTCCGCTTGCGCCAGATCCCAGATCTCCGATTCGCTCAGCGGCTCCAAACCTTCTACGTCGATCCATGCCGTAGTCGTCGCGTTCACCGTTCGCCCTCCATACCCACAAAGTGATTCATGAACATCTCCACCGCCTCCTCCGCGAGGCTTTCCCAGCGGTTTCCCGCCACATCGTTGGCAATCTGCTGATTGACCATGCCGGTCACCAGCGCAGTCCACATGTCGCGCGCCTCCTGCCGTCTCGCGCCCATCGCACTCAGCTCCTGATCCAGGGCCGACAGCGCCTTGCCAGCGCGCCCCATCGATTCGATGGACGGGTGAAAGCCCGGAATGGCGGGTTGGAAGAGGAGCTGGTAGCGCGCGACGTCGGCCCGGCAGAAGGCGAAGAACCTCAGCAGCCAAGCAACCGCGCGAGCGCGCCGCTCAGAGGGGTCGTCGGGGCCCGGCATGATCTCCAGGAAGGCGTCATAGCCCTCGGCGAACATGGCGTCGTAGATCGCGTACTTGGACGGGAAGTACTCGTACAGGCTTGGAGCACGCATTCCCACGCGGGCAGCGACCTCGCGGAGCGTCAGTGCACTGATGCCCTGCTCACGGACAAGCGCCCACGCCGCCGCAAGAATCTCTCCCCGTCGCGCCTCTCGCGCGCCGGACCGCAGCTGTTGAACTCGCACCGCACCTAACACTGTTAGGACAGCCTAACACTGTTCGGGAGATTTGCGAGGGTGGGTTGCTCGGATCTTTCGGCGCGAGTTCCTAGGCGCCCAGGTCTCGGACCTTGATGAAGCGGCCATGCCAGGTGTGAAACCAGACCTGGCCGCTCGAGCCATTTACCGAAAGCATCCCGGCGATCTGCCCGGCTTTTTGGAAATGGAAGGTGTAGTAGCCGTAGAAGGCGTCCGCCGTTCCGGCGGAGTTGCCGCCGGCATACCGGTCGAGCCAGCTCTGAGCGATCCGAGTTGCGTGATCGCCAGTCACGGTCATCGCACCCCTCGAGACCCCCGCACCCACGGGTCCTCCACCGCCCATCATCCCTCCACTGCCCATGACCGTGTACTTGGAATTCCACATCATGTCGGGGC
>JAYUBK010000254.1:0-12453 GCA_043740835.1 Chloroflexota bacterium
CGCACGATCCGCGAGGCCCTGCTCCTGGCGGGCTCGGCACGCCTGCGGCCGATCATCATGACCGCCATCGCGACAGTCGTCGCCCTGCTCCCGGTCGCCACGGGTGTGGGAGGCGAGGGGGGCCTCATCGGTCAATCCCTGGCCGTCGTCGTCGAGGGCGGTCTCATTTCCTCGACGGCCCTGACTCTCCTCGTGATCCCGGTCGTCTACACGCTCTTGAAGCGGCGTCGAGAGCGGATGGCGATCGCGAACCCTGTACAGGCCGCCGACTAGCTCCGCGCGACAGGCATCCAGGTCAGCAGGTCGATTGATTTCCTGACCAGTGAAGCGCGACCCGACTAGCCCGCCTTCTCGTTGGTTGGGCGAACGGCATCAAGCCTTGTCGGAGCCGTGAGTTGTCTAGATCTCGTCGAGCCGACGAAGGGCGTGCCTGGGTCCGCGCTTCGGATAACCGACGTGGCCGTGGAGAAGGAGGCGCAGGACCCTCGCGCGATGGCCGCGATAGGGCTCGAGAAGCTCGAGCATGCGGAGGTCGGAGCCGCGCTCCTCGCCCGCCAGCGCCCAGCTGACAAGGTGCGGGAGGTGGTAGTCGCCCACCGGTACGGCGTCGCGGTCACCGAGGGCCGCCAGTGCGATCTCGGCAGCCGACCATTCTCCGAGTCCGGTGATCGCTGTGAGGCGTCGGTACGCCGAGGGCATGTCCATGCCCACGGTCTCCTCGAGGCGGGCGGCATGGAGCGCCACCCGGTACAGGGTCTCTGCGCGTCGGCGTTCGACCCCGAACTTGTGGAGGGTCCAGTACGGCGTCGCCAGGAGCTTCTTCGGCTCCGGCAGAAGTCGCAGACGGACGGGTCCGGGAGCGTCCTCCCCAAGCTCCCAGAGTAGGCGCCGGCGCGCCATCTGGGCCTCCTCCGAGGTGACCATCTGGGCCAGCACGGTGGCGACCGCAGCCTCGTATACGGCTTCCGTTCGAGGGATGCGGAGGCCGAGGTGGCGGCGGTGCAGAGTTCGCACGAGCGAGTGAGGAGTCGGGAAGGCACCGCTGTCGACGTCCTCGCCGACGAGTCGGGCCACGCGCTCCAGCAGCCAGCCGGCGCCGGGGCCCCAGGCATCCGCGCAGAGCTCATCCCCCTCGATCCAGAGATGCTGACTGGCGGCGCCTTCGGGCGTCGTCGTCGCCCGCCAGATTCCATCCGGGCCTGACTTGGCGGGGAACGCCGGCCAGAGCGTCATGGCGAGGTCCAAGGGACTGCTCAGACGGGTGCGGGTCTGGGCCGCCGGTCCGTCTGGTCTCACGCTGCGCTATCCATCCGTCCGGATAGGGCCACGGCGCCCACGGCTCCGGCAACCGCCACCGCGAAGGCTGCAGAAAGCCCATAGGCGAGTGGCACTCGGAGCTCGGCCGAGATGGCGATCGCCGCCCCCGCGAGGCCGGTCCCGAGCGCGATGCCGAGTCGGTTGGTCACCTGAAGTGCTGCCACGGCGGTCGTCTCGCCGCCTTCCGCGACGCCGCTCACGGCGGTTAGGTAAAGCGTGTTGTAAATGAGCCCCATTCCCGCCCCGCCGAAAGCCCAGGCGACGTACGCGATGAGAATTGGGACGCCGAGCATCGGCGATGCGGCAACCACCAGCCCGGCAGCCAGTAGGAGCGCTCCCAGCCGCGCCTGGACTACGCGGGGCACGCGCCCATCGACGCGCTCCTGGTACCACGTCCCCACCGTCCACGTCACGTTCACGACTGAGATGGCGATGCCGGCCTCGGCAAGGCTGTGATGGCCGACCTCCGTTACGAGGAGGGGCAGGAAGTAAAAGCCGATGAAGAACCCCAGATTGACAAGGAGCCCGACGGCGACTGTTGCAGGGAGCCCGCGCCGGGCCCGGAACGTCCCCTCGGGGAGCACTCGAAAGGCTGCCGGGATGCCCAGGAGCAGCCCGACCAACACAACCGGAATGGCGACCCAGGTGCTCGCGGAAAGGCCCGACAGCACCAGGCCCGCGCCCACGGCAAGCTGTATCGGCCAGCGGAGGGGAAGTCTCTCGGTCACTGACGTCCCGGTTCCGCCCAGCTTCGCGAACGTCGGGATCACGAGCGCCGCTGCGATCACCATCAAGGGGAGGATCGACCAAAAGGCCCAGCGCCAGCCCGCCGTGCCGGCGATGAGCGCTCCGAAGGCCGGCCCGACCAGGCCCGGCGCGATCCACATGGCCGAGAGGAGAGTGAGCATTTTCGCTCGGCCATTCTCGGGGTAGCCCTTGGCCATGGCGCCGTAGGCAATGGTGTAGAGGGCTCCAGCCCCGAAGCCCTGAACAAGCCTCGCCGCCGCCAACATCGGCATCGAGGTCGAAAAGCCGGCGAGGAGGGTGCCGATGAAGAAGACGCCGAGCATTACCGTGAAGGGGCGACCCGCTCCTTCGCGATCGGCGCTGCGGCCGGCCAGGGGGGTGGCGGCGAGGGCGGCGAGTATGTACCCGCTGAAGACAAGGCCGTAGAACTGGAGACCGCCGAGATCGCTCTTGACGGCCGGCATGATCGAGGCCACGACCGAGGTCTGGATGGCGGCCAGGATCTCGACCAGGACGATCCCGACCGTCAAGCGTGCCCTGCCCTCACGGAAGAGGTCCGCCCAGCCCATCCTGGCCGGTGCGGGGGAGGTGACTCCCCGGCTCAACGCGTCGTCAGAGCGGCGAGATGCGTTTCGAGGGTCTTGGCGTCCATCTGCCCGATGTAGCGCCCTTCGACGGTTCCGTCAGCCCGAATGAACACCGTCGTCGGGAGGACCTCAACGCCATACAGGTTCCCGACCTGGCCTGCGTCCACTGCGCTGCGGGCATTCACTCCGGCTGATTTGAGGAAAGTGCGCGCCGCAGCAATCGAGTCGCGCTCATCGACAAGAAGCACGGCAACGTCGGAATATCGAGCCACCGTCCGCTCGATCAAAGGCAGCTCAGCGCGGCAGGGCGTGCAGTAGGTCGCCCAGAAGTTGAGGAGCACCGGCCTGCCTTTGAAGTCGGCGAGCGAGATCTCCTTTCCGGTGAGGTCCGTGGACGCGAAGGCCGGCGCTGCACTCCCACCTGGCAGCGAGCGGGCGGCGAGTGAGCCGAGGCTACGCAGCGCGTCGACGACCTGGCTCGCCCCCCAGCCCTCCCCGTGGCCCAGCTCCGCGCGGCCGGCCGGGCTCAGCTGGCTGGTGAGCGGGGGCGGCAGGGAGTCGACCTGGGGTACGCCGGTCCGCGCGAGCCGGACGTACCCATGACGATCGATCACGAGCAGGACCGAGGCGTGGGCGTCGACCGCTGAGAGCTTGACGCCGAAAGGCGCCCAGAACGCCGTCAGTTCATCGGTCGTACCTGTCGCAAACGTCCAGCCGGCACCGATCCGCGCCGCGTAATCACTCAGCACCGCCGGGCTGTCGGCTGTGGGGTCGGTCGTGACCTCGAGAAGCTGCACACCCGGCGGCGCCTCCCGGCTCAGCTGCAGGAAGAGGCCCGTATAGAGCGGGCATGTCTCGTGGCAGGTTGTGTGAAACGCTGCCAGCACTGTTTCATGACCGCCCAGGGAGGCGTTGTCGAAGGTCCGCCCGGCCTGGTCGGTGAGATGGAAGGGCGCGACTGCCTGGAGCTTTCCGCTGATCTCGCTGGCCCCGATGTTGAAGTCATCGGTACCTGCATAGAGGTCGGTCGGAAGCCCGCCGTCGACCTGGACGAGAAGCGGTTCGACCTTCCCATCGGTGACCACGATGGACGCCACGAGCACCCGCCCGGAAACGCGGATGGAGTCGTAGGCCCCGGCGATCACTGATGCCCGCAGGACGGATGCCGTTGCCGGCGCCACGGGGGCCGTCATGGCCCTGATACCACCGGCGCTGGACCAGCCCGACCTGTCGTGAACCTCAAGTGTGGTGGCGGCCAGTCGATCTCCGCCTCGGGATGTGATGAAGACGGCGAGCGTTCCAGTCCGAGCCTGTGCCCGCATGAGCGAGGTGCCGAAACCGAGCGCCACCGCCAGCGTCATCGCGAGCCCGATCGCCAGCGCGGTCAACTGGATCCGGCGGGTCACCTGATCCTTGCCAGGTAAAGGTCGATGGTCGGCCCGTCAAGAGGGCCTGCGAAATGGCCGACGATGCGCCCGGAGCGGTCGATGAAAAAGGTCTCGGGGGGACCCGTTACGCCGAAGCGAAGGTAGCTGCCGCCGGTGACGGGACCGGTCGCGTAGCCATGCCCGACCTCCGCCTCGAAGGCGCGCCCGGCATCCTCGGTGTCCTGGATGTCGGCGCCCATGAACCGAACGCCGGCGTTGGCCGTGGCGGCTGCCGTCAGTGCGGCCGCCTCCTGCCTGCAGCCTGGGCACCAGGACGCGTAGAAGTTCAGCACGACGGGCTGTCCGCGGAGGCTCGAGAGGGACACGGGCCGTCCGACAGGTTGGGTCGTGCCGGGTTGGATTACGAAAGGTTGGATTGCAAGGTCCGGTGCCATGCGCCCGGTCGCGGATGCCGACTGGAGTAGGGCCGGATGGGAGAGTCCCCAGGCGAGCACCCCGAAAAGAACTGCCACGACGGCGGCACCCGCCAACCACCCCAGAGAACGTTTTCGCACAGCGAAGCGAGAGTAGACCAGCGCTGCAAAGGGCAATCGGATCACGGCCTGGCAAGGCGAGCTCGGAGGGACCGACGACGCCTGCTGTAGCTTTCGGATTCCGGAGCCCTTTGCTGGGAACCCGGAAAATTCCGAATGAGGTTCCGCCACATCGCCGCCGCCGTCCTCGGCATCGGGCTAATAGGCCTGGCCGTCAGCGCGGCCAGCGCGAAGCCGTCGGTAACGGGCGCATCGATCGACCTGAATGACGGCACCATCCAGGTCGGCGCCACCGTCGGAGGCCTCGGCAGCTGGGTTCCCTACACGATCACGATCCGCAACCTGGGCGACCAGCGCTTCGAGGGGGACATGCTCCTCGTGAATCGACCGAAGCCGGGTACATCGGTGGTCACCAGGCTGCCGCCCATCGCCGGCGCGCCACAGCTCAACGCTCCCATAGCGTCCGCCGCCCAGCCCGTGGCGCCTCCCGACGCCGCCTACCAGGTGCACCTCCTCCTCGACTCCCGCCACAAGAAGGCCGTCACCTTCATCGCTCCCAGTAATTACAGCCAGGTCGAGGTCGTCGACAGCGGCGGTCGGCTCGTCGCCGAGGTACCGATAAGTGACCGCAACGTGCTTGCCGTCGGTGTTGTCAGCGAAACCGGGGAGGTCGCCGACGCGTTCGCCCTCCTGCGCTTCGGAGACCTCGGCGTGCGCACCGTTTCGTTCGGCGCGACTCACCCTCTGCCCGCGACGGCACTCGGATTCGCCGGTCTCGTCGCAGTCGTCTTCAACCGAACCGACGGCAAGCCGCTGACCATCGCCCAAGGCCTCGCGCTCCGGGACTTCGTCGGGTTCGGCGGCACGCTCATCGTCGCCGGGTCAGCTGGGCTGCCAGCCGCTCTGCGCGGCATCCCCTCCGACATTGTTCCCCTGCGACCGACGGGAACGTCCAGCGCATCCCTGCAGGCACTTGCGGACCTTGGAGCCCTCGCCGCACCCCCGGTGACAGCAGTCGCCACCGGCACGCTCGCGCCGAGGGCGCAGCCCGTGGTCACGACAACCGACGGCACCCCGTTGGTTGCCGAGCTCACCTATGGGGCCGGGCGCGCCGTCGAGCTGACTTACGACCCCACCGACGGCGCGACGGTCAGGGCCGGCATCGAGGGACTGGCCTGGTCGAACGCTCTGGCCCGAGGGATGGAGCGCCTGCCCGGGAACGTGCCCGTGGGGGGCACGCTCATGGAGCCGGAAGCGATTCCTTCGGACCTGCTGCCGAACCCACAGGACGCCCCCCTGCCCAGCGTCCTTGTTCTTCTCGGGCTCGTTTCGCTATACGTCCTGATCGTGGGCCCCGCCACCTTCCTCGCCCTGCGATCGGTCGGGCGGCCGACTCTCTTCTGGGTGGCGGCACCGCTTCTCGCCGTCGCCTTCAGCCTCCTCGCATACGTGGCCGGCCAATCCTTCCAGGGGGGAGTGAGGGACCACGAGGTGGAATTCCTGAAGCTCGGGCCCGGGAATGCGGTCTCCAGGCTCAGCTACCACGGGATCACGTTCCCGCTGCGCGGGCTGCATCGCATCCAGGTGGCGTCGGGCAGCCTTGCCGCGCCGCTCACCCTTGGCTACCCGGCACTCGAGCTGAGCTGCCACGCCTGCCCCTTTCAGGTAGCCGGTGTCAAGAGCGGGGTCGAGGAGCACGTGATCCCCGGCGAGGGCACGGTCGTCGTCGAGACCGGTGTCGTCTACGGCAGCGTCCGGGTTGTCGGCGAAGCCTCGACGGGAACCGTGCCGGTGAGTCTTGATGTCCATCTCACGACTGTCAGCGATCGCATTGTCGGGATCATCTCCAACAACGGGAGCTACGCGCTCAGGGAAGTGCGGGTTTACGCGTTCTACGGCGATGTGGTCCATTCGGCGCTGGTGACTGGCACCCTGGTCGCCGGCGGCTCCACGACGGTGAACGCCGCGTTGACGGTGGTCAACGACTTCACGACGCAAGCCACGGCAAAAGCCCGCCTCGCCCCGGGGGTGGCCGCCGAGCTTGTCGCAAACGCGGCGGCCGAGCGGGCACTCACCCGCGCCGGCGAGGTGGCAGTCGTCGGATTCGCGGCCGTCTCAGCTTCCGTACTGACCATCGATGGCGTGACGCCTCCGCGGGAGACGACGGCGGCTGTCGTCGAGACTTTCCCGCTCGAGTCCGCTTCCGGGCGGCTCGGGAACTGGGTGTTTCCGCGGCTCAACTCGACGGTACCGCTCGGCGGTGCGGCGCCCGTCCTCCTCAACACCTACGACCTTGAGATTCCGGCCATCGAAGGCCTGCCCGTGTTCAGGTTCGACAGCCGTGTCTACAGCGATGTCGAGGTCTACGACTGGACCTACCACACCTGGCGCTCCTCGGGGTTTTCCGACGACAGTCTCTCGCCCATCGTGAAGCTGACCGCCATCCACGGTGGCGAGTTGACGAACGGAAAGGTCAGGGTCCGCGTCCGGGAGGCGGCTCTCACCTGGGGCCAGGAGCTTGTCCTCCGCTTCCCGGACGAGAAGCCATGAACTGCTGCGCCGTCTCCGCTGCGGCATGACGCTGGTCGGGCCGGCGACCCGCCCTGCCAATCCGGAGCTGTTGGCACCGGCGTCGATGACGCGTCGCGTTCTAAACTCAGGCCATGACTGAAGCTGTGATCGTTGCCGCGGGCCGTTCCCCGATTGGTCGGGCCAGGAAGGGTTCTCTCGTTGACATGCGCCCCGACGACCTCGCCGCGTATGTCGTCACCAAGGTTATGGAGAAAGTCCCCGAGCTTGACCCCAGCGAGATCGAGGACCTCATCGCCGGCTGTGGCCTTCCCGGCGGCGAGCAGGGCCACAACATCGGGCGTGTGATCAGCATCCTGAGCCGGATCGACGCTCCAGGGACGACTGTCAACCGGTACTGCTCCTCGTCACTGATGACGAGCAGGATGGCCGCGCACGCGATTCGGGCCGGCGAGGGCGATGCTTTCCTTTCGGTCGGTGTCGAGTGCGTTTCGCGTTACGGGTCCGGCTATCCGGACGCGCCGGACACGCAGAACCCCCGCCTCCAGCCTGGGAACAGCGACGAGTACCCCGACATTTACATCGCCATGGGGCAGACGGCCGAGAACGTGGCCGAGCGGGAGAACATCAGCCGCGAGGAGATGGACCGGTACGCGGTACAGAGCCAGGAGCGCGCCGTGAAGGCGCGTGAAAACGGCTTCTTCGACCGCGAGATCATCCCCATCCCGCTGCCCAATGGGCAGACCTTCAGCAAGGACGATGGACCCCGGCCCGGCACCACGCTGGAGGCCCTCTCGGCGCTGCAGCCGGTCTTCCGGGAGAACGGCAGGATCACGGCGGGCAACGCCTGCCCTCTCAACGACGGTGCCGCGGCGGTGGTGATCATGTCCGACAAGCGCGCCAGCGAGCTCGGCCTAAAGCCGCTTGCCCGCATCATCTCCACCGGTCTCAGCTCGCTCGAGCCGGAGTACATGGGCCTCGGGCCCATCGAGGCGTCCAGGCAGGCCCTGAAGCGGGCCGGCATGACAATTGACGACGTCGATATCCTCGAGATCAACGAAGCCTTTGCTGCCCAGGTGATCCCATCCGCCCGGGGCATCGGAGTTGATCCCTTTAGCGACAAGCTGAATCCGTTCGGTGGGGCAATCGCGCTCGGCCACCCCTTCGGGATGACCGGCGCGCGCATCCTCTGCACTCTTCTCAACGGACTTCGCGAGCGCAATGAAACGATCGGCCTTGAGACGATGTGTGTGGGCGGTGGCCAGGGCATGGCAATGGTCGTGGAGCGGCTCAACTAACGGAGGCCATCCACTCCGACGACCTTCAGGCAATCATCGAGGAGGAGCCGCGGCTCCTCCTCGTCTATTTCTGGCAAGCCGGCTGCGAGCCCTGTCGCGAGTTGCGTCCGCAACTCGACGAGCTTCTCGCAGCGCAACCCGGGCTCTGCCGCGGAGTCAGCCTCGACGTTGACCGCGAACCCGACACGGCGCTGGCCCACGGGGTCGAACGGACGCCCACCGTGGCCTTCTTCAAGGCCGGCCGCGAGGTGCATCGTTTCCATGGTGGAGCACTGCCTCCCTCCGTCCGTAGGATGGTCGGATGATTGAGAAGATCCTGGCTCCGTACGGGTCCTGGAAGTCGCCCATCACGGCCGACCTCATAGTCGGCGGTTCGATCATCCTTGGCGGCACGCTGGCCGACGGCGAGGACCTCTACTGGACCGAGTTGCGGCCCGCGGACGCCGGCCGGGTGGTTGTCGTCCGGCGCGAACCTGGCGGCAGGATCTCCGATGTGACGCCCGCGGGCTTCAACGCCCGAACCCGCGTGCACGAGTACGGCGGGGGGGCGTTCATCCCCAGCCAGGGCGAGGTCTGGTTCTCGCATTTTCCCGACCAGCGGCTGTACCGGCAAGGTGCGGGAACCGCGCCGCGCCCCGTCACCGAGGCCGTCGACAGGCGCTACGCCGACGCTGTCGTCGACCGCCGCCGAGGTCTCCTCTATGCGGTCCGCGAAGACCATGCCGACACGTCGCGCGAGGCCATCAACACGATTGTCAGAATGGAGCTCGACGGTGAGGACGAATCAGTGGTCGTCGAGGGCCACGACTTCTACTCCAACCCGCGCGTCTCACCCGATGGGCTGCATCTGGCCTGGCTGGCGTGGAATCATCCGCATCTCCCCTGGGACGGCACGGAGCTATGGACGGCCGACCTCGACGGGTCCGGGGCGCCGCGCGCTGCGCGGAGGGTCAGCGCCGGGGAGGAGGACGCCATCTACCAGCCGGAGTGGTCGCCCTCGGGCCTTCTGCACTTCGTTTCCGACCGCAGCGGATGGTGGAATCTCTACCGCCTCGAAGGCGAGAGAGCGATACCGCTCGCCGCGATGGAGGCCGAGTTCGGCTCGGCGCAGTGGACTCTCCGGCAGAGCAACTATGCGTTCACGGCGAGCGGACGCCTCGTCGCGGTTGCGAACGGCGGCGGCCAGACGGGCCTCGGGATCGTTGAGAACGGTGCCTTCAGGAAAGTCGAGACCGGCTACGAGGCTTTCAGTTCGATCACCACGATCGGCGAGGACGTGTTCTGCGTGGCCGCGGCGCCCGACCAGCCGCCGGCAGTGGTCCGCATCCCCGTTGGCGGCGGGGCTCCGGAGACCATCCGGCTCTGCCTCACAGGGGACTTCGATCCACGCTACCTGTCCTCCCCGCAGCCGATCGAGTTTCCGACCGAGGGCGGTAAGACTGCGCACGCGATCTTCTACCCGCCGACGAACCCGGACTATGAGGCACCGCCCGGGGCGAAACCACCGCTGGTGGTTCACAGCCATGGAGGACCGACCTCCGCCTACTCGACCTCGTTTAACCTCCACACGCAGTTCTACACCAGCCGCGGCATCGCGATTGTCGAGGTGAATTACGGGGGCAGCACCGGTCACGGCACCGCCTACCGGCGCCGCCTCAACGGGCAATGGGGGGTGGTCGACGTCGACGATTGCATCAACGCCGCCCGGTATCTCGTCACCCGCGGTCTGGCTGACGAAAATCGCGTGGCGGTCAGCGGCGGCAGCGCCGGTGGCTACACGACCCTGGCCGCGCTCACAATGCGCAGCTACTTCGGGGCCGGCGCCAACCACTTCGGACTCAGCGACCTGATTCCCTTCGCCAAAGATACTCACAAGTTCGAGTCCCGCTACCTCGACACCCTCATCGGGCCCTACCCCGAACGGGAGGACCTTTATCGAGAGCGCTCGCCTCTGACGCACGTGGACAACCTCGACTGCCCGCTGATCGTCTTCCAGGGCCTCGAGGACCGGGTCGTCCCGCCCAATCAGTCCGAGCTGATCGTCGAGGCCGCCCGTCGCAAGGGTCTGCCCGTCGCGTACTTGGCGTTCGAGGGCGAGCAGCACGGTTTCCGCCAGGCCAGGAACATCAAACGATCACTGGAGGGCGAGTTGTCGTTCTATTCCCAGGTCTTCGATTTCGGACTGGGCGAGACGATCGAGCCGGTGGTCATCGAGAACCTGTAGTCGATGGCCACGCGCGCAGCAATGTGGACCCGGTCCGAATTCGGTCTCGAGCCAATCTTGATATCATTGGTGTAATGAATCCGGCCAAGCTGATGCAGTCTCCGCCAGGTCGGTTCTTTGCCAAGATCCAGGAGGACAACGCCCTCAACTGGGCGATCATCATTGCCTGGAACACCCTCACGAACCTCTTTCCCCTGGTTCTCGTTTCGGCCGCGGTCCTCGGACTGCTGCTGGGGGTTCTTGGAGTCAACTCCAAGGGCATCTACGGCGCACTCCTGACCGTCATCCCCAATGACAACCAGGCACGTGCCGAGGCGCTCAACGCGCTCAACACCTTCCAGCAGAGGAGCGGGCTCTTCTTCGTCGTCGGTTTCGCAGGCCTGATGTGGACGGCGACCGGTCTCTTTCGCTCCATGGAGCAGGCCTTTGCCGTGATCTACCATACAAAACAGCGTTCGCTTCTCAGGGGGATCCTGATGTCTTTCGGAATGATGGTCCTCTTCATCGCTCTCGTTGGCGTGATGGTCGTCAGCTCGACCTTCCTCGGCTACGCGCAGCACCTGAGCTTCCTGCCGACGATGATCGTCTCCAACGGGATCGTCGCCCTGGGCACCCAGTTCGTCATCGGCATCCTCTCCGGCTTCCTCCTCTTCCTCGCCATCTACTACGTCGTTCCCAACCAGGACCAGAAATGGCGGAAGGTCGTCCCCGGCGCTCTCTTCTCCGGTCTCCTGTTCGAGGGTCTGTCGCTGCTCTTTCCGGTCTACATCCGCTATACAGGTGGCGGCACGGCTTACGGGAAGACGTTCGGCCTGATCTTCCTGCTGATGACGTTCTTCTACTTCCTCGGCATCGTCACCATGCTGGGCGTCGAGTTGAACAGCCTCCTGTACCCAATTCCCGTCGACCAGCCCGATGGGCGCGAGTCACTTCGGACTCCCATCCAGGCGGGGCACAAGGTCAAGCCCGCTGTCCACTCCGGTCGCGAAGCGAAGCCTCCGTCGCACCCGGAAACCTCCTCCACGACGCCGCGCACGAAGTCCAGCCGGGTCAAGGGCCTGCTCGCGCTGGGGATCCTGACAGCGGCAGGCGTGGTTCGCCGGCCAGGGAGGCGCGACATCTCCTAGGGTGTTCCAGCCCAGGGGCGGGATAATGCGTGGCCATGGACCTCGGCCTTGCCGGTAAGTCGATCATCGTCACAGGCGGAGCGAACAACATCGGCCGCGGCATCGCGACCGAGTTCGTGAACGAAGGCAGCCGTGTACTCATCGCAGACATCGACCTGAACGGTGCAAGCAGGGTGGCCGCAGAGCTGGGAGGTGAGACGCGAGCCCACCGAACCGATGTGGCGGATTGGGATTCCGCCCAGGCCATGGTCGCGGCGGCGGTGGACGCTTTCGGAGGGGTGGACGTGCTGGTGAACTGCGCAGGCGGCACGATCGACAGGCTCTTCATGGAAAAACCCCGATCAGAGTGGGAGCGCGAGATCGCCATCAACCTGTGGGGCTTCATCAACTGCACGCGGGCCGTCCTCGACCATTTCGTCGAGCGCGGCGCCGGAGCCGTGGTGTCAATCAGCTCGGACGCGGGACGAATGGGGGAGTGGCGCGAGACCGTCTACTCCGGCACCAAGGCGGGGATCATCGCCATGTCGAAGTCGCTCGCCCGCGAGCTCGGTCGCAGCGGCATCCGCTTCAACGTGGTCTGCCCTGGCTTCGTTCCCGGAAAGCGCGAGGCCGGCGGCGACTTCGGCGAAGGCTCGATGTGGTCCGGCGCCCAGGGTGAGCAATTTCCCGACGAGATGCTCGCCAAGATCGCGAAAGCCTATCC
>JAYUBK010000255.1:0-12374 GCA_043740835.1 Chloroflexota bacterium
CCGCAATCCGCGATTCTTACGTGATGAGACTCCGGATGCCGGGGGCGACCGGAGTGTTCACCTCGGTCCACACCGATTCGCGGGAGGTCCAGCCGGGCGGCCTCTTCTTCGCCTTGAAAGGTTCGACGCAGGACGGGGCTCGGTTCGTGCCCGACGCCGTCGCCCGCGGAGCAAAAGGTGTTGTCGTGATCGAACCTTTGGCGATCGACGGTGTCGAGATGATCGTCGTCGATGACCCCTGGCGATCCCTCTACGACCTCGCCGCGACGCGTCTCAGCGAGGCCGCTCCGCTCGTCGTCGGGATCACCGGCAGCAACGGCAAGACCTCGACGAAGGAGATGGTGGCGGCCATTCTGAGCACCCGCTTCACTGTCCTCAAGACGGAGGGCAACCTCAACACGGAGACAGGCGTGCCCCTGACGATCCTCCGTCTCGAACCGGGGGTACACGATGTGATCGTGCTCGAGTTGGGCATGCAGGGGCCGGGTGAGATCGCCCGTCTAACCGCCCTTGCGCGGCCGCGAATCGGCCTCGTGACGGGCATCGGCACTGTCCACATCGAGTTCTTCGATAGCAGGGAGGGAATCGCGCGAGCCAAGGGAGAGTTGCTCCAGGCCCTTCCCCATGACGGCGCCGCCGTCCTCAACGCTGACGACCCACTCACGGACCTCCTGCGGGAGCTCTCCGCCGCACCCGTGACGACATTCGGCCTCGAGGGCGGCGACTACCGGGGCGAGGGGTACTCCGCCGGCTCCTTCATGGTCCGGGGAGTGCCGGTTCGCATCAGCCTCGCTGGTCGCCACCAGGCACGAAATGCGGTGGCAGCGCTTGCCGCCGGTGAACTGGCCGGCGTTCCGCTCGCCGAGGGCGCCGCCGCCATCGCCTCCGTGACAGTTGAGCGAAGACTCCAGGCCCTGTCGGCGCCGGGCGGCTTCGCCGTCGTCGACGATGCTTATAACGCCAGCCCGGAGTCCATGCTGGCGGCACTCGAAACAATCGGCGAAATCCCCCACGAAGGGCGCCTGCTCGCGGTCCTGGGAGAGATGCGCGAGCTCGGCGGCCTCGCGGATGGCGCCCATCGCGAAGTCGGACGGCGCGCCGCCGAGGCGCTCGACGCCTTCTGCGTGGTCGACGTTGGAATGGGAAGACTCCTTGCCGAGAGCGGCGGCGGGACGCTCGTCCCCGACCGTGCCGCCGCTGCGCAATGGGTACGCGAAACGGCGCGCAAGGGCGACCTCGTCCTTGTCAAGGCCTCCCACGGCGTAGCCCTCGAAACCGTGGTCGAAGAGCTTCTCGCCAAATGATCCCCTCGGTCGTCACCTTTGTCATCAGCGTCGCCCTCGGACTCGTGCTATACCCGAGCGCGATCCGCCTGCTGCGAAGCCGGATGACGCAGGTCATCCAGGCCGAATTGCCGGCCGAGCACCAGGCCAAGGCAGGGACGCCAACCGGTGGCGGCATCCTGTTCGTCTTGATGGGCACACTCGGGGGACTTTTCGCTCTCGGTGCGGGCCACGCCGGGGCCCCGCCCGCGGTCGCCGGCCTCGCCTGCGGCGGCGTGATCGGGCTTGCCGACGACCTCCGCAAGCTCCGCGTTGGCTCGATCGGGATCCCCGCCCGGGCGAAGTTCCCGATCCAGTTCATCCTCGCCGTGCCGGTGGCCTGGCTGGCCTACAACCCGCACCAGTTCGGGCTCGGTTCCGACATGCCGCTGTGGCTCTACTGGCCCCTGGCCCTCGTCGCCATCGTCGGCGCTGCGAACGGCGTCAACTTCGCCGATGGCATCGACGGCCTCTGCGGCGGCCTGGTCGTAATCGCCCTGGTCGCCCTGGCCTACCTCATTCCCAACGCCACGGCCGGTGAGAAGTCCGTGGCGGTCGTGCTGATGGGCGGCATTGTCGCCTTCCTGGTGCACAACCGGTACCCGGCAAAGGTGTTCATGGGCGACACCGGTTCCCTCGGCCTCGGCTATGCCCTCGCGGCCATGGCCATCCAGCAGGGAGCGCTCCTGCTCCTCCCACTTCTCGGATTGGTGTTCGTCCTCGAGACTCTCTCTGTCATGATTCAGGTTGCCTACTTCAAGGCGACCGGCGGCCGCCGCGTCTTCAAGATGACCCCCATTCACTACACGTTCCAGCTCGAGGGGTGGTCTGAAAACCGAATCGATGCGGTTTTCTGGACCGTCGGAGCCGTAGCCGCACTGGCGACGGTGGGGCTGACACACCTGGCTCCCCAATGACATCCCAGCCGACCACGTCGACGCCGGCGACGTCGCTGGTGGTGGGGCTCGGCCGCAGCGCCGTTGCGCTGGCCCGCTTTCTCAGCGGCCGCGGGGACAAGGTGATCGTGTGCGACTCAAAGCCTGCCGACAGCCTCGGCGACCACCTCCAAAGGCTTCCCGCTGGTGTCACCACGCTCCTGGGGGGCTACGACGAGACAGTCCTGGAGGGCGTGGACGAGGTGTACGTGAGCCCGGGCGTGCCCTGGGATTCAGCGCTCCTCGTGGAGGCGCGCCGGCTCGGGCTCCCGGTTTCCAGCGAGATCGACCTCTTTTTCCGAGTCTGTCCGGCCTCGATCGTCGGCATCACGGGGACCAACGGCAAGACGACGACGACTGCGCTCACGGGCGACGTGCTGGCCCGCGGGCCGCGTCCGGTCATCGTCGGCGGCAACATCGGGGAGACGGTTCTCGACCGGCTCGAGGAACTGACGCCGGAGCACTGGGTGGTCCTCGAGCTCTCGAGCTTCCAATTGGAATCGGTAGCGCGTCCGCGTGTTTCGATCGGCGTCGTCCTCAACGTCACGCCCGATCACCTCGACAGGCACGGAAGCATGGACCGCTACGTCGACGCCAAGGCGAGGCTCGTGGAGTTCATGGAACCCGCCGACACGGCCGTCCTCAACGGCCGCGACCCGGCAGTGAGGGCCCTCGCCGCCAGGACGCACGGGCGGGTCGTGTGGTTCGACGAGCACAAACCGATACCGCCGATGCCGGTGCCCGGCCGCCACAACGTCCAGAACGCCCTGGCGGCGGCGGCCGTCGGCCGCCTGGCCGGCCTTGACGACGCCCTGATCGATGCCGCCGTCGCCGATTTCAAGGGAGTCGAGCACCGGCTCGAGCTGGTAGGGGAGTGGGAAGGGGTGCGCTGGTACAACGACTCCAAGGCGACCAACCCCGACGCCGCCCTCGTCGCCCTCGACGCATTTGAAGAGGGCCCTGTGGTCCTCATTGCCGGCGGCTACGGCAGCGGCTTCGCGCTGGGCGAGTGGGTCGCCGCGATCCGCCGGCGGGCGGCGGCCGTGGTCCTCATCGGCGAGAGCGCCGGGGTCCTCGAGAAAGAGCTGGAGGGACACCCGATCGTGCGCCGCGCCGCCGACATGGATTCGGCGGTGGAGATCGCCGCGTCGCTGGCTGTGCCCGGCGCCATCGTGCTCCTGAGCCCAGGCTACAAGAGCTTCGACTGGTTCCGGAGCTACGAGGATCGCGGACGCCGCTTCAAGCAGGCGGTGGAGAGCCACAACCGGAGATGAGCGAATCCATCGAGCAGCGGATTCCGAGCGAGCGCGACAGCTGGCTGCTCCTGGTCACCGTCCTGCTCGTTGGCACGGGCCTCATCTTTGTCCTCAGCGCCAGCCAGGCTCTCGCCATCAACCAGCACCTGAGCGCGCTGTACTACTTCCAGCGACAAGTCGTCGCCGTCGCCCTCGGTGGCACCGCGATGTTCGTGCTGATGCGTTTCGACTACCATCGCCTGCGGTCCTTCGCCGTCCCGGGCGCGATCATCGCGACGATCCTTCTCATCCTCGTGCCACTGGTGGGTGTGCAGGTCAACGGCGCTCGGCGCTGGTTCAACATCGGCCCGGCCGTGATCCAGCCCACCGAGATCGCGAAGATCGCTCTGGCCCTCTTCGTCGCCGACTGGGTGAGTCGGCGCGGGGCGCGCCTGCGGAACTTCGAGCAGGGCTTCCTGCCCTTCGTCGTCATCCTCAGCGTCGCAGTTGGGCTCGTGATGCTTGAGAAGGACCTCGGAACGGCCTTCGTCATCGCGGCCATCCTGGTCGGCGGCTACTTTGCCGGGGGCGGGCGCAAACGCTACCTGCTCCTGCTCTTCCTCGGCCTCGGCGCGATCTTCGCGATCGATGTCGTCGTCGAGCCCTACCGGGCGGCGCGGCTGGTCGCTTTCCTGCATCCATTCAACGACCCTCTGGGCGGTGGCTTCCAGTCCACGCAGGGGATTTACGCGCTCGGCTCGGGCGGGATCTTCGGCGTCGGCATCGGGCATTCCGTACAGAAGTTCCTCTGGCTGCCTGAATCGCACACCGACTTCATCTTCGCCATCATCGGCGAGGAGACCGGCCTGATAGGCACCACCGGCGTACTGCTGGCCTTCGTCTACTTCATCTATCGGGGCTACCGTGCCGCGCTCCGGGCTCCCGATAAGCTGGGGGTGGTCCTGGCCGCGGCCATGACGACCTGGATCGGTTTCCAGGCCCTCATCAACATGGCCACCGTCACCGATACCTTGCCGATCACGGGGATCCCGCTGCCGCTTATCAGCTATGGCGGCAGCTCGGTCGCCACCACGCTGGCGGCCATCGGGATCCTCCTGAACGTCGCGAGCCAGGGGACCAGGACGCCGGTTAACGATTCGCTGCGGAGGTCGGATGCGACTGTTGATATCGGGGGGCGGGACCGGCGGTCACCTGTACCCGGCGCTCGCCGTCGCGCAAACCTGCCGCGCTGAGGATCCGGGCGCGACGATCCTCCTGGTCGGCCGCCGGGGCGGACCGGAGGAACGCATCGTCCCGGGGGCCGGGTTCGACCTGGAGACGGTCGCCATCCAGGGTCTGAACCGCGATGCCCTCCTCACCAACGTCGCCCTGCCTGTCGTCCTGCCGGCGGCCTTCGCGCGGGGCCTCGCGATCGTCGACTCCTTCAAGCCGGACGTCGTCTTGGGCGTCGGCGGCTACGCCATGGCGCCGGCCCTCTTCGGAGCTCGCCTGCGCCGGGTGCCGTACGTGCTCCACGAGCAGAACGTCGTCCCGGGGCTGGCCACCCGCCTCTTCGCGGGTGGCGCGACAGCGATCTGCACGACGTTCCCGGGAACCCGTGTGAAGGGCGCCGTGGAGGTGACAGGGTTGCCTCTTCGGAGCGGCTTTCAGCTCCGGACGCCTTCCGTGCCGGCGCGCTCCCTTCTCGTGACCGGGGGCAGCCAGGGTGCGTTCAGGATCAACACGACAGTCTGGGCGTGCCTGGATGACCTCCTTGCCCGTTACTCGGAGGTGATCCATCTCACCGGGCGTCAGGGCGCCGAGGATGCGAAGAGGCACGCGCGCCCGGGCTACACCGCCCTGGAGTTCACCGATGACATGGCCGGCCTCTTCGCCCGTGCGGACCTCGTCGTCAGCCGCGCCGGCGTCGGTACCCTCGCCGAATTGACCGCCGTCGGCCTGCCCAGCGTGCTCATCCCGGGAACATTCGGCGGCGGCCACCAGGAGCACAACGCGGGCGCACTCGTCGATGCCGGCGCGGCGCTCCGCCTGAGTGACCGCGAGTTGGGCCCGGAGACACTCCTGGCCGCGCTCGACAGCCTTGACGGTGAGCGCCTCCGAGCGATGGCGGCGGCGGCGGTGGCGATGGGGCGTCGCGATGCCGCTCACTCCGTGCTTGCTGTTCTCAGGAGGGTCGCGGCAAGCCGGTGAACGTCCACCTCATGGGAATCGGCGGCGTGGGCGTCTCTTCCCTCGCGCAGGTCCTCCTGGCGCGGGGCGAATCGGTCTCCGGCTGCGACCTGAAGGACTCGGAGACGACGCGGGCGCTGGCGCGCGCAGGAGCGAAGATCCAGGTCGGCCACGACCCGTCGCACCTCGTCGGGCAGGCCCTCCTCGTGTACAGCGCTGCGGTGCGACCGGACAACATCGAACTGGAGGCGGCGCGAAGTGCGGGTCTGCGCACACTGAGCCGGGCCGAATTCCTCTCAGAACTTATCGCATCGACGAAGTCCATAGCCGTGGCCGGCACCCACGGCAAGACGACGACGACCCACATGCTCGGCCGGGTGCTCATCGCCGCCGGCCTCGAGCCGACGGTCCTCATCGGGGATGGCGAGAACACGCGAGTCGGGAGCTCCGACTGGCTCGTCGCCGAAGCGGACGAAAGCGACGGGTCGTTGGTCCTCCATCACCCGCTGCACGCCATCGTCACCAACCTCGAGCTGGACCACCACGACCACTACGCCGACCTGGCCGCGGTGCGTGCTGTCTTCGCCCGCTTCCTCGGTAACCTTCGGGACGGTGGCATCGCCGTGGTCTGCGCCGAGGACGCGGAGCTGATGGCACTCGAGACCTCGGGCCGGCGTGTCACCTACGGCATCGAGACCGGCGATTACCGCTGGAGGGACCTGGGTCTGGAGGTCGGGGTCCCCGGACGGCACAACGCGCTCAACGCGTGCGGTGTCGCGGCGCTTGCACTCGAACTTGGCGTCGAGCATGCCGTTGTCAGCCAGACGCTGGTCAAGTTTGCGGGTGCCCATCGCCGGCTGGAACGACTCGGCACCTGGCGCGGCGCCGTCCTCTACGACGACTACGGCCATCACCCGACCGAGGTGGCCGCGACCCTGCAGGCTGCTCGCGAGCTGGTCGTCGAGGGAGGGCGGCTGGTCCTCGTGTTCCAGCCCCACCGCTACACACGGCTCAAGGGCTTTATGGCCGCGTTCCCGGCAAGTTTCTCCGGTGCCGACCTGGTCCTCATCAACGAGGTTTACTCTGCGGGCGAGGCGAACCCCGAGGGCCTCACCGCCCGCACGCTTGCCGAACTTGTGACCGACTCTCAATTCGCAGCGGATTTCGGCGCCGTCCGTGCGCTTCTCGATGAGCGGGTCCGCGCCGGGGACCTGGTCCTATTCATGGGCGCCGGCGATATCGGCAAGGTTGGTCGTGAGCTGGCGGAATAGCTCCAACCTGGAGTGGCTGAGAGGCCTGCCCCGCGTCGAGGCGGAACACTCGCTTGCGAGGCACACCTCCTTCAACATCGGCGGCCCGGCGGACTTCTTCGTCGAGGCGGCCGACGGGCCGTCCCTGGCGCATTTCGCCGACGGTGCGCTCGACCGCGGAATACCGTTCCGCGTCCTCGGGGCCGGGACCAACCTGCTGATCTCGGACGCCGGCATGGAAGGCCTCGTGGCGCGCGCCGTCGACCGTGAGTTCCGCCGCGATGGTGACAGGGTCTACGGCGCGGCCGGCCTCAAGATGATGCGGCTCGCCCGTCTCGCGGCCGAGGCCAATCTGCTCGGACTCGAGTTCGCGATCGGCCTCCCGGGCACGGTCGGGGGAGCCGTTTACCAGGACGCGGGGTGCTGGGGCACGGAGGTTCGCGACGTGCTGGACGAGGTGACGGGACACGCGCCGGGGTCAGGACCGAGGACCTGGAAGCCAGCCGACCTGTCGCTCCGCTACCGGAGCTCCGCATTCAGAGACGGAGACCTCAAAGGCCAGCTGGTCACGGGCGCCTGGTTCCGGCTGCGACCGGGGGATGGGGCGGCCGCGAAACGGCAGATGGCGCGGTGGACCGCGGAGCGCCTGCGGACCCAGCCCATCAGGTCGAAGAGCTGCGGCTCGGTTTTCGGCAACCCTCCGGGAGACTCGGCGGGACGGCTCGTCGAAGCGGCGGGCCTGAAGGGACTGAGCCAAGGTGGGGCGCAGATCTCGACCAAGCATTCGAACTTCATCGAGAACACGGGCGGCGCGACAGCGGCTGATGTCCGGATGTTGATTGCGAAGGCGATCGCGGAGGTCAGTCGCCAGTTCGGCGTGACGCTCGAGCCTGAAGTGGAGGTGACCGGTCGATGAGGATCGCCGTCCTTGCCGGCGGAACGTCATCCGAGCGCGCGGTCTCGGTGCGCTCGGGCGCTCAGGTGGAGGCCGCGCTCCGCTCCCGCGGCCACGACGTGGAGACGCTCGACATCGACCGTTCAACCTTCACGCGGCTGGCCGAGGGCGCTTACGACTGCGTCTTCATCGCCCTCCATGGCCCCCTCGGAGAGGACGGGACCGTCCAGGGCATGTGCGAGCTGCTCCAGATGCCCTACACGGGCTGTGGCGTCCTGTCGAGCGCGCTCTGCGTCGACAAGGCGATGTCGAACCAGGTCCTCGAGGCGGCCGGACTTCCGATCCCGGCGTTCCAGGACCACGATATCCGTGAAGGCATCCCGGCCGAACTCGTCGATCGCCTTGTCGACGGGCTCGGGCTTCCGCTCGTCATCAAGCCGACGCGGCAGGGCTCAACAGTCGGCCTCACGATCGCCGCCGACGCCGAGGGCGTCGCCGACGGCCTGGTTCTGGCCGGACGCTTCGACTACCGGGTGCTGGCGCAGCGCTTTGTCGAGGGAACGGAGATAACGGTCGGCGTCCTGGCGACGCCGGAGATCGAGATCCTGCCGACGCTGGAAATCGTCAGCGAGAACCCCGTCTACGACTACGACGCCAAGTACACGGCCGGGAAGAGCCATCACATCATCCCGGCCAGGATCCCTGAGGAGGCCCGCCGCAGCGCGGCAACCGCGGCCGAGCTCGCCTTCCGCGCTCTTCGCTGCGAGGGGATGGCGCGGGTCGACATCATCGTTGACGCCGCCGGCGTGCCGTGGGTCCTGGAGGTCAACACCATCCCCGGCATGACCGAGCTCTCCCTGCTGCCCGATGCCGCTCGAGCGGCCGGAATCGAGTTCCCCGAGCTCTGCGAGCGCCTCGTTCGCCACGCCCGCCTCAGAGTCATGGGGGGTGCCGGGTGAAATCGAGGCGACGGCGCAGCCGGGGCCTCGCCGGCGTCATCTGGCCGAGCAGGGAGGCCGCTGAGCGAAGCGACGCGAGCCAGGACGGTGACCCCCGCACTCCCCTGAGAGAGCGCGAGTGGTCGCGGTCGGGGCCGGCCGGCGGGGGCCTCGATGAGAATCGCCCGCGGCGCGACAAGCCGTTCCGACGGGCAGTCGCAGTTCTCCTCGCCAGCCTCGAGATCGCCGTGCTCGCCTACGGGGTGACTGGGCCCTGGTTCACGGTCCGGGCGATCTCGGTGGACGGGCTGCACCATCTCGACCGGGGGGATGTGGTGGCAGCGGCAGGGCTTCAGCGGCCGGGATCACTGATGGTTGTGGACGGTGATACCATCCGCCGGAAGTTGGCTCGGTTGCCCTGGGTCCGGAGCTCGTCGGCCCAGCCTGCGCTACCGAATCGAATCGTGATCACGATCGAGGAGTGGAAGCCAGTGGCCCTCTACCAGGCCGGAGCCACCGGCAAGGCCGTCTACCTGAACGAGCTCGGGACAGTCCTCGCCGAGGGCAAACCCGATTCGCAGCTGGTGGGCGTCGTCGGTCCCGGCGGAGTGAGCACGAGGCCGGGCGAGAAAGCCATCGATGGCCAGCTCCTCCACGCCCTGCTCGAGATCCAGGCCGGCCTTCCGGCGATCTTCGGCCAAGCGGTCTCCGCCTTCCAGCTCGACTGCCTCGGCAACCTCACCCTGACGACGACCCGCAACGTCCGGATCATCTTCGGTCGCGTCCTCACGCCCGAGGAGTTCGCCTCGCTCAAGGACAAGCTGAGCGCGCTCAAGTCGATCGCGTCCGACCCCGCGGCAACAGCCGCCAACGTTGAATACGTCAACCTGGAGAACCCGCTCGCCCCTGCGGTGAAGGTCAAGGGGGCGACTCCTCCTCCCTCACCGTCGCCGGCCCCCGGGACCACCCCCAAACCGCTGCCGAGCCCGACGCCGGGCGGCATCGTGGTGCAGCCATGCAAGTGATCGCCGTAGCCGTCGTGTGCGCCGTTGTGGGCATCGTGATCGGGCTCTATTCGCCGGTCACGATCCCCATCGGCTACGCCCGCTATACGGCGGTGGCGCTCCTGGCCGGCCTCGACTCGATCTTCGGCGCGTTCAAGGCGTACATCGCCCGGACGTACGAGCCGCGCGTCTTCCTCACCGGACTGGTCACCAACATGGCGCTGGCCGGCGGGCTGACGTACGTCGGCGACAAGATCGGCGTCGACCTCTCGATCGCAGCCATCGTCGCCTTCGGAGTGCGCATCTTCAACAACCTCGCCTCGATCCGCCGGCACTACCTGTAGGCGAGATTCACGCGAGTTCCTGAACGACCGTGGCCTGGGCCCGATTGGATTTGAGCCGGGCGGCGAGTCGGTTCGGACCTGTCAGCCTGTTCTGCTCGGGAGCTCGGCGGGTGCATGCTCACCCGCCAGCGGCAGCGCGAGCACGAAAGTCGAGCCTTTGCCGGCCGCCGACGCCCCGGTGATGTCGCCGCCATGGAGGCGGGCCATCTCCCGCGCCAGGTAGAGGCCCAGCCCCGTTCCGGGGATGTGGCTGTTCTCCGACGTGACGATCCGGCCGAATCGCGTGAACAGGCGTGGCATGTCCGCATCGGCGATACCGAGGCCCTGATCGCTGACAAGGACACGCGCGAGTCCCTCTTCCACAGCGATGGTCACGCGGACATCGCCGCCGGCCGGTGAGTACTTGAGGGCGTTGTCGAGGAGGTTGATAAGGATCGTCAGCACCCGCGCCTGGTCGACGAGGACCGGTACCTGGCTGTCGATGCCGTCGATGACGAGGTGGTGCCTCTCGTCGACGCGCTCATGTACTCGATCGGCGGCTTTGCCAACGATCTCGGCAAGGTCCATCCGCCGCAGCTTGAGATGCAGCTGCGAATCCTCGAGGCGCGCTGTCTCGAGCATCTGCTCGACGAGTTCGTTGATCTCGCCCAGCTTGGTGCCGAGGATTCCGAGGATGCGGGGGAGCAGCAAGGGATCGGAGAGCGAGCCGTCGGCGAGCATGGAGACGTAGCCCCGAAGCACGGCGAGCGGTCCCCGGAGTTCATGGGAGGCGACCTTCAGGAAATCGGCCTTGATCTTCTCCAGGTTTGCCATCCGGTCGGCGTGCTCGCGGAGCTCGACGCCGCGCCGCCTTTCCAGCTCGAGACGGTCGGCGTTTCCGAGTGCGAGGCCGGCCAGGTAGGCGACGCCTTCGACGAGGCGAAGGAGGCCGGGGTCGACGGCATCGGCTTCGTCGCCGCTCACCAGGAGCACCCCGTGAAGCTGTTCGCCGACTCGGATCGGAGCCCACACGCAGGAGCGGTAACCGGCCGGCAACAATTCGCTCAAGGACTCTTCGTTCTCGCTGGACATCTGGACACCACCGTTGGCGACGACCTCGAGGAGCGCGGGCGGGGCGAAGGCAAGGGCGAGATGGAGGGGCCGGGTCCGGACCGCCTCGCCGTCGTGCTCGAGGATGTCGACCAGTTGCTCGCCGTCGATGCGCACGAGCGCGGCACGGCCCCCGGGAAGGGTGGCCTCGGCGCCGGTAAGGACGCGGGCGAGGACGACCGCCGGGTCGAGCGACCCGGCCAGCTCACGCGCCGCATCGAGGAGAAGGGTGAGCTCGCGGACACGCTTTTGGAGTTGGATGTCGGCGAGCTTCAAAGCCCCCTCGCGCTGGACGGCGCCGGAGATGGCCAGGGCGACCTGCTCCATGACCGCCAGGTCGGCCTCGTCGAAGCGATTGGCCTGTCCCGAGTCGATCTCCAGGACACCGATCACCCGGCCGGCGGCGAGAAGCGGAACGACGATCATGCTCTTCATGCGCGAGTTGGAGCCGAGGCTGCGGTTGATCGGCCGGACCGGCAGAGAAGGATCGTCGAGGTCGCCGATCAGGACGGATCGGCCCTCGGAGGCGACCGTGCCCATGATCCCCTGGCCGACGGGGAGGCGCGATTTCCAGACCTCTTCGGACATGTCGCCCTCAGCGGCCGCGACGAAGATCCTGTCGCGCTCGTCGATGAGGCCGATGACTCCGCCGCGAAGTTCGTCGCGGGCCATCTCGGCGAGGATTCCGTCGAGCACCTCCTGCAGAGATACGGCCGAGGTGGCGATGCGGGCAACGCGAGCGATCATCGTCGCCCGCGCGGCCGAGCGGACCGAGACCGCGAGGTTGATTGCGGCGAGGCGGCCGGCGGTTGCGGCCAGGACGATGGCGACGGCGGAGCTGAACGCAGCCGCCGGGCTTTCCAGGCCAAGGGCCGCCGTGGCGACGCGATTGAGGAGCGCGACAGCCAGGACGAGGCCGAGCATGGGTCGGGAGAGGAGCCAGGCCGCCGCGAGGATTGGAAGCACAAGGAGGGCGCCGAGCTCGTCGCCGCCTCCCAGCGCGAGGTTGCCTGCGAAGACCAGTCCCAGTGCCACGAGGCAGCCCCCGGTGGCCACCAGCTGGCCCCGTCCGGAACCAAGGGCCAGCGGACGCAGTTGGGCGGGCCAGGCACGGACTGTTCGATCGGATTCCCCGCGATCGGTCTCGCCCCGATCGATGTCGCCCCGATCGA
>JAYUBK010000256.1:0-3860 GCA_043740835.1 Chloroflexota bacterium
CCGTAGGCCCGTCGTGTGATGAGACGGATGCGGGTGTTGATGGCTTCGACGAGTGCGTTGGAGAGGCCGTGGTCGAGGGTCGCAATCAGAGCATCGATGTGGCGGACGATGCGGTCGGCGACGGCGACGAATGGTTGCAGCCGACAGTTGAAGGCCCATCGGAGCCATTGCTCGAGAAGTTCGAGCGCGTCGACGATGGGGAGCTGGAAGACCAGCCGAAGGTGCTCCTTCAGAAGGTAGGCGCGATAGAGCCTGGAGTTGACCCGCTGCACCCAGGCGAGCTTGCCCTGCTGACGTTCACTGAGATCGTCGGCATTCTTCCAGAGCGCCCAGCGGGTGCGCTTGAGGTGGCGAGCGTGGACGTCGTCACCGGCTCGGCGGGCTGTGTTCCAGACCTCGCGCCTGATTTCGTCGAGGGCCTCGGTCGCCCAGGCCACGACATGGAAGGGGTCGAGGCAGCGGATGGCGTTGGGACAGCGCAGCGCGACCACGTTGGCGATCCAGCTGGCGCCGTCGGCGCTGACATGGGTGATCAGCTTGCTGCGCTCAGGACCAAGCTCGAAGAAGAAACGGTCGAGAGTCGCCTCATCGCGCCCCTCGTGGGCCCAGACCAGGCGCTTGCGATCGTGGTCGACCACCACCACCAGGTACCGCTGCCCTTTGCGGAAGCTGATCTCGTCAATACCAATTCGGCGCAGATCGGCAAGCCGGTCCTTGCCCTTGAGCAGCCGGCGTGAGACCCGGACCAGGATCCAGCCCACGCTCCGCCAGCTGACTCGCATCAGGCCGGCGACCGCGCTCTTCGAGCATTCCACCGCCAGCCAGGCCGCCTGCTCCTCAAAGGCGCGCGTGAAGCGGGCGTCATGGTCGGCCCAGGGCACCGCCGCTACCACTACCCCGTGCTCCGGGCAGGTCACCCGAGGCGCCTCCGCCTCGATGAACGCGGCTGTGGTCCCGAGATCGAGAGCCCGCCAGCGCCGGCGACCCTCGCCGGCGTCGTAGCCCGGGCAGCGGCGCCGACAGCGACCGCATCGGTGCCGTTGCTTGCGGTAGAGGCTGACATCGACCACCACCCCGACGGCCTCCATCCGAACGCCTTCGATCGCCGCCTTCTCGACGCCCAGCAGGCATCGCCATACCCTGGATTTCCGCACGCCGTTCCCTCCACGAAACCGTGTCTGTTCAGGACTAACGGAATCGTATTCGGGGGCGGCGTGCCCTCAATTCAAGCGGGGCCCAGGCCGACCCGCGGAAAGTGCAGGAGACCCTGTTTTGCGTCGCCGCCTTTCTCAGCCTCGCTCCCAGCCACAGGGTCAAATCCTAGACAGGAAATGCTCGGCGAAACCGCGACCTGGAGGCGATTGCCGGGTTGGGCGGGGTCTGCGCTGCCCGCCCTGGTCACGCAGGTGGCTCGTTCCGAGGTCGCCGGATGGCCGGGACCTTTTGGAAGGTTGGCGCATATATAAGAGAGTGGCCCCACACCACGCGGCGGCGCCCGGCTCCGCGCTGTCGACCAGGAAGCTGCGGTCCAGTTGCGTTTCAGGCTGACGAAGGAAGGTTGAATGGGCGGGATGGTCATCCCTCGGGCAGGCTCCAGGGTTCAGCGCCGGGCTGGTCCGGCGGCCTGAATTTCGCGATGGACACCGTCGAGTCCGCCGAGGTCACAGGGGTGGGTCAGCAACGAGTCTTCATGGCACTTCTCGAGCCTGTCCTCCCAGGCGCATTCCGGTTGGCCTTCGGCATGCTGCGCTCCGAGGCGGATGCCGAGGATGCCGTGCAGGAGTCGGTTCTCAGCGCCTGGAGGCACTTCAAGCGATTTCGACCCGGCTCGGATGTTCGACCCTGGCTGCTGAAGATCGTGGCCAATCAGTGCCGGGGCCAGCTGCGCAGCCGGTGGAGGGGGGTGCTCAAGTCGCCTCTTGTCGCCGCCGACGCGGCGCCCGCTGCGGCCGGCGCGGAGGATCTGGATCTCCGGCGAGCCCTCGGCAGGCTCCCCTATGACCAGCGGTTGGTCCTGGTCCTGAGGTACTACCTCGACCTCCCCTTTGAAGAGGTCGGCAGGACACTGGGAATTTCGACCAAGGCCGCCAAATCGCGAACCCACCGCGCCCTGGAGCGGCTTCGACTGATGCCGGAGGTCGATGGCGAATGAACGAATTCGAAGTGCGTGAACGGCTGCGCCGTGCGATCGGCGAGACGGACCCGCCGCCCGGAATGGAGGCGGCCATCGAAGCGCGGCTCATGCAGGCCAAACCAAGGGAACACCCGCGCGGCCTGGGCCGGCTGGCCGCCGTGCTGGCCCTCGTGCTCGTGGCAGCCCTTCTCACCCCCGTGCTCGTGGCGCGTTACGCAGCCTGGGCGGCGCGGTCGGTCCCGGCCGTCAAGGCAACGCCAAGTCCGACGCCGGTGGCAACCGGCGCGCCGAGTCCGATCCCGGCGGCAATCGATGCGACGAGTTGTAGGCTGCCGGTACTTGCCCTCCGCGAAGCTGGGCCGCCCGCACAGACGGACACTCAGGTGGGCTTTGTTGACACCAAGACCGGGGTCTTCACCCAGGACGCCACGGCGTCAGTCGCCGTCCTGCCCGGCGGAGGCAGCGCCGGCACGCTTTACAAGAGTTCTCAGCCTTCGGCGCCTTCCCAGTACAGCCCCGAATTCCATCGTTGGCTGCCGGTCGCGGGACGTTACGTGGCCCCGGACGGGCGGAGCTACGTCTGGGAGAAGCTGCTCCCAGACGGCAGCGGCTACGACAGCTTCACAGGAAGCGAGTTGCATGTGTATGACCTGGCCGCTGCCCAGGACCGGGTCCTCTGGAGCTACCCGGGCTCGATCAACGTCGTCTGGTGGGACGCCCGTGGCATCCTGGCCACTGCGGGTCCGGCGCGGGGCGGAGCGGCGACTTTCTGGTTGATCGATCCTTCATCGGGAGCCACCACGCAGCAAACGGCAAGCGCAGATCCGCGACTGCCAACGGTCCTGCCCGGCGACGCCACCGCGACGGGCGTGGTTGGTTACTCGAGCGTCGGACAGGACGCTCTGGGCCACGGCCTGTTCCGGATCGGCAGCCGCGCCGCCGGCGATCGGGAGTGGATCTTCGTCGAGACAGCGCCGGGCATTCGGGTGACCGTCTACCAGGGCACGCAGGGGGACGCGACCGCCTTCGACCCCTACGGCGCCTTCGGCGACGCGACCGGGATCTGGTTCGGGGACCGCGACCAGGCTGCCATCTGGCACTGGGAGGCCGCTGCCGGCCTTCGTAAGATCGCGGTTCGGGGACTGCCTCCGCCGCTCATCGGCAGCAACAGCCACGTCAATGTCCTAGCCGCCGGGCCGTGCGTCTGACGCACCCACCCATGTCGGGCCGGCGGCCGATCACCTTGACCCGGCGCCGGCTCTAGCCGCCGTCATAGCCCGAGCATCGCCGGTGACAGCGACCGCATCGGTTCCATTGCCGGCGGTGGAGCCTGACATCGACCCGGAGTCCGGCCGCCTCCATTCGAACGCCTTCGATCGCCGCCTTCTCGACGCCCAGCAGGCATCGCCATACACTGGATTTCCGCACGCCGTTCGCTCCACGAAACCGTGTCTGTTCAGGACTAACGGAATCGTATTCGGGGGCGGCGTGCCCTCAATTCAAGCCGGGGCCCAGGCCGACCCACGGAAAGTGCAGGAGACCCCTTAAAGTGCAGGACCGGAGCCTTTTGGAATCAGGGTCACCTGTTGTATTCCAGCGTTTCACCGCGCTTAACGGAGCTAAACGACCAGCGGAACCAGACGGTCGACTCCATGTCCCAGCCGCGGAGCTCGGTCTTCACGCCATCTGATTCATATGGCACGTCTTCGGCGGTCAGCCATCCACC
>JAYUBK010000257.1:0-3859 GCA_043740835.1 Chloroflexota bacterium
CCGTACAGCTTCACCGAGCTCGACCCCTTCGCCGTCCATCGCAGTCGCAGCTTCGGCCTCGAGAAAAAGAAGGTTCCCGGCGATGGGGTGATCACCGGCTTCGCCAAGATCGGCGGCCGGGACGTGCTGCTCTTCAGTCATGACGCGTCGGCGTTCGGCGGCTCGCTGGGGGAGGTCTTCGCGGAGAAGGTGTGCAAGGTGATGGACCTCGCGCTCCAGAACCGGGTGCCTCTGATCGGGATCAACGATTCCGGGGGCGCCCGCATCCAGGAGGGCGTTGTCTCACTCGCCGGCTACGCCGAGATCTTCTGGCGCAACGTCGAATCCAGCGGAGTCATCCCCCAGCTTTCTCTCATCCTCGGGCCCTGCACCGGCGGCGCCGTGTACTCGCCTGCGATGACCGACTTCACGTTCATGGTCCACGACGTCGGTTACATGTTCATCACCGGGCCCGAGGTCATCAAGGTGACCACGGGGGAGGATGTGACCTTCGACAGCCTTGGCGGTGCCGACGTGCACAACACCAGGTCGGGGGTCGGGCACTTCCTGGCGCAGGACGAGGAGGAGTGCTTTCAACAGGTGCGCAAGCTGGTGGGCTTCATCCCCCAGAACAGCGACACGCCACCGCCCTATCAGGTCCCGACCGACGATCCCGAGCGTTCCGATCCTCGGCTCGCCACAGTCATCCCGGTCAGCTCGCGGGCCCCCTATGACATCAAGGACGTGATCAGGATGGTTGTCGACGACGGCGACTTCCTCGAGGTCCAATCCCTCTACGCGATGAACATCGTCGTGGGCATGGCGCGCCTCGACGGCCACTCGGTCGGCGTCGTCGCCAACCAGCCGAAGGTGCTTGCCGGTGCTCTCGACATCAACGCGTCGGTGAAGGCTGCGCGCTTCGTCCGCTTCTGTGACGCGTTCAACATCCCGCTCGTGACCTTCGTCGACGTGCCCGGCTTCCTGCCCGGCACCAACCAGGAGTACGGCGGGATCATCCGCCACGGCGCCAAGCTGCTCTTCGCCTATAGCGAGGCCACGGTCCCGAAGCTGACGGTCATAACTCGAAAGGCCTACGGAGGCGCTTATTGCGTCATGTGCTCCAAGCACATCCGCGCCGACTACAACGTCGCCTGGCCGTCGGCCGAGATCGCGGTGATGGGCCCGGAGGGCGCGGTCAACATCATCATGAGGCGCGAGATCGAAACCGCCGCCGACCCCGTATCGAAGCGCACGGAGCTGGTGGCCGACTACGTCGAGAAGTTCGCGAATCCGTACATCGCGGCCGAGCGAGGCTACCTTGATGATGTCATCGAGCCGGGCGCGACGCGGCCGGCACTGATCCGCGCCCTCCGCACCGCGCTCCGCAAGGACCGCCGGCGGACACCCCGCCGGCACGGGAACATCCCCCTCTAGGCCCCCCGTTCTTTACCGGGGTGGTTGCGCGGCCCCGGGTGGCCGCAATACGTTTTCCCGCCGGGAGGAAAGCCCCCGATGAGAGGGTGGGTGGTTCTTGGGGGAGGACACGAATTGGTTGGGCGGGCCTTTCAGCCCGCGCGCACGTCGATCACGAGGCGGTCAGGGCCGGTGAGCGAATAGGCCGTGTAGCACCCCTTGTTCTGGACTCCAAGCGCCCATTGAGAGACGCCCTCGAAAGTGCCGAGCCTACGGACCTCGATGATCGAAGATCCTGTAACCACTGAATCCCGCTGCGGATGCCAATCTGACTGGGACACGCCCTTCACCCGGACAAGGATGCCGGAGGTCCCGGCCACTGTGACCGGGCGGCCGCTTCCATCCTCTATGAAGGTTGTGCTGGTCTGGGGAGTCACGCTCCAAATCGGTATCCGTCCGCTCGTCTCGATCACGAAGCGGTCGTAGCCGTACTGAGGGGCGCCGCGCTCGCCTGTGACTGTGACGTTCGGTCCCCCTGGCGAACCGCTCGTCGAAGATCCCGAACAATTGAAGTCGATGGCCTTGGCGCCAGGTGCGCCGGTCGGGCCCGGGAAAACTTGCGTTCCGGCCGTCGGTGACGAGGCGCTCGCCGGCGCGACGCCCAGCGCCGGCGCGTGGCTCCCGCGAGTCCCGACCCCGGCCGCCACCGCCGCCACCGCCAGGAGCACGACGGCCGCGGAGCCGAGTGCGGCGAAGCTTCGAATCGCGTGGGTCCGACGTGGCCGTCCCGCCTCCAGGCGGGAGCGTAACTGCGCTCGGAACCCGGGGTGGACCGGGTCCGTGAGGTCTTCGAATGCCTTCTTGAAGTCTTGCGTCATCAGTTCCTCACCTCGTGAATCTCCAGCCCCGGCCGGAGCCGTCGGGCCGCCCGATAGATGCGCGATTTGGTCGCGCCCAGCGAGAGGCCGAGCACGCGTGCCGACTCGTCGAGCGGCAGGTCGAGGTAGAAGTGAGTGAAGAGGGCGGCGCGGTCCTCGAGGTCCAGGCCGGCGATGGCCCGGGCGAGGTCCGTGCCCGCGATGGCGGCGTCCTCGGGAGAGGCCGCCGGCGGTTCGACTGAAGCCAGGCGCAGCACCGACCAGAAGGGCCGGCGCCGGGCCATGCGGCATTCATTCATCACGATTCCCAGGAACCAGGCTTTGAAAGCGCTCTCCGGCCCGCGGAACTGGTGCAGCCGCGACCAGGCCTTCAGGGCCGCTTCCTGGACGGCGTCCTCCGCCTCGGCCCGATCTCTGAGGTTGGTGGTCGCGAGCCGGAAGGCGGCATCCAGGATCGGGGCCAGCAGGGAGTCGTAGGCGGCCGCGTCGCCTGCCTTGGCCTCCTGGAGCGGGATTTGATCGCCGATTACAGCCTGCACAGTCTTGCACCGATGAGATGCGCGCCGTGTCACGAAAGTTTCAGAATTCGGTTCGCTCTTGATTGCGACAGCCTGACAACCTTCAGACGGGACGGCACCGCGGTGGCGAGCCCGATGTGGTTGGTGGCCGAGGCGGGGCGGATCCTCGTCTGGTCGGCGACTGCCGACGGCAAGGTCAGGCGGATCCGGAACAACAGTCCGGTGCTGGTCGCACCCTGCGATTTCAGCGGCCGGCTGCCGGGCGATGAACTGGAGGCCGCGGCGCGAATCCTGCCCGAGGCGGAGGGCCCGGCGGTCGACCGGCTCCACGCTCGCAGGTACCGCTACGTGAAGCCGGCCTATGAGGTGGCGATGAGGGCAGTCAGGGTGATCGCGAGGCGGCCGCCCGGTCGGCGCGCTCACCACCGCCCAACTGAAGGCGGCAATTCTCGACACCGTCGACCCGCTTCCAACCTTGACGGGTCTGACCGCGACCGGTGGGCGGCTGAACCTGGCCCGGGCGGTGGGAGTCGCGCCGCCTCCGGCGGACTTCTCGCTGAGTGCCAGTCCGGACAGCGTCACGGTCGTCCACAGAGCGCCGGCCGGCTACACCGTGTCGATCGCTCCGGCCGGTGGTTTCGCCGACCCAGTCACCCTCACCGTCGACGGCCTACTCCTCGACGCCACCGGGGACCTCGTGCCCAATCCCGCCACGACCACCAGCGATCTGACCGTGACCACCGCCGCCACGACGCCGGCCGGGACTTACCTCCTGACGATCACCGGTACGAGCGGGCCTTCGACGCGCACGACGTCTGTGACCCTGGTCGTGACCGACTGCACCCCGCCGATCTGAGCACGGCCGGCCACGGGGGCCGGCTCCGGGTTTCGCCATCAGGGCTGCCCATCAGGGGCGGCCCTCTTCCTTGAGTTGCCGGACGCTACGCTTGCGGCCATGAAACTCCTCGAATATCAGGCCAAGGAAGTTCTCGCTTCCTTCGGCATCGCCATCCCGCCCGGCAAGGTCGCGCGCACGCCTGAAGAGGCCTACTCCGCCGCCCAGGAGATCGG
>JAYUBK010000258.1:0-12272 GCA_043740835.1 Chloroflexota bacterium
TGTGGGCCATCAGGCCGGCGAAGCTGGCCGTGTTCACGATGTGACCCGATCCACGCTCCAAGAGGTGTGGGAGGAAGGCGTGACAGCCCCGGATGACGCCGAAAAGGTTGATTCCCAGGATCCATTCCCAGTCACTCATCGAGATCTTTTCGACTGGGCCGCCGAGGACCACGCCAGCGTTGTTCATGACAAGGTCCACGCGCCCCATCTCGGCGATCGAGTCACGGGCCAGAGCCTCCACATCGCGGTCCCTTGAAACGTCGGTCCGTATGGCCAGCGCCCGCCTGCCCAGCGCCTCGATTTCCTTGACAGTCGAGGCCATCCGCTCTTCGTTGAGATCGGCGACGACGATGTTGGAGCCAAGTTCGGCGAAGGCCAGAGCGCAGGCCCGTCCGATCCCGCTGGCGCCTCCGGTGACAACGGCGACCTTGCCCCTGAAGTCCATCACGAGGAGCATTCTTGCACGGTCATTCCCATAGGGAATGCGATTGGTCCCGACAGTCAGTCCGGCGCGATGTGCTAGGTTCCCTCAGTCAAAACCGGTCCGCCTGGGCCGCCCCTCTCGACGCTTCAGCTCTTCGTCCAGGCACATAGGAGCAAACCCTCACCAGCTGCGTTGGCACGGGTGGCTCCGAATGCAGGAGGAGCTGTTGACTCTCATATCGCGCTGGCTGACCCTTGCCCTTGTCGCGGGCCTCGGCCTTACGTTCGCGGGCACCGTCAAATCCGCCGCAATGCAGCCCATGGCGTCCGGCTCGGCCGTCGCCGCCGTGGCTGCCGTCGTCCCCGTCGTCTCCGCGCCCCCAATCTCCAGCCGCGCGGCTTTCCGCTACGACGGTCACTCCACAGCCGAATGGGCCGCGGTCGCGGCCGCCAGCGAGAGCCAGTTGAACCTCCAAACGCAGGCTGAATTTTCGGCAAAGCTCGACACGGCGATCGTCGAGATGATCCCGCCACCTCCCCCGCCGGCACCGGCGCCCGCAGCGCCGCCCGTCGCCGCCGCGAGAGTAGCCCCCCCGGGGCCTGCGGCCGCCCCTGGTTACTCGGGCTCGGTTCCGGACCTGATTCGGAGCGTCTTCGCCAGCGGCGGCCAGGCCGCGATCGACTGGGCACTGCGAGTCGCGAAATGCGAATCGGGGTTCAACCCGAACGCCTACAACGCCGGCTCGGGCGCGTCGGGAGTGTTCCAGTTCCTCCCCTCGACGTGGCGCGGAAGCCCGTACGCCTCGAGTTCCCCGTTCGACGCCGAGGCCAACGTCCGAGCGGCGCTCTGGCTGTACCAGCGCAGCGGGCCGACCCAGTGGAGCTGTACCTAGCCCGGGGAGCCCGGCGTGACGGTCGCTCCGTAGGTCCAGTAGCCGGTGCCGTAGGTGGGTTTCTCCGCGAGGAGCGGCCGGCTCGAGTGGATTGAGATGCCCACCAGGGCGAGGTTGGGGCCGGGGCCGTTCGGCCCACGCAGGTCGACGGTCGCCCGGCTGCCCGGCCCAACGCTCAGCAGCCGCCGGCCGCCCGGGAAGTAGGCGATCGTGACGTCGGCGGCCTGGGCTCCGGGGTTTTCGAAGGTCAGAAAGTCGGCTTCGCCGGGTATCGTCGAGGCCGTGGCGAAGGAGTAGGCCGAGGCCAGCGGGCGGTTCCAGCCCAAACCGTCATGAGCGCCCGCCACAACCCCTGAGCCGAAGTCGCGAACCATGTACATCGGGCGTTCGGCGACGACCGGCAGCGACGAGTCGAGATGGATGGAGACGTCGCGGAAGCGACCTACGACAGTCTCGACCGGGATCGTGATGCGACTGTGGGGATCGATCCCGAAGCCCTGCAGGAGTGGAGGCTGGCCGGGGCCGAAATAGAAGCTGGCGCTGACCGTCGCCACCTGGGCGGGGTCGGGGTTGGCCACGGTCAGATACTCCTGGAAGCCCGCACCGGTTGTTCCCTCGGCGAAGTCCCAGGCCATCGCCGGCGCCGTCGCTCCGAAGGAGTCGTGGCCGTCCCAGATGGCGCCGCCGCCCCAGCAGTTGCACCCGTTGACGTACATCGGACGCTCGGCGATGAGCGGGCCACCCGCGGTTGTGATCTTCACACCGACACCTGCCCAGCCTCTCCCGACGCCACAGGTGGCGGGTTCGGAGCAGGGATGTGAACCCGTCTCCCCGAGGAAGACGTCAACAGTCGAACGAGAGTTGGCGGGGACGACCACCGTCTTGACCGGCGCGGGTCCGGCGAAGTCCTGGAGAAGGTAGTTGAGTGTCGCCGTGACCGGCTGCGGGTTGGGATTCTGGAGCGTCAGGAACTCGCTGAAGGAGTCCAGCGTGGAGCCTTCGGCGAAGTCCCACTCGGTTGCCGGCGCCCCGACACCGACCTGATCCGTGGATCCGGTCCATCCGGCACCCTGCCCGCGATTGAAGCGCATCACGCGTTCGGCTACGCCGGGCCCGGAAAAGGTGACCCGGGCGGAGACGTCGTGGCCCGCGCCAAGGCGTGCCGTCACGTCCTCGGCGACGACCTGACCGGCCGCCACGCTCACTGTGAACGGCCCACTGTGACCCGTCTCGGTGAAATAGTCGATGGTGGCAGTGCCGGTCTGACCCGGCATCAGCAGGTCGATGCACTCGCGGAAGCCAGGGCCGGTGAAGCCCTCCGCGAAGTAGAACGTCGACGGGTTGACCGGCGGAGCGGGTGCTGCCGCCGCCGGCGTCGGCCCGCACGCAGCGCCGGCGCCCCCGCGGACGGTAGCTGAGTTGGGATCGGACATCAGGGACGACTCGTCGACGGGCTCGAACGCACTCCCCGGGACCGTGTCGAACGAGTGAATGAAGCTGTTAGACCAGCGGCTGTCCTCCGTTCCCTGGAAGTACCAGTTGGAGCCGTTGTCGGTGACGAACATCCCGTAATGCTGCATTGCCCTGAGAACGACCTGGGCGTCCGCGGGATAACCGGAGATGTCGAAGGAAGCCCTGAGGCGGAGCCTCTCGCCCATCGGCAGATACGAACTGTTGGCCGCGCCGGCGTCGTGCCGGGCCGGCCAGACGTGGGCGTTGCGAGTGTGGGCGAGAGTGAAGCGGATGGCGTGATTGATGGTGCCCGCGCCATAGACCTCGTCGTAACGGACCAGCCCCGGCAGGATCGGAAGGCCGGCGGCGTCGGCAGATGTCCAGCCGTCGGGGCGGAGCGCGTTGGAGTTGAGGTCCCAGGTCGCGCCGCTGCCGGCCCGGTAGGGGCCCGAGCCGGCGAAAGAGGCGGCTGCAAACGCCTCAACGAGCTGGCAGGTGTCTCGATTGACAGTCAGGACGTGGCTGTCGGTCGGGCCTTCGGCCTGGATATCGGGGCCGACCGCGTACGGCCCGTAGTCGGTCTCGCCGCCATAATCCCACGCGACCTGGCCCTTGGTCACCGACGGGTGGGAGGTGCCGACGACGTTGAACGGGATCCCGTAAGGCGACGGGCCAAGGTCGGCATGGAGGTTGCCCCCCGGCAGCGCGCCTGCGCCTGGATCGAGCGGCAGAGTGGAGATATCGGCGTTCCAGACGTTGTCGGCACCGAAGAGCGGGCAGCCGCTCCCTGGGACGGCTGCGTTGGGCCCCGCCGCACGCGCCACACCCGGCCGTTGCAAATCGCCTGTCAGAACCAGGCCGGATGCGATGCAGACGGCCACCAGAAGGGCGGCAGCCCGCGCCGGCAGGCTGGATGACCGCGGCGCTGGAGACGCCGAAAGGGGACCGGCCACCGCGCTAGTCAAGTGGTTGTGGAAGAGCTTCACAGTGATTCAGCCTCCGGTCGGTACTGCTCGCCCCCCATCGCGACGGCCCTCGGGGCGATCTGTCTCTCGAATTCGCTGACACTGCACCTGGAGACGTTTGCGCTGCGAATTTCCTTCGCGAGCGCGTCGGCTACCCTTCAGGGACAGTGCAGGAAAGCCTGGGCGAGAGCAGGCCCGACAGCCGCGGCGGCGTGATCCGAGACGACCTCGAGGCGTATCTCCGCCGGACCTGGGATCGGCCCGACCTCAAGGTCACCGGCGTCGCGCCGATCCCAACTGGGCATTCGGGCTTCACCTACTTCGTCGAGACCGCGGACCAGGGGCGCGGCACCCGATACGTGCTCCGGCTGCCTCCGCCCGGGGCGCGGGCGGCCGGACCGGCCGATGTCGTCCGCCAGGGCCGCATCATGGCGGCGCTCAACGATGCCGGCCTCCCGGTTCCGGCCATCCCCGCGATGAGTTCCGAGCCCGTCATCGACGGGCGGCCACTGGTCCTGATGGATGCCGTCGCCGGCGAGCGCATCGAGACGGCGGGGCCGAGGCACCCCGGCAAGTCAATCGCCGCTTCTGCGATCGCTGTCCTCAAGCGGATTCACGCAGTCGCTCCCGAGCAGACCGGAATTGGCGACGAGCAGCCCGTCGGACTGGAGGCCGAGATGATGCGCTGGCACTGGCTCATGGAGCGGGCGCCCGAAGAGCTGACCACGCGGGCGCCGGAGCTCGGCGGCCTGCTCGCCAACCAGCGGCCGCCCGAACGGCCTCCAACGCTGGTCCACGGCGACTACCACCTCGGGAACATGCTCTTCAGCGGCGCCGAGGTCGTCGGCGTCCTCGACTGGGAGATCGCCCAGCTCGGGCAACCCCTGCTCGATCTGGGCTGCCTCTGCGTGATGGTCCAGCGGCGCCGTTTCGAAGGCGCGCCCAATCCCAGCGGTGAGGGGGTCGAGGTGAGCATCGCGGAGCTTGCGGAACTCTACGGAGCCGGCGCCGAGGAAATGAACTGGTACGTGGCCATGAGCCTCTACAAATACGCCGCGATCCTCGGCTACAACCTCATGCTGCATCGCCGCGGCAAACGTCCGGACCCGATGTACGAAGGCTTGACGACGACCATCGCGGGCATGATTGACGACGGCATTTCACTGCTTTCCTAAAGGAGTTGTCACGTGGGCTGGGATTTCGAGACCGAACCTGAGTTCGAAAAGAAGCTGGAGTGGATGCGCCATTTCGTCAAGGACGAGGTCTACCCGCTCGAGACGATCGCGCCCCACGTCAGCGAGGAGCAGTTCATGCGTCTCGTCCGGCCGCTCCAGCAGGAGGTCAAGTCCCAGAAGCTGTGGGCCACTCACCTGCCGCCGGAGCTCGGCGGCCAGGGCTATGGGCAGGTGAAGCTGGGCCTGATGCACGAGATCGAAGGCGCCTGCCAGTGGGCCCCGATCGTTTTCGGAAACCAGGCGCCCGACTCCGGCAACTCAGAGGTGCTTGCGCACTATGGGACGCCGGAGCAGAAGAAGCAGTGGATGGAGCCTCTCCTCGCCGGTGAGATCCGCTCCGCCTTCTCGATGACAGAGCCGTTCAACGCCGGTTCCGATCCCACCACGCTCTCGACGACCGCGGTCCTGGAAGGCGACGAGTGGGTCATCAACGGCCACAAATGGTTCAGCAGCAATGGGATGATCGCGACCTTCCTGATCGTGATGGTCAACAGCGAGCCGGATGGCGGCCCCTACAACTCGGCTTCGATGATCATCGTCCCGACCGACACCCCGGGGGTGAAGCGCCTCCGCAACATCCCGACCATGGCCGGCGACGACGAGCGCTTTGGCCACGGCCACGCCGAGATCCTCTACGAGGACGTCCGGGTGCCGAAGACCAACCTCATCGGCAGGCGCGGGCAGGGCTTCGAGATCGCTCAGATCCGCCTTGGCCCAGGCCGCATCCACCACTGCATGCGGTGGCTGGGCCAGGCGCGGCGCGCGTTCGACATGATGTGCGAGCGCTCCCTCCAGCGGGAGGCCTTCGGCGGCAAGCTGGCACGCCACCAGACGGTCCAGAACTGGATCGCCGACTCCGCGGCCGAGATGGCGGCCGCCCGCCTGATGACCCTCCAGGCAGCCTGGATGATGGACAAGTACGGCGCCCCGGCCGCCCGCAAGGAGATCTCCCTGATCAAGTTCTTCGGAGCCAAGGTGCTGCACGACGTCATCGACAGGGCGGTCCAGATCCACGGCTCGCTGGGTTATTCATCGGATATGCCACTCGAGGCGATGTACAGGCACGCCCGCGCCGCCCGCATGTACGACGGACCCGACGAGGTCCATCGCCAATCCGTGGCGCGCTACATCCTCAAGGACTACACGGCGCCCGACACGCAGTGGCCGCGCGAGCACATCCCCACGCGAACCGACGCGTCACGGCGTAAGTTCGCCGCCCTTCTCGAGGCCCAGACAGCCGATCTCTAGACCCGACTTCCTCGTGAGATGACGTGGCAGCCCGAGGTCGACGAGCTCCACCGCCGCGCTGAACTCGCCGCCCAGATGGGCGGTGAGGAGCGCGTCGCCCGCCAGAGGGCGGCCGGCAAGCTCACCGTCCGCGAGCGGGTCGAAAAACTCCTCGACGAGGGGACCTTCGACGAAGTCGGCGGCCTGTCGGGTTTCCCGACTTACGAGGGCGATGAGCTCGTGGCTTTCACACCATCCAACCTTGTGACGGGGATGGGACGGATCGACGGGCGCCGTGTCGTCGTCGCGGCCGACGACTTCACGGTCCGGGGAGGCGCCGCCGACGCCGCGATCCATCAGAAGCAGGTGTATGCGGAGCGGCTTGCCAACGAGCTGCGGCTACCGATCGTGCGCCTCGTCGACGGCACCGGCGGGGGCGGCAGCGTAAAAACACTGGAGACCATGGGACGCACCTATGTGCCGGCGAACCCCGCCTGGGACCTCGTCGTCGACAACTACGGGAAGGTTCCGGTCGTCGCCGGCTGTCTGGGCCCCGTGGCCGGCCTCGGGGCGGCGCGAGTCGCGCACGCGCATTTTTCCGTGATGGTGAAGGGGCTGTCCCAGCTCTTCGTCGCAGGTCCCCCGGTCGTCAAGAGGGGAATGGGGCACGATGTCACCAAAGAGGAGCTCGGGGGCTGGGAAATCCACGCTCGAGAGTCGGGCGCGGTCGACAACGCGGTCGACAGCGAGGAGGAGGCCCTGGCCCAGATCCGGCGCTTTCTGTCCTACCTGCCGCCGAGCGCCTGGGAACTACCTCCCCGGAGCAAGACCGAGGATGATCCCGATCGCGCCGATGAATGGCTTCTCTCTGCCGTACCGCGCAATCGCCGGCAGGCCTACGACATGCGCAGGATCCTGGATGCGGTCTTCGACGACGGCTCGGTCTTCGAGGTGAGCCGTCATTTCGGGCCATCCCTGATCACAGCCCTTGCCCGGCTCGACGGTCATCCTGTCGCCGTGCTCGCAGCCGACCCGCGCTACTACGGAGGCGGACTGACGGCGGCCGCGTCGGATAAGCTCACGCGCTTCGCTGACACGGCCGAGACCTTCCACCTGCCTGTCGTGCACCTGGTCGATCAGCCCGGCTTCGTGGTCGGCACAGACGCCGAGCGGGCCGGGACGATCCGCCGCGGTGTGCGGGCGCTGGCCGTGATCTATCAGTCCGAGACCCCCTGGGTGTCGGTGATCGTCCGCAAGGTCTTCGGCGTCGCCGGCGCCGGCCATGGGAATTCGCACCGGCTCAACTTGCGCTACGCATGGCCCTCGGGCGACTGGGGCTCGCTCCCCGTCGAGGGGGGGCTCGAAGCCGCCTACCGCCGCGAACTGGAAGCCTCGCCGGACCCGGCCCGCCTGCAGGCCGAGATCGCCGCCCGCCTGGATGCAGTGCGCTCGCCCTTCCGGACGGCAGAGGCATTCGGGGTCGAGAAGATCATCGATCCACGCCAGACACGGCGCCTCCTCTGCGGATGGGTCGAGCTGGCCTACAAGATCACGGCGACAAACCTCGGCCCGCGGCTGCGCGGTGTACGCCCCTGAGCCGGACTCCGGTTCGATTCGTCCGCGTCAACGGCCTCAAGGTCCGTTACATCGACGCCGGCGACGGACCGCCGGTCCTGCTCATCCACGGCATCGGGCATTCCGTGAGCGCCTGGAACCACCAGATCCCGGCCCTCATCGACGCCGGCCTGCGAGTGCTTGCCATCGACACGCCGGGGTTTGGTCGCAGCCAGGCGGCACCCGACCACTGGGGCGAGCAGGAGGTCGCGGACCACCTCGCCGCCTTCCTCGACACCCTGTACGTCACCGCCGCGGCGGTCGTCGGTCACAGCCTCGGCGGCGCCTACGCGACGATCCTCACCCTCTATCACCCCGAACGGGTGACGCGCCTCGTGCTCGCGGCGCCGGCCATTGGCAGCCACCTGAACCCGGGGCTCCGCCTGCTCGGACTTCCGATGGTGAAGCCGTTCTTCCGCCCCGAACTGGCCCGACCCCTCCTCCGCCAGGTCCTGAGCCTGACGGTCCACAACACGGATCGGATCACCGACGCCGATGTCGACGAGATCGGCGAGTGGCTCAAGGACCCTGTCATGCGGGCGACCTTCCTCCGCATCCTGACGACCGGGGTCGGCCTCCTCGGCATCCGACCCGAGATGCTCCTTCTCGATCGCCTCGACGTCATCGACCAGCCCGTCCTGCTCCTCTGGGGGCGGCATGACAGGATCCTTTCGATCCGCAACGCCCGCGACATCCTCAAGCGAATACCCCAGGCGCAGTACATCGTCCTCGAGAATTCCGGGCACCAACTCACGTACGAAGAGCCGGCGCTCTTCAACCGGCTGCTCATCGACTTCCTCAAACCCTGAGGTCGAAGGGGGTCGACTAGACTCCCGACTCGTGCCCGCGATGATCGTCTGCCCGCAGCCGGCCGCTGCCGAAGCGGGGCTTGAAGTCCTTCGCCGCGGCGGCAACGCCATCGACGCCGCGGTCACGACTGCCTTCTGCCAGGGTGTACTCGACCCCCAGATGTGCGGGGTCGGGGGCTCCGGGATGATGCTCGTACACCGGGCCGGCGCAAGAGCCGGGCAGGCCACCGCCGAGTGCATCGAATTCCACGCCCGGGCCGGGCGCGGCGTCCGCCCCGATCAATGGGAAAAGCTGTTGATCCGCGAATCGGCAGACCGCTACGGGTACGTCCTCGAGGGCGCCGTCAACGACGTCGGCTACCAATCGGTGGGCGTACCGGGGACTGTTGCGGGGCTCGACCTCGCCCTCCGCCGCCACGGCACGATCGCCTGGCCGGACGCACTCGCACCCGCCATCCGAATCGCCCGTGAAGGCTTCGACGTCCATGGAGCGCTGGCCGGCACCTGGAACCGGGAAGCGGGACCCGATGTCGTCGCGATGGGAGAGCGGATCCAGGCCACCGCGGGGGCGGCCGCGCTCTACACGCGTGACGGCCGCCCGCTGCCCGTCGGCTCACGGCTCGTGCAGGCCGATTACGCCCGAACTCTCGAGACGCTCGCCCGCGACGGGGCGGCCAGCTTCTACACGGGCGAGATCGCCGATCGCATCGCCGCCGACTTCGCCGTCAACGGCGGATTCATCTCGCGAGAGGACCTCGCAACCTACGAGCCGGAGGTGACGCAGCCCCTGGAGGGGCACTACCGGGGACTGCGCGTCGCGGTGCCGGGACCGCCCGCCGGCGGGATCTCGCTACTCCAGATGCTCAACTTTCTCGAAGGCTTCGAGGTCTCGGCGCTGCAGTGGCCATCAATCGAGGCGGCACGGCTGCGTGTCGAAGCCATGCGCTGGGCATTCACCGACCGTGAGGCGCACCTCGCCGATCCTCGTTTCGCCGACGTCCCCACCGGCCGCCTCCTCGCGAAGGAGTACGCGCTCAGCGCCGCCGGCCGCATCCACGACTCGCCGACGACAACTCACATCAGCGTCATCGACGCGGCGGGCAACGCGGTCGCGATGACGCACACACTTGGCATCTCGAGCGGCGTCGTGACCAGCGGACTGGGCTTCAGCTACAACAACTACCTCAACTGCTTCGATCCCAGGCCCGGCCGCGTCAACTCGCTGGAGCCGGGCAAGACGCGCGTCACGATGATGGTCCCGACGATCGTGTTCTCAGAGGACGGCGTACGCGCAATCGCGGGCGCCCCCGGAGGCACCAAGATCGTCGGCGCGGTCCTGCAGGTCCTGCTGAACCTCCTCGACCACGGCATGACCCCGGTGGAAGCCGTCTCGGCGCCTCGCATCGACTTCCAGGCCGAGTTCGCGGAGGTCGAGGGTCGGATTCCAGAAGCGGTCGTCGCAGGCCTGCGAGCGGGTGGAATTCAAGTCCACCGGCGCCCCTACAACTACGACTCCTACTTCGCGCAGGTCCAGCTCATCTCGCGATCCGCTGACGGTGCGCTCCGGGGCGCATCAGATCCCCGCCGCGACGGCGGTGTCGAGCTCTCCATCTGACTGGATCTAGTCGGGTCGCATCCCGCGCAGCCAGAGCGCGGCAAGCTCCCGGGCGGCCTCATCGGGGACGAGATCGAAGCCCATCCGCTGGATGACCGGGGAGGCCAGGCCCAGGAGCATCATCGGTCCGGCGAAGGAGGCGAGTGCCAGCGGGGGCGCCATGGACCGAAGGCGACCGGCGACCATCTGCCTGACCATGTAGGCTGCCACGCTCCCAAACCCTCGGCCCACCGCGTCACGGACCGCCTCCTCGGTGTCCGGCTGGAGCCCGGCGACTTCCACAAAGAGCGAGAGAATGAGTGCCCGATTAGCTCCGACCACACCGACCGCGGTCGCGGCGAGGTCGGGCAGCAGTGTCTCCGGTGGTTCGTCGCCCCTCCTCCCCAGCAGGTCGAGGATCGGCTCGAGGGGCGAGTAAGCGATGAGGAGGGCGTGGAAGAGAGCCGGCTTACCTGGGAAAATCCTGTAGAGGGCTGCTCGCGAGAGGCCTGCCTTTTCGGCCACTTCGTCCATCGACAGCCGAGCCAGCCCATCGCGGTGGACGAGACGCGAAGCCGCCTCGATGACGCGCATTCGGGATCCAGGCTCCGGCGGAAGGTCCAGCTCCGCGAGAAGGGCGGCGCGAGAGCCGAACAGCTTGTAGAAGGTGGCCCGGGAGACGCCGGCCCCGTGCGCAAGTTCCTCAACGCTGGGCCTGCCCCCGGCGGCGAGGCGCCGGCGGGCGGCGTCCAGGACACGGCGCCGTCGCGGGTCGGGCGGCGTCATCCGGCGTTCGCCCTCGGTAGGCGCTGGGTTACGCTCGGCATGTGACCTCGGCGGATCTCCAATACTCATGACAGCGCTCTCATCGACTGCACTTCGTCATCCGGGCACCGGGACGGGCGGTCAGTATGCCCCGTAGGCCACCGCTGAGTCCGGGCCAGAGGCACACCGAGCAGCGCCGATTGGTGTGGGCCGCGATCACCGCGCTGGGAGCTCACTGCACCGCCGAGGAGATCACCGCGCATGTGCAGCAGGCGCGGCCCGGGTTTCCGCGTTCCACCGTCTACCGCGCTCTAGAGGCCTTCACCGTGGCCGGCGCCCTTCGCCCCGTTCGCTTCGGCACCGGGGCCACGCACTACGAGATCGCCGGCGAAGAGCACCAGCACGCCATCTGCCAGGTCTGCGAAGGCATTCTTCACCTCGAGGACTCCCTGTTGCGCGAGCTCGAGCAACACCTCGAGGAGATCCACCGCTTCACCCCTGTGCGAACCGAGGTCCTCGTCGTCGGCGTCTGCGACCTGTGCGCGCGCTCAGGCCGGCCGGCAAGACGACGACGCACGCTTGAACACGTGCACTACGACGCTCGCTCGGGAGACTGGGAGGTCTGAGCCGGGGCCCCGTCGGCCCGCAGCAACCGTCGCACCTCCTCGGGGAAGCGGGCGAGCAGTTGATCAGGGACCGACCACGTGTTGATCGTCGAGCCGCTCGCGATCATGTATTCGATATAGGACTTCGACATCTCTGCCAGGGCGGCCATGTCGAGACCAAGCCTGCGTCCCTCGTCCGCGTAGGTCTGGAAGTGGGCATCGACCGCAGCGTTGAAGCGCGCCCCCACTTCCTTCAGCTGCCGCTCGGTCGTGGCCGCGGCGCCATGGTCGCCCCGCCTCGTGCCCATCATCTCTCTGCCTTTGAGGGTCCAAAGCTCCTGCAGCAGTGGCGTCGAGAGGGTGACTGACTCGGAGCGAATTCGCTTCATGAAAATGACGCTCTCGCTTTCCAGCGAGGTCGCGTAGGCGTCCCGGTCCGCGGCGTCACCGAGGGCGCAGCAGGCGTAGAAACCCCCGCCGCTGGCGCCGCGGCGCAGCTTGAGGTGGTTGCAGGTCCAGACCGGCGGCAGCGGCCGGTACTGGAGGTCGAGCGCTATAAAGGTCCGCGGTGCGAATGCGGGACAGCTCGCGAAGCCGGCCGGGAAGGGCTTCTCATACGGGCACTCGTCGGGAGGGCGCACTCGATTCCGATCATAGCCAGCGATCCAGAAATCCAGACGGCCCTGCCAC
>JAYUBK010000259.1:0-12217 GCA_043740835.1 Chloroflexota bacterium
CAAGAAGGAGTGTGTTGAGATTCGGGTCGCCGATAATGGCCCGGGTATCCCGGAGGAAATGCGGGATCGGCTCTTTGAGCCCCATTTCACGACAAAGCCAAATGGGACCGGCATGGGGCTCTTCACTTCCTACGGCGTCGTCCGCGAGCATCGCGGAAAGCTGCTCTATGAGGGTTCGCCGGAGGGTGCGGTATTCGTGGTGCAGCTTCCGCTTTCACCGACGACCTCGATGGGTGCAGCGGTGACCGAACCCTCCGCGCCTCAGGTCGCGTTGGCGTCCACGAAGCGGTAGCCGACTCCCCGCACGGTTTGGACCCAGGCATGGGTACCGAGTTCTTTCCGAATAACGTGCACCGCTTGGTCGATTGAACGGTCCCATCCGCTGTATTCGGAGTTCCAGACAACCCGAAGCAGCTCCTCTCGGGTCATGACCTGACCTGGCCTTCGAACAAGGTGGTAGAGAACCAGTAGCGGCTTGCGGTCGAGGTCCAGCCGGCGGGCCCCCAGCCACGCCTCGTTGGTGACCGGGTCTACCCGCAGATCGCCGCGTCGCAAGGCTCCGGCCGGCGCTTTTCGGTCTCGGATCGCGACCCGGATTCGGGCCAGGAGTACCTGAGCGTCGGTGCCCTTCGGGATGTAGTCGCTGGCGCCGCGGTCGAGGCCCAGCACCTGGTCGCCGGCCCCAAAACGCGCGCCCGTCAGGAAGCAGACTGGAAACAGCGGGCGGTCGAGGCCCCCTTTGAAAGCGTCGAGCACCTCGAGACCATCCATGTCGGGAAGCTCGAAATCGAGCAGCGCAAGGTCCGGTGGACGTGTCTGGGCAATAGCGATCGCGTCGGCACCCGTGAAGGCCACATCCACTTCATAGCCGTGGCGGCGCAGTTGCGTGGACGTCAGCTCCGACAGGCGCGGGTCATCCTCGACGAGAAGGATCCTTTCGGCCGCTGCCACCGCGTGAAAAGTAGCACTTCAAAAACGTTTGACAAGACTCTGATTCGCGATTGAGGACGGGCGCAAGGAAGGTGCCTAGCCTCGGGTCATGACAACGACAGCAGCTCTCCAACCCACGATGATCCGACTCGAAGCGGCCCTCGACCTCGTCCGGCGCGATCGCTGGATGCTCGGCGGGCTGCGAGGGCACCGCCTTCAGATCCTCGGCCAGGGTCCGGGCCGACAGCGCCTCGAGTCGAGGTCTCGAGCTCCGTTGCATGTCGATGTCAGCCCAATCGCTCATCGGTGCCTCGCGGAGGATCAGCCGGTGGCGGTCACGACAATCCTCGGAGCGGGGATCAACGCGGAGGACTCGGAATGGGAGCAGATGTGGCCGTCGGTCCTCTATGCGCCGGTGCCGGGCAGGGAGGGAGGCGCCGTCGGCCTCCTGGTCCTGGCCTGCCGGAGCATGCATTGGTACGAGGAGTCAGATGTCGATTTCGTTGCAGCCCTTGCCGCGAGCCTCACCGAATGCGTATCCAAGGCCATGGACCCGCTGGTTGGCCTCAGCCACGACGAGAGGATGGCCGCCTACCTGATGGCCGAAGGACTCTCCGGCCCGGAGGTCGCCCGCGCGCTGAAGACGGATTGTGAGCGCGCCCAGCTCCTGATGGGCGGAGTGCTCAAAAAGCTGAAGTTGCGCTCGCGAGCCGACCTCCCCGCGGCGTTGTTAGGCCTGCCGAGGGACTCGAACCCGGCTACGGCATAGAGCCAGTTCTCGCAGGCGCCGGACCGAAGAGGTACACGGTTGTTCCGCCGGCGGGCGAACTGATGATCTCGATGCGGCCGTCGATCCCTGCGGCTCGCTCCTTGATACCGACAAGGCCATACCCCTTCCCGGGCTCCTCACCAAAGCCGCGGCCATCGTCGGCAACGGCGACCAGGAAAGGGATGGCGGCGAAGTCGATGGTGATCCTGCAGGTCGGAGAGCCCGAATGGCGATATACGTTGGCCAGCGCCTCGCGAACGACGTGATACAGCACTCGCTGCTCGTGGCCGGACAGGTCATCGGGACTGCCCGAGTGGACGAATTCGATCTGCAGGCCGCGCCGGGCGCGATAGTCTTCCACCATCTGAAGGAGGGCCCCAAGCACGCCGGCACTGCCGAAGTCGGGCCCGCGGAGGGTGCGGATCAAGAGCCGCACGTTGCCAAGGGTCGTCTCCAAGACCTCGAACACCCGCGCCAGCACCTCGGTGGAGTCGCGCTTTCGGGAGTCAAGGTCGTAGTGGTACTTGAAGAGGGCGACCGCTGCGGCCAGATCGGCGCCGACCTCGTCGTGAAGGTCGCGCGCGAAGCTCAGCCGCTCGCGGGTCAAGAGGATCTCGCCGCCGTGCCGCTCCAACTCGCCGGCGACCGAGCTGAGCCAGCGAACAAGCTCCTGGCGCGAGGGATTCGGAAGCTCGCTGATGGCAGCGAGGACCGCGGCGTCCGGGATCAGCTCGTCAGCGGGCCACTCGATTGACTTGAGATGCTCTATTTCCTTGTCGGCCAATGCCATTGCCTGCGCGGCGCCTCCGGTGGGACTCGATGAAAGCGATGGTGAGAGGATGGGACAGCCAACGAAAGCCCCTGCGGTAGGGCTTCCAGAGTATGTGAGTCTCGCGCCCGGCGGTGCGCAATTCGGCCACGGCTTCCTCGACGGCCTCGCGAGTCTCCTCGATGAAGTCGACGAGCGCACCCATCCGCGAATTGAGCCGCAGGGCGCGGGGCACGATCAGGGCCAGCTCGATGAGGATCGCGATGAGCCCGATGACGGCCATCGCGATCCCGATCCTGCCGACCCAGTTCATCAGCCCGCCGGTTCCTCGTCGTCGCTGATGCCGACGGGTGCGAAGGCGACGACCTCGTCGGTGGGCTGCATCTTCATGACGATGACACCTTGCGTCTGGCGCCCGATCTGGCGGATGTCCTGGACCATGGTCCGCAGCACCATGCCGCTTGCTGTGATCAGCAGAACCTCCTCCTCGGGGTCTTTGGCGTTGCGCAGCGCAGCGAGACGGCCAACTTTGTCAGTGACCTGGAGCGTGAAGACGCCCTGGCCGGCCCGGTGGTGCCTCGGGTAGTCGCTGATCGGAGTCCGCTTGCCATACCCACGCTTGGTGACAACGAGCAGGTCGCCGTCGCCCTGGGTGGCAAGCATTCCGGCCACGGCGTCGCCCTTGCGGAGCTTGATCCCGATGACTCCCTGGGTGTCCCGGCCCATCGCGCGGACCTCCTCCTCGTTGAAGCGGATCGACTTGCCGAGTTCGGTGGCGATGATGACATCGTCCCCACCGCTCGTGGGCGCGACCCAGTCGAGCTCGTCGTTGGGCTGCAGGTTGATCGCGATGAGCCCATTGCGACGCACATTGGCGTAGAGCTCCATAGCGGTCTTCTTGATATAGCCGCCCTTGGTGACCATGAGCATGTAGCGGGCGCCGTCGTCCTCGGTCTCGGGCCGGACGAAGACGGCGCTGATGCGCTCTTTCAGGTCGATGTCGATGAGGTTGTTGACCGGGAGGCCCTTGGCCTGGCGCTCGCGGTCGGGGATCTCGTGGACGCGCAGTTGGAAGACCCGCCCCGACTGTGTGAAGAAGAGCATCGATGCGTGCGTGTGCGTGATTAGGAGGTGCTCGGCATAGTCGCTCTCGCGCTCTCCGGAAGGCGCGTCGGAGCCCGCCGTCGGCTTGGCGCCGCGGAGCCCGACTCCGCCCCGCTTTTGTGAGCGGAACGTCCGCGAGGGCTGGCGCTTGATGTAGCCGCGATGCGTCAGCGTGACGACAACCTCTTCCTTGGGGATGAGATCCTCAGCGGTGAGATCGGTTGCGGGATCGAGGGAGATCTCCGTCCGCCGATCGTCGCCGTACTTCTTGACGATGTCGTCCATCTCCTCTTTGATGAGCATCCGTACCTTCTGCTCGGAGGCAAGGATTGACTCGAGGTAGGCGATGAGCTTGATGACCTCTTCGTACTCCTCCTCGATCTTGTTGCGCTCGAGCGCGGTGAGGCGGCGGAGGGTCATGTCCAGGATCGCCTTCGCCTGGCGCTCGCTGAGACCGAACTGCGCCTGCAGCGCGGTGCTGGCGGCCTCTCCGTCCTGCGCGGCGCGGATCGTGGCGATGACCTCGTCGAGGTGGTCCAATGCGATCTTGAATCCCTCGAGGATGTGCGCTCGGTCCTGGGCTGCCTCAAGGTCAAAGCGCGTGCGCCGCAGGATGACGTTGCGGCGGTGCTCGATGAAGTGCTGAAGCATCTGCTTCAGGCTCAGGATCAACGGCCGGCCCTCGACGAGGGCCAGCATGATGACGCCGAAGGTCTGCTGAAGCGAAGTGTGCTTATAGAGGTTGTTGAGGACTGTGAAAGGCCGCGCCTCTCGCTTCAGTTCGATGACGATCCGCATTCCGTCGCGGTCGGACTCGTCGGCAAGGTCGGCGATGCCGTCCAGCTTGCGGTCTGAGACCAGCTCGGCGATCTTGATTACGAGGTTCGCCTTGTTGACGGCGTAGGGCAGCTCGTAGATGATGATCCGCTCGCGGCCGTTGGCCGCCTCCTCGAATCGGTGCTTGGCCCGCACGATGATTCGGCCGTGGCCGGTGGCGTAGGCCGACTTGATGCCGTCGAGCCCCATGATCGTGCCGCCCGTCGGAAAGTCGGGGCCCTTCACCAGCTGGGTGAGGTCCTCGGTGGTGGCGTCTGGATTCTCTAGAAGCAGATTGACGCCCGCACACACTTCGCGGAGGTTGTGAGGAGGAATGTTGGTGGTCATGCCAACCGCGATGCCGGTGGCGCCGTTGATGAGCAGGTTCGGAATCCGGGCCGGAAGGACAAGCGGCTCCTCGTCGGAGGCGTCGTAGTTTTCGCCGAAGTCGACGGTGTTCTTGTTGATGTCGGCGAGGACCTCGTCCGAGATCCGAGCCAGGCGCGCCTCCGTGTACCGCATGGCGGCGGCTCGGTCACCGTCGACGGAGCCGAAGTTGCCCTGGCCGTCGATCAGCGGGTACCGCAGCGAGAAGGGCTGCGCCATCCGAACCAGGGCGTCGTAGATCGCGGTCTCCCCGTGGGGGTGATAGAGCTTCATCACCTGGCCCACAAAAGCGGCGCACTTCTTGTGACGGGAGCCGCCGGTGGCGCCCTCGCCGAACATCGCGTAGAGGATCCGGCGCTGGACCGGCTTCAGACCGTCGCGCACGTCCGGGAGTGCGCGCGAGATGATCACGCTCATCGCGTACTCCATGTAGGAGTTCGTCATCTCCTCGATGAGTTGCTTGGGGAGGATCGTGCCTGCGTTGTTCTGTACTTCGTCTGACATCTGCGCCTAGTCCTTGAATTTCTTGAAAACGGCGGTGGCGTTCTGACCGCCAAATCCGAAGCCGTTCGAGATGGCGATCTCGACATCGACGCGTCGCGCCTGGTTGGGCACGTAGTCGAGGTCGCAATCGGGATCCGGAGTCTGGTAGTTGATCGTCGGATGGATCATGCCGCGATTCATCGAGAGAAGCACGGCGATCGCTTCGACGGCGCCGGCAGCCCCGAGGAGGTGACCGATCATCGACTTCGTGGAGCTTATCGGCACCTTGTAGGCGTGCTCGCCGAGAGCCAGCTTGAGAGCCCTGGTCTCGGCCGCATCATTGAGTTGCGTCGAGGTGCCGTGGGCGTTGACGTAGTCGATCTCCTCCGGTTTGATGCCGGCGTCCGCGATTGCATTCAGCATGCAGCGCGCCGGGCCCTGGCCGGTGGGATCCGGCGCAACCTGGTGGTATGCATCGTCGGACACGCCGACGCCGACGATCTCGCCATAGATGCGGGCGCCCCGCGCCTGCGCGTGGTCGAGCGACTCGAGGATGAGGATGCCGGCGCCTTCCCCGGGAACGAACCCGTCGCGGTCCCTGTCGAACGGCCGGCTGGCGTGTTCGGGGTCATCGTTGCGCGTCGAAAGCGCTCGAATAGCGTTGAAGGCGTTGATTCCGAAGGGGTTCAGGCTGGCCTCGGACCCTCCCGCCAGCATCACGTCTGCGTGACCACGCTGGATGGTCCAGGTTGCACTCCCCAGCGACTGCGTGGAAGCGGCGCAGGCCGTGGTGATCGTCGAATTGGGGCCCTTGAGCCCGAAGCTCATCGCGACCTGGGCGGCGGCCATGTTGGGGATGATCATCGGCGCCAGGAAGGGGCTGATGCGGCCGCCCGCGTAGAAGTTGTGGGCGCCGGCGGCCATCTCCGTGAAGCCGCCGATCCCGGTCCCCATCTCGACGCCGACTCGGAAAGGGTCCTCCTGGGCCACATCAAGCGTCGCGTCTGCGATCGCCCGGCCAGCCGCCGCCACGGCGATCTGCGTGAAGCGCGCACTGCGACCGGCGAGCTTGCGGTCCATGTACTCGAGGGGGTCGAAGTCCGAGATCATGCAAGCGAAGGTCGTATTCAGGCGATCGGTCGGGTAGGCCTCCACGGTTCGTGCGGTGGAGCGTCCTTCGATGAGACCGTCCCAGTACTCGTCCAGGGTCTTGCCGAGCGGATTGACGGTCCCCATCCCGGTCACGACAACCCGCGTCCGGCTCATGCCGCCACCGCCGCGGCGATCTTGGCCACGAGTCCCTGCTCGACTGTCTCTTTGACGACTCGAATAGCGTTCTTCGTCGCCCGGGCGTCCGAACGGCCATGGGCGACAACCGCGACTCCATCGATTCCCAGGAGCGGCGCCCCGCCGAACTCGCGCCAGTCGATGCGGGCCCGGATCCCGCGCACCTTGCCGCGGATCAACAGGCCCCCCAACACCCCGAGCGGCGACGTGGGCAATTCGTCGCGAAGCGTCTTGAAGAGAAAGTCAGCCGTGGCTTCCGCCATCTTGATTGCTACGTTCCCGACGAAACCATCGGCGACCACGACATCCGCCTTGCCGGCGAAGATGTCCTTACCTTCGACGTTACCGACGAAGTTCAACCCGGACTCTTTAAGTCGGGGATAGACCTCCTTGATGAGGGAGTTGCCCTTGGAGGCCTCCTCGCCATTGGAGAGAAGCGCAACCCGGGGGCGTTCCCGGCCCAGCATCGACTTTGCGTAAACGTTTGCCATCTGGGCGTACTGGACGAGGAACTCGGGCTTGCTGTCGACGTTCGCGCCCACGTCGACGAAGTAGGTGAACCCACCGCTCGTCGGGAGGATCGTCCCCAGCGCCGGCCTCTCGACCCCCTTGATGCGACCCTGGATGAAGAGAGCCGCTGCCAGGATGGCCCCTGAGTTTCCCGCCGAGACCCAGCCGTCGACTTTCCCCTCCCTGCAGAGGCGGGCGCACACACTCATCGAGTTGTCCTTCTTGCTGCGGACGGACTTGGCCGGATGGTCATCCATGGCGACGATCTCGCTGGCCGCCTGGAATCTGAGCTCGGGGTGACCGGCAAGGAGCGGCTGGACTTGATCGGGCCGGCCGACGATGGTTATCTCGCAGCCGTACTCACGGGCTGCCTCGACGGCCCCCGAGATGATCTCGCCGGGCGCGAGGTCGCCGCCCATTCCGTCAACCGCGATTCGAACTGTCACCCCATTGAAATCGCTATTGGCGTCCGAGTTCCGAAATTCGGGGCAACCTCGCCCCGGGGGACATCGACGTCGCTGCCAGTTGGGCGCGACTTTCGGGTCCCGAACACTAAATGTCGAGGTTGCGGACGCTCTTGGCGTGCGCCTGAATGAACTTCTTTCGGGGCTCGACCTCGGTGCCCATCAGCTTCTCGAAAATGTCGCTCGCAGCTGCCGCGTCGTCGACCTTGACCTGGAGGAGCACGCGCTGGCCTGGGTTCATCGTCGTCTCCCAGAGTTGGTCGGCATTCATCTCGCCGAGACCCTTGAAACGGCTGACCTCGACCTTGCCGCCGAGACGCTTCACTTCCTTGTCGCGCTCCTGCTCGGTGTAGACCCAGGTCGACTGTTTGCCCTTGGTGACCTTGAAGAGCGGCGGCTGCGCCATGTACAGGTAGCCGCGATCGATGACCTCGGGCATGTAGCGGAAGAAGAACGTCAGAAGGAGGGTGCGGATGTGGCTGCCGTCGACGTCGGCGTCGGTCATGGTGATGATCCGGTGGTAGCGCGCCTTGTTGATGTCGAAGCGCTCGCCGATGCCTGTGCCCATGGCCGTTATCAGGTCGCGGATCGCCTCCGAGACAAGGACCTTGTCGATCCGAGCCTTTTCTACATTGAGGATCTTGCCGCGAAGTGGCAGGATGGCCTGAAAGCGCCTGTCGCGACCACCTTTGGCGGAGCCACCGGCGGAGTCGCCCTCGACGATGAAGATCTCGCAGAGGGCGGGGTCGCGCTCCGAGCAGTCGGCCAGCTTCCCCGGGAGGGTTGACGACTCGAGGAGCGACTTGCGCTGCACCAGGTCGCGGGCCCGTCGGGCCGCTTCGCGAGCCCGCGCCGCCGTGAGCGACTTCTCGATGATCCGGCGGCCCTCGTTGGGATTCTCGTCGAGGTACTGAACCAGACCTTCGGAGAGGACGTTGGAAACCTGGCCCTGGACCTCGGCGTTGCCGAGCTTGGTCTTCGTCTGACCCTCGAACTGAGGCTCGAGCAGCTTCACGCTGATGATCGCAGTCAAGCCCTCGCGGGCGTCTTCGCCGGTGAGGTTGGGATCGGACTCCTTGAGGAGGCCGGCCTTCCGTGCATAGCGGTTGAGGGCGAACGTGAGCGCCGTCCGAAAGCCGGTGAGGTGAGCGCCCCCCTCGGCCGTATGGATGTTGTTGGCGAAGCTGAGCACGTTCTCGACGAACGTCTGGTTGTACTGGAGGGCGATCTCGATGAGTGTGTCCTCGACCTGCCGCTCAACGTAAATGGGCGAGTTGACGATGCCCTTGCCGCGATTGAGATGCTTGACGAAGCTGACGATGCCGCCTTCGAAGTAGAAGGCGTACTCAAAGCCATCACGCTCGTCGGAGAAGGCGATCATCAGGCTCTTGTTGAGGAAGGCCATCTCGCGTATCCGATGGATGATCGTCGGACGGTCGAAGCCCGTCTCGGGGAAAATCTGCGGGTCGGGCCAAAAACGCGTGATCGTGCCCGTGGTCTCGGTCTTGCCGACGACCTTCACGTCCGCCTGGGGAACGCCGCGGACGTGCTCCTGGAAGTGCACTTTGCCGTGGTTGTGGACGTGGACCGTCAGCTTCTCGGAGAGGGCGTTAACGACGCTGAGACCGACGCCGTGAAGGCCGCCGGACACCTTGTAGCCGCCGCCACCGAATTTGCCGCCGGCATGGAGCTTCGTGAGGACGACCTCGAGTGCGCTGCGGCCCTCGCCCTTGTGGATCTCGGTGGGGATGCCGCGCCCGTTGTCCTCGACCTCGACCGAGCCGTCGGCCTTGATGCGGACGTCGATCCGCGTGCAGAAGCCCGCGAGTGCCTCGTCGACCGAGTTGTCGATGATCTCCCAGACGAGGTGGTGCAGGCCGCGGACGTCGGTCGAGCCGATGTACATGCCGGGTCGGCGCCGGACAGGCTCCAGCCCTTCGAGGACCTGGATCTGGTCGGCGCTGTAAGCCTGGCTCATGCGTGGCTCACGTGGGCACGCCACAACCAACGGGTTGGGCGCGTTTGTAACAAGACGTAGGGTTGGACAGGACCATATTCTACCACATGAAGCGTTCTGGCCCCCCTTTGGGGGGCCCGGCGCCGGGGTCCTTTAGGACGTCTCCGGGGGCCTCCAGCGGAGGACGGGGTTGCGGGCTGCGGCCACCTCGTCGATTCGGCCAACGGGGAGGTTGGTCGGCTCGTCCCGGATGCGCTGGGGGTCAGTCTCGGCGATGGCGGCGATTTCCGCAACGGCATCTGTAAAGGCGTCGAGGGTAGCCTTCGACTCCGTTTCCGTCGGCTCCACCATCACCGCCTCGGGCACGATCAGCGGAAAGTAGATCGTGGGAGCGTAGTACCCGCGCTGGAGGAGACCCTTGGCGAGGTCGAGAGCCCTGACCCCCTTGCCCGCGAGCGTCTTCGCCGACGCGACGAACTCGTGCTTGCAAGGGCCCGGCTGGGGAAAGTCGAGTATGCCCTCGAGGCGTTGGCGGACGTAATTGGCCGAGAGGACGGCGTCGTTGGAGGCTTGGCTGAGCCCGTCGCCTCCCATCGCGACGATGTAGGTCAGGGCTCGGACCAACATCCCGAAGTTGCCATAAAAGCTGCGCACTCGACCGATGCTCTGGGGACGGTCGTATTCGAGTCGGAAGGTTGATCCCGATTTCTCAACCACCGGGATCGGCAGGAAGGGGATCATCTCCTTCATGACGCCCACGGGACCGGCGCCGGGGCCACCGCCGCCATGGGGTGTTGTGAAAGTCTTGTGCAGGTTCAGATGAACGACGTCGAAACCCATGTCGCCAGGACGGCAGATCCCCATAAGGGCGTTGAGGTTGGCTCCGTCGTAGTACAGCTTGGCCCCGACCTGGTGTACGAGTTGGGCCGCTTCGGCGATCTCGGTTTCAAAGAGTCCGAGAGTGTTCGGGTTCGTGAGCATTAAGGCGGCGGTTTTCTCGGACAGCTTCGCCTCGATGTCCGCCAGATCCAGCCGGCCGTCGGCCCCACTCTTGATCTCGACCACCTTGAAGCCGCAGAGCGCAGCGCTGGCGGGGTTGGTCCCATGGGCGCTGTCGGGCACCAGGACCTCCGTTCGCTCGTCACCTCGCGCCTCGTGGAAGGCCTGGATCATGCGCAACCCGGCCCACTCGCCATGGGCGCCGGCCGCCGGTTGAAGCGACATCCTGTCGACCCCGACTATCGAGCAGAGAGCCTGCTCGAGTTCCCACATCAGTTCGAGGGCGCCCTGGATGGTCTCCTCTGGCTGATAGGGATGTAAAAAGGCGAAACCGGGCAGTGCGGCGGCCACCTCGTTCGTGACCGGGTTGTACTTCATGGTGCAGCTGCCCAGCGGGTAGAAGTTCGTGGAGATCGAGAAGTTCATGGCCCCGAGGCGACTGAAGTGGCGCATCAACTCGGGCTCGCTGACCCGAGGCAGGAGCGCCTCCCTTCTGCGCAGGTTCGCCGCTGGGATCACTGACGAGGCTTCGATCGCGGGTACGCCCGCCCTGGGCAGGCGGGGACCGGGAAGCCCCGAACGACTCTTCTCGAAGAGGAGCGATTCGGTCACCGGCAGGCCTCGACAAGGTCGCCGATTGCCGCCGCGTCATTGAGCTCCGTGCAGGAGAAGAGCAGGACGCCGTCGAGCTCCCTGAACCAGCGGCCCGCGGGCAGTCCGCCGAGGATTCCTCTCGCGCCGAGGCGCGCCAGCAGGGCACCTGCGTCGGGGACGCGCATCGGGAACTCGTTCAGGAAGGGCGCGCCGGCAAACGCCGGCTCGAACCCCGGAATTCGGGCCAGCTCGCCTGCCAGGTGGTGCGCGCGGCTGAGGCTGGTCTCGGCGATCGAGCGGAGTCCGTCAGGGCCCATATAGCCGAGATAGACGGTTGCGGCGAGCGCACAGAGGGCGTGATTGGTGCAGATGTTGCTGGTCGCCTTCTCGCGGCGGATGTGTTGCTCGCGGGTGGACAGCGTCAGGCAAAATGCGCGGTCGCCGTTCGCGTCCTTCGTCTCGCCGACCAGCCGGCCCGGAATCTGGCGGATGAATTTCTCCTTCGCCGCGATGATCCCGGCAAAGGGACCGCCATAACTCGGCGAGATCGCGAACGATTGCAGTTCGCCCGCGACGATGTCGGCATCGCGAGGCGGCGCGATCACTCCCAGTGCAACCGCTTCAGTGAATACGTCCACCAGTAGCGCGCCGCCGGCGTGCGCGATTCGCGCCGCCTCGGAAACGTTCTCGACCACGCCGAAAAAGTTCGGCGATTGGATAATGACCGCCGCCGTCCTGTTATCCAGCTTCGATTCGAGATCGGCGGTATCGATCGTCCCGGTTTCGTTCTCGTAGCCGAATTCCTGGATCGGCATGCCTTGATGTTGCGCGTACGTCCGCAGCACCTCGCGATATTCCGGATGCACCGTTCGGGAAACGAGAACGCGGCGGCGCCCCGTCACTCGAATCGCCATCATCGCCGCTTCCGGCACCGCCGACGATCCGTCGTACATGGAAGCATTGGCGACTTCCATTCCGGTCAACTGGCAGACCATCGTTTGAAATTCAAAGATGGTGGTCAGCGTTCCTTGCGCAATCTCCGCCTGGTAAGGCGTATAGGAAGTGAGGAACTCGCCGCGCGAAACAACGGTATCGACAAGCACCGGGCGGTAGTGGTAATAGACGCCCGCGCCCAGGAAAGAAGGGTA
>JAYUBK010000260.1:0-12198 GCA_043740835.1 Chloroflexota bacterium
CCCACCTCGAGCGGCGCCTCCTGGCCCTCTACCTCGATCATCCGGACCGGGGATGGAAACGCCACCGGATCGGCGGCGGCGCGCTCCATCAGGCCTCTCGCCACCTCCTTGTAGACCCTGTACTCCTCGAGCCGGCGGCGCACGTCCTCTTCCCACCCGAGCAACTCGACCTCCTCTTCGTCAGGCGTCTCGCCGGGCAGGAGCCGGATCGACTTCAGGAGGAGGAGACGGGCCGCCGTCCACAGGAATTCGGCCATCTCGGCGGGGTCGGGTCGCGCCAGCGCGGCGATCTCGGCCAGGTAAGCCTCGGTCAGCGACGCGAGTGGGACGTCGAGGATGTCGAGGTCCTCACGCTCGACGAGGGCGAGAAGAAGCTCGAGTGGACCTTCGAAAATCGGTGTCGCCACCTGAAGGCGCGCGCGTTCCCCCGGCTGGTCCATCGGACCGACATGATAGCCGCGTGGCTCTCTCCAGGCTGACCCGGGCGGCAGCCCTGGGCGTCGCGACCCTGATCTTGGTGGCTGATTGCGTGGGGACCCCCGCACCCGTCGCGCAGGCGTCGCCGAGGCCCTCGACGAGTGCCCCTGAACCGGGCCCGTCCCCGACTGCTCCACGACCGCCCGCCGCCTATGTCCTCACCCCTGCGCAGGTTGGCCTGCCAGGTCTTGTGGCCCGCGACCACCTCGGGTACCTGCAGGCCGCATCAGAAGAGCGCGACCAGGCGACGGCGCTCGAGCTCTACCAGACATTCGACTGGGCCGACGAGGCCGTCCGGACTTTTGGATCAGGACCGCGCACCGCGGAGGAGAAACTCCTGGTCAGCCTGCGACTGGCAGGTGCTCGAAACGCATTCGCCTACTGGGGAGCGCTCGCCGTGAAGGCTCCGCTTGTCGCCACTTCGTGTCCTGCGACTACTGGTCTCGACCAATGCGCCGAGGGTCGCTCCGGAGCGCTGGCGGCCGCCGCCGGCCGCCGCGGCGTCGTCGTCTTCTACATCAGTGCGACGGGAGCCGACATCGACGGCCTGCTCAGAGTCCAGGCCGCCATGCTCAGCGCAGGTCCACCTGCTTGAAACGTTCCTCGGCGCCGATCGCCCGCCAGCGACGACGGAGGGCGGCGGGGCTGCCGGTCTGGCTCCTGTGCTCCAGGCGAGCATCGATCTTGTCGTCGAGGACGCCTTTGACGTCGACGATCAGGTCCGGGCTGGGCCCCGCGAAGCACCACGCTTCGGCAGTCTCGTGCGGTTCGCCCCGGTCCGCGAAGGAGAGCCGATCCCGGGCGCAGGGCCAGGCGGCGTCCAGCGCGACCCGACCGGTGACGCGATGGTCGGGGTGTTGCCTGTAACCGGCCGTCGGATCGAACGTGAAGATCAGGTCCGGCTTCGAAGTCCGGATCTCGCCGACAAGCCTGGCGCGGAAGTCGATGGAGTCGACGAGCTCGGCGTCAGGGTAACGGAGGAAGGCAACTCGACCGGCCCCCAGCACCCGCGCAGCCGCCTCCTGTTCGACTTCCCTTGTCCGGGCCACGCCCGCCGAGTCAAGCCCCGGCTCGCGCGTGCCCTTGTCGCCCGACGTCGCGATCACAAAGTCGACGGAGGCGCCGCGCCCCGTCAGGAGGAGGACGCTGCCGCCGCAGTAGAACTCGATGTCGTCGGGGTGCGCGACGATGCAGAGAGCTCGCCTTATCCGCGTGTCGTGAGGTCCCGCGAAGAGCCTTCGGGCAGCCACGGTCAGGCGAGACGGGCGACAAGTTCATCGACGACGGGTGTGGGGACGCCGTTGCGCCGCCCCGCACGCTGCACCGCGCCGGCGATGGCGTCGAGCTCGATCGGGTTCCCCGCGGCCCTGTCCTTCTGCATCGAGGATCGCATCGCGTCCGGGACTGTGAGGATGAATTCCCGGATCGCGGCCACATCAACGTCGGCCCCCTCGGCCCGCGCGATTGCGCACGTTTCGCCTGCGACCGCCAGCATCCTTGCGAGCCACACAGGATCGGCGCGGACTGCCCCGACCGGCGCCTGCAGGCTGGTCGTCGTCAGGGCCATCGACGCCAACCCGGCCAGCTTGCGCCAGAGCATGGCGCCCTCTTCTCGGGCTTCCACCGCCGGGATGCCCGCGGTCGCCAGTTCTGCCGCGATCTCGGAAGCACGTGGCCCGGCAAGTTCTACCCGAGCGAATGGCGACAGCTGCCTGAACAGGCCGGGCGCGACCCGTTCGGACTCAACCCCGATCACCCCCGGTGTGACCCTCTCCCGGCCGTAGACCTCCCGCAGCCGCGCGACGTGCTCGACTCCGTTCAGAAGTGGCACCACCTGGGCATCCCCGAGTTCCGAAGCGGGAGCCGCGGTCAGGGCATCCTCGAGTTGCTGTGATTTCACGGTCACCCAGAGCACGTCCATCCCTTTCGGGAGGGTGGTCGCGGTCCTCACCTCGGCCGTGAAGTCACCCAGGATCTTGCTCTCGAGGCGGATCTGGCGGGGGTGTTGGGGACTCCGAACGATGAGCGTGACCTCGTGGCCCGCGCGAGCCAGAGCCGCCCCGATGAAACCGCCGATGCCGCCGGCGCCAAGGATCGCGTGCTTCAACCTCGTGCCTCCTCCATCAATTCGTGGGCCCGGGCGAGCGCCTTCTCGGTGACAGCGCCGCCCATCATCCGGGCCAGCTCGGCGGCCCGCTCCTCCCCGCCGGCGAGCTCCCGCACGCGAACGACATTGCGACCCTCGCCACCGCGTGCCTTGTCGACAACGAGATGGTGGTCGCCGTAGCAGGCGATCTGGGCCAGGTGCGTGACGACGAGGACCTGCCTGGAACCGCCAAGAGCGCGCAGCCGGAGCCCGACCTGGAGCGCAGCCTCGCCGCCGATCCCGGCGTCGACCTCGTCGAAGATCAGGGTCGGCAGCTTGTCGGCCTCGGCCCCAACTGTCTTGATCGCGAGCATCACCCGTGAGAGCTCGCCACCCGAGGCCACGCGCGAGAGCAGGCCGAGCGGCTCGCCGGGGTTGGCCGAGAAGCGCATCACGGCCTGCTCGGCGCCCTCAGGTGCGATGTCGGGACGGGACTCGAGGACGGTCTCAAAGCGGGCGCCCACAAGGCGCAGCCCTGCCAGTTCGGCTGTCACGTCCCGGCCGAGCCTGGCAGCCGCGTCGAGGCGACGCTCCGTTAGTCGGGCTGCCACCTTCTCCAGGCCGGATCGTTTATTGGCGACCTCGCGCTCGGCGCCTGCGATCGCAGCCTCGAGATCCTCCCCTCCCAGCAGGGCGGCCGCCAACCTTTCCCGCTCGGCGACCGCCGCGTCGAGAGTGCCCCCGAATCGCTTCTTGATCGACTCCAGCTTGGCCAGCCGATCCTCGACCGCCTCCAGCCGGCCGGGATCGGCGTCGACCGACTCGACGTAGCGACGCAGCTCCCCGCCCAGGTCCTCCAACTCCGCCACCAGGCCGTCGAGACGCACCGGCAGCCCCGCCAGGCGGGGGTCGAGCTCGGCCGCCGTCCGCAGGCGGGCCAGGGCCCGGGCCGGGCCCTCGGCCCCGTCGACATCCTCCCGCGCCCCCTGCGCCAGCTCGATGAGGCGGACAGCATGGCGGCCGACCGTGCGCTCGGCGGCAAGCTCCTCGTCCTCTCCCGGCCGGAGGTCGGCGGCACGGAGTTCGGCCAGTTGCCATTCCATGAACTCCATCTCCCTGTCGCCCCGAGCACGGGAGCGCTGGAGGTCATCAAGGCGCGCCCCGGCCTGCCTCCATTCTGCGTGTGCCGCACTCACCTCTTCGCGAGCAGACAGGCTTCCCCCGAGGGTGTCAAGGAGCGCTGTCTGGGCGTCTGGGTCGAGGAGCGATTGGTGCTCATGCTGGCCATGCACGTCAACCAGGAGGCGCCCCAGCTGGCGCAGCTGCCCCGGGGACGCAGGGCGGCCATTGAGCCGCGCCCCACCGCGGCCGCCGATCTCTCGACTCAGGACCAGCTCTGGTTCAGCTTCGAAGCCCATCTCGGCGAGCATCTCCAGCGCCGCCGGCACACCCGAGATCTCGAAAACGCTTTCCACGAGGGCGCGCTCGGCCCCATGGCGAACCTGATCGGTGCTGGCGCGGGCGCCGAGCGTGAGCGCCAGCGCGTCCACGATCAGCGACTTACCACTGCCCGTCTCCCCCGTCAGCAGGTTCAGGCCCGGACCGAAGCTGACGTCGGCCGAGGCTATGAGAGCCAACTCGCGAACGCGGACCGACTTAAGCATGCGGGCGGGGGACCAGCGGGGTTCCCCAGCCGATTTTTTCCCTGAGGATCCTGTAGAAGTCGGCGGGAGGCCCGAAGCGGACCAGCTTCAGACGCCGCCGGAAGGCGTGAACGCGAATCTCGTCCCCGGGCTCCGCGGACCAGGTCAGGAAGCCGTCGGTGACAACGGAGGCTCCGTTCGCGGCGAGAGTGATGCGGACGTCGATGTTCGGGTTGAGGACGATCGGCCGCACCGAGAGTGCGAATGGGTTCATGGGCACCAGCACGAGGTCCGGGAGTGTCGGCTCGAGAATCGGGCCGCCGAGAGCAAGCGAATAGGCCGTCGAGCCGGTCGCAGTCGCGACGAGGACGCCGTCCGCGTCGATGGTGCCGATCTGCTGCTCGTCCATCGCCATCTCGAACCGGATCAACTTCAACGAGGGGCTGCGATGGACCATGACCTCATTGAGGCCGAGCGACCGCTCGCGCACCCTCCCCCCACGCATCAGCGCCGCCGAGAGCATGGTGCGCTCCTCGACCCGGTAGTCACCGTCGAGGAACCTCCGGAGACCGGATTCGACTCCGTCCGGTTCCAACTCCGTCAGAAGCCCCAGCCGGCCCAGATTGACCCCCAGCACCGGTACGCCGTGAGGGCTGGCAAGGCGGGCGCCGAAGAGAAAGGTGCCATCTCCTCCGAGCGTGAGCACCAGCGCTGTGTTGCGCATCCGCTCGGCCAATCCGCCGGACCCTCCGTCGCGCTCATGGCGCCAGCTCTTGACGCCCAACCTGGCCAGAACGGACTCTACCCCGATGAGCCTCTCGTCCCGGCCGTGGACCCGCGGGTGGTAGAGAACGCAAACGGAGCTCGGGAGTGTCAATTGACAGGTACCAGGTGGAGGAAGTGCTCCTGGTTGCCGTCCGCCCCGCGTAAGCCCGCCGGCGCCTGGCCGACCACCCGGTAGCCGTTGGCGGCGCACCAGCCTCTGAAGGCGGCCATCGAGCGCTCGACAAGACTGTCGTCACGCACGACGCCGCCCGGCCCGACGTCCGTCCTTGGAAGCTCGAACTGTGGCTTGTAGAGCGCCACGACCTCCGCCTCCGGCGCCGACCGCCGAAGCGCGGGAAGCACCTTCTCGAGACCGATGAAGGAGACGTCCACCGTCAGCAGGGTGACGGGTTCGGAAAAGGGGGCCAGGTCCCGGGCATTGGTGCGCTCCATGAGGACCACGCGCGGATCCTGGCGCAGCTTCCAGGCCAGCAGACCCCGCCCCACGTCCACCGCAAAGACTCGCGCCGCGCCGCGTCGCAGAAGGAGGTCGGTGAATCCGCCGGTGGACGCTCCGATGTCGGCGCAGACGCGCCCCCCCGGGTCGACGCCTAATGCGTCCAGCGCGGGCGCCAACTTGAGGGCGCCGCGGCTGGCCCAACTCTCGGCGCCGTCCACTGCAAGCTCGTCGTCCGCCTTCACGGGGCGGTCGGGACGCCTCTCCGTCGCGTCATTGACGCGGACCCGGCCAGCCATTATCAGTGCCTGTGCCCGGCTGCGCGACTCGACCATGCCGCGCTCGGCGAGGGCCTGGTCCAGGCGGTGCATCAGGGCGCCGCGATGGCGACCAGCGCGCCCAGAGCAGCTCCGGCCAGGACCTCGACAGGGGTGTGTCCGAGAAGCTCGCGGAGCCGGTCCTCTCGCACTCCGCGCTGATGGAATAGGTCTTCCACGAGGCGGTTGAGCACCGCAGCCTGGCGGCCGGCGGCGCGGCGCACACCGGTGGCGTCGTACATCACAACAAAAGTGAATATGAGTGCCACGGCGAAGGCCGCTGAATTGAGACCGTCGAACCGCCCGACCGCGGTCGTGAGGCCGGCCACGATGGCGCTGTGCGAGCTCGGCATGCCACCCGTCTCAGCGAGGCCACGAAGGTTGATGCGGCGGACTTTGATGGATTCGAGGGTGACCTTCATTACCTGCGCGATGGTCCAGGAGACGAGCGGGATGACAAGGTAGTTCCACGTCTTCACCTCGACGATCGTCTCAGGAGCCCTGCCCCGCGCGCTCGCGCAGGCTGGCGAACCGAGCCTCCGCCTCGGCGATGAGGCGGCCCGCATCTCCATAGGCGAGAACCAGCTCTTCAAGCGGAAGGCGCCCGTCTGAGAGCCTGGCGATCGTCTTCTCCGCCCGCTCGAGCAGCGCGTCGAGGTTTTCGGCGGGCTGCGCCTCTGTCAACTTGGCGACCCCGCTGCGGCGATCTTGCCGAGGACGCCATTGACGAACCTGCCGGCCTCCTCGCCACTGAATGTTTTGGCAAGCTCGATCGACTCGTTTATGGCTGCCCGCGGCGGCACGTTGCGCGCCACTGTCAGTTCGTAGGCGGCGATGCGCAGGATGATCCGGTCCACCTTCGCCATCTGCTCCAGCTTCCAGTTCCGACTGGCACCTGCGATCAGGATGTCGAGCTCTGCCTGGTGGTCGGTGACGCCCTTGACGAGTCCCTCGGCGAAGGCGGCGATGTCCGGCCCCATCCCCTCTTCCTCGGCCCTGAAGCGCAGCGCCACGACCGCATCCTTGGGATCCGTCTCGAGCTCGAAAAGCACCTTCAGCGCAAGCTCCCTTGCCTGGTGACGGCGCCCCAACTCAGTGCGCTGCCCCCAGCTCAGAACGCGACGGAGGAGACCACGACGTTAACCTCGGCGACCACTAGCCCGAGCATCCGCTCGACCGCCTCGGTGACATTGACCTGCACCGCCTCGGCCAACTGCGGAACGGCCGCTCGCGAAGCGATGGTAAGGAAGACGTCGAGGTGAATGGCGCGGCCTCCATCGATGGAGACGCGGACGCCGCGATGCGCGGATTGGCGCTTCAACCGATCCGAGATGGAGCGGGCGTTGGCCTCGTCCATCGCGAAAACGCCGTCTATCTCGCAGGCAGCCATGCCGGCGATGCTGGCGATGACTTCGTTTGCCACCCGCACTCCGCCCAGCGTCGGCTCCTGAACGTCCATTGCGGCTGAGTCTAACGCCCACTCCGATGGCATCTCTCATTGTTTACGGTCGACGGCCGCCCAGCGCTGTATCCAGGGAGCAGCGGCTTCGCCACGGCTGGGTGGCGGGCAGACCTTCCCGCCCCGGTCTTCGCCGGTGTCACCGACGACGACTTTCCCATGCCCGACGACACTCGTGGGCCCGCTGGGGAGTTGACGTTCTTCAGACACGCTCCATGTAGTCGCCGGTCCTCGTGTCGACCTTGATGCGATCGCCGGTGTTGACGAAGAGGGGGACCATCACCGTCGCCCCGGTCTCGAGCTTGGCAGGCTTGAATGAGGCCGAGACGGTGTCGCCGCGAATGCCCTGCTCCGTCTGGGTCACTTCGAGGTCGACGTTGATCGGCACCTCGACTCCCAGGATCTTCTCTTCGTAGCGGAGAATCGCAACGGAGTTGCCCTCCTTCAGGTAGGGCAGCGAGTCGGCGACCATCTCCCTGTTCAAAGGCACCTGCTCGTAGGTCGACGTGTCCATGAAGTGGTACATGTCGCCGTCGCTGTAGAGATAGGTCGACTCCGTCTTCTCGATCCGAACCACCTTGTACTTGTCGCCGCTGCGGAAGGACTGCTCAAAGATCGAGCCGGTGGTCAGGTTGCGCAGTTTTGCCTTGATGACCGCCCCTGCGCGAGCCATCTTGATGTGCTCCACGTTGACTATCGAGAGCAATTGGCCCTCCATCTCAAACGCCGTGCCTACCCGGAAATCATTCGTCGAGACCATTCAGATACTCCATTGCTAAAACGTAGCCACGGCCCCCCAGGCCGGAGATGATTCCCCGGGCCGCCGGGGCCGTGACGCTGTTGGCGCTAAATGCCTCCTCGCGGGCGTAGACGTTACTGAGGTGAACCTCGACGACGGGTACCGAAAGGGCCTTCAGACAATCGTAGAGAGCGATGGAGTAGTGGGCCAGGCCGGCCGGGTTGATGATCACGCCCACCGACCCCGGCGCTTCAGCCTGCAGCCGGTCGATGATCTCGCCCTCGTGATTGGATTGGAAGAAGCCGACTTTCAGGTCGAGTTCCTCGGCGCGAACATCCATCTGGGCCTGGATGTCGGCCAGGGTCTGGCCGCCGTGGATTCCGAGCGTGTTCAAGTTGGGGCCATTGGCCACGACGAGGCGTCTCATACGGTGCCAAGTATCTCAGCCACCACCTCGGCGACGATTTCCGGTGCCACCCGGTGGCCGGTCTCCGCCTGGCCGAGACGCCTTGGCAGAACCCACCCGATCTCCCCGTTGCGGGACTTCTTGTCGCGGGGAAGCGCTTCGAGGACATCCTCGGCCGTGATTTCCGGAGGAATGGGCCCCGGGAGGCCGCGCGCCGCCAGCAGGCTGTCCTGGAGGCCGACAAACTCGTCGTCGCAGAGCCCTAGGCGCCGCGAGATCCGAGCCGCGGCGCGCATCCCGACGGCGACGGCCCTCCCGTGGGCCAGGGTGTAGCCGGAGGCCTCCTCGAGAGCGTGGCCGACCGTGTGTCCGTAGTTGAGGATAGCCCGAGCACCGATGTCGCGCTCATCGCCACCGACCACGGAGGCCTTGGCCCTGACACAGCGCTCGATGACCTCCTCGACATCCGACAATCCGGACTCGATGGAGGGGATGAGTTCGGGATCGAGAGTGACCGCGTACTTGACGATCTCCCCGTAGGCGGAGGCCACCTGGTCCTCCGGAAGCGTCGCCAGGAAGCGGGGATCGACAAGGACCGCCGCCGGCTGCCAGAAGGCTCCCACGGCATTCTTGCTGCGCTCCGTGTTGACGCCTGTCTTACCGCCGACGCTGGAGTCGACCATCGACAAAAGGGTGGTCGGGACGTTGAGGTAGCGGACGCCTCGCAGCCAGACCGCGGCAGCAAAGCCGGCCAGGTCCCCGATCGTGCCGCCGCCGATGGCGAGGACCGTGCCGCCGCGGTCGATGCCCAGCCGCTCGATGCGGCCCAGCAGCCGGCCGAGGCTCGACAGAGTCTTCGCAGCCTCGCCGCCCTCGACGCTGACCAGGTTGTGAAGCGCCTCCTCGCCGCGCAATTCCCGGAGGAGCTCGAAAACCGCCCCGTCCGGTATTCCGGGATCGAAGACGGTCACGACCGGGCCCCGGAGGTGGGCGGCGAATTCGGCGCTGGCGTCGGAGCCGATCAGGACCGGGTAGCTCGCGAGCGGCAGGCTGACAGTTACTCGGCGCACGCCTCGATGACCTCCGAAACGCTGCCGGGGGGCCGAGGGCTCATCCGATCAGCGTGTCGACGTAAGAGCTGTGATTGCGCCCGATCTCCCGCATGGAATCGCCGCCGAACTTCTCGAGGAAGGCTTCGGCCAGGGTGAGGGCCACCATTGCTTCGCCGATGACGCCGGCGGCCGGGACGACGCAGACGTCGCTGCGCTCGTAGTGGGCTTCGACGCGCTCCTTCGACAGGAGGTCCACCGACTGCATCGGCTTCTTCATCGTCGAGATCGGCTTCAGCGCAACTCGGATGTCGAGCGACTCGCCGTTAGTGGTTCCCCCGGTGAGCCCGCCGGCACGGTTGCTGAGGTGCTTGAAGTGCCCGGCTTGGAAGTCGATCTGGTCTTGGAATTCCGAGCCCGGACGGGCGGCGCCCTCGAAACCGGCGCCGAACTCGACGCCCTTGACGGCGTTGATGCTCATGATCGCCATCGCGAGGCGCGCGTCGAGCTTGCGATCCCAGTGGACGTGGCTCCCGAGCCCGATTGGCAGTCCACGTGCCACGACCCGGAATGTCCCGCCCAGGGTGTCGCCCCTCTCGCCCGCCTCGTCGATGGCGGCAACCATCCGCGCCGACAGCTCCGGGTCGGGGCAACGGACAACCGATTCCTCGATGGCCCCGGCCTCGACGGTGTCGGGGTCGATGGCCGAATAGCCGGCGTCGATCGCGCCGACCGACTGGGTGAAGCTGAGGATCTCGATCCCGAATGCCTCGAGCAGCTTCCTTGCCACGCCCCCGGCGGCGACCCGGGCCGCCGTCTCCCGGGCGCTGGAGCGCTCGAGGATGTTGCGGACGTCCTTGTGCCCGTATTTGAGCGCACCGGCCAGGTCGGCATGGCCGGGACGAAGGCGGGTTATGGCTTTGGGCTCGAATCCCTCTTTACCGGGCGCCATCTCGGCCAGCCAATTCGCGTGGTCGCGGTTCTCCAGGACCAGCGCGATGGGACTGCCCAGGCTGACGCCACCGCGCACTCCGCCCACGATGCGGGCCTGGTCGGTCTCGATCTGCTGCCGCCCGCCACGGCCGTGGCCTCCCTGGCGCCGCTTGAGGTCCCGGCGGAGGTCCTCCTGGCTGATCTCGAGCCCGGCCGGCATGCCCTCGATGATGACTGTGAGCTGCGGTCCGTGGGATTCGCCGGCGGTGAACCACCGGAAGGCGGTCATGTGAACCCTCAGACGGAGGCTGGAGGAGTGCCGACTCCCTGTGTTCGAAGCGCCTCGGCGCGGACAAAGACCTCGTCGCGGAACTTCTGCGGGTTCGGGATCGCGGTCAGAACCTCGGCACCGGCCGCTCCCGCCGAATCGATCTCGATGCGGCCGTAATTCAGCATCCGGCCGAGGATGCTCTGATTGGTGGTGATGTCCTGGACACGATCGAGGGCGATGACCTTCGAAATGCGCGAGAAAACCCCGGTATCCAGCAGCACGCGCCGGTCCGTGACGGTGAAGCCGCGCGCATTCCAGCGCACGTAGACCACGATGGACCAGAGCAGCGCGACCGCCAGAACGGCCAGCGAGACCAACAGGCGGTGGACCGGATAGACGAAGTCGTAGACCACGGCGCCCGCGAGGAGCAGGATCGGGATCAGGAGCGGCTTAACGAGCACGACCCAGTGCTGGTGGGCCTTAAGGACGAGGGACTCGCCGGGCATCAGGTTGCTCACCGGGCTATTGTGCCGTCCCCGAGGCTATTAGAGAGGCGCGAGTCGCCAGAGAACGATCAGGGCTCCGGTCGCAAGGAAGGGCCCGTAGGGGATCGCATCCTTCATGGTTCGGATCCTCGTGAGCACGAGGACGAGGGAGATCACGCCCGCCAAAAGCACCCCGAAGAAGAGCGCTGAGACGATCGGGAGCGTGCGCAGGTTGAACCCGAGGATGAGTCCCATAAAGGCCACCAGCTTGACGTCGCCGAGTCCGAGTGCGTCGCCTCCGTACACCATCGCGCCGAGCAGTGCCAGCAAGAGGAATCCGCCTCCGGCCGCCAGCCCCGTGAGCAGGGCGTTGAGGAACCCGAGGTCGGGCGTGACGAAACTGAGGCCGAGGGCCACGATCATCGACGGGAACATCACCTTGTCGAGGATCAGGCGGTGCTCGGCGTCAAAAAAGATCACCTGGACGAGCACCGCCACCCAGAGCGTGCGGATGAGGAGCACCGGGATGTCGTTCGCGTAGCGCTGGCCGAACAGCCCGAAAAGGATGGCGGCGAGGACGGGCGGGCCCCAGACCTGCCAGCGCTTGAAGCCGGACTCCAGCTCCTCGGTGCGGGCCAGGTAGACGGACAGGCGCCTGATGCCGAAGCCGACGGCGCCGCCCAGGAGTCCCCAGCCGACCCCGACGAGAAGCGAGCGGAGGGTCAGGGCATGGCTCACGACGAGAGCGCCCGACGCATCGCTTCACGCGGGGCTTCGAGGCCGGTCCATGCCTTGAACGCGGCCGCGCCCTGCCCCAGGAGGACCGTCCAGCCATCCGCGGCGGGTCTCCCGGCACCGCGAGCCGCCGCCACCAGCGGCGTTGTCGGACTGGCATAGACGAGGTCGATGACGGCTCCTTGGGCCGGGATGTCCTCGATGGCGCAGGGCAGGTCGCCGTTGCGGCCGATGGGTGTCGTGTTGACGAGGAGATCGGCGCCACGTGCCAGGGCGCGCCACTCCGTCGCCCACCAGGTCAGGACCCGGCCGCCGGCGATTGGCTTCTCTGTCGCGCGCCTGGTCACGAAGCTGATGTCGGCACCATCGAGGGCCT